>JAEZHJ010000001.1 GCA_023436925.1 Actinomycetes bacterium
AGGGTGGCCCTCGATGTGGAGGTCAGAGGGTGGCGGCCAGGCGCTCCAGGGTGGCGACCAGGTCCTCGCGGGCGGTCAGCCGGGCCTGGCTGAACGGACGCCCGGGCGGGCTCGTCGCCTCGACCCGGGTGACGCCCAGGTCGAAGACGCCCTCGTAGCCCTCCCCGGCCTGGCCGACGACCGCGATCACGGGGACGCCGTGCCGCGAGGCCCGGCGAGCCACCCCCACCACGACCTTGCCCGACAGCGACTGGGAGTCGATCCGGCCTTCCCCGGTCAGGACGAGGTCCGCCCCGGCGACCAGGTCGTCGAAGCCGGTGGCGTCCAGCACCACGTCGATGCCCTGGCGCAGCGTCGCCCCCAGGAAGGCCAGCAGTCCGCCCGCCAGGCCGCCGGCCGCCCCGGCGCCCGGCACCTCGGCGATATCCACGCCGAGCTCGCGGCGGATCGCCGCCGCCCCGGCCCGCAACTGGTCGTCCAGGAAGGCGACCATCGCCGGGTCGGCGCCCTTCTGCGGGCCGAACACGTGAGCCGCGCCGCGCGGGCCGTACAGCGGGTTGTCGATGTCGCACATCACCGTCAGTTCGCAGGCCCGCACCCGGGGGTCGATCCCCGAGGTGTCGATGGCGGTGATCCGGTCCAGCGTCGCCCCGGTCGGCACGAACGGCTTGCCGTCGGCGTCGTGGAAGACCACCCCGACCGCGGCCGCGGCTCCCGTCCCGAGGTCGGTGGTGGCCGAGCCGCCGGCCCCGATCACCAGCCGCCGCGCCCCGTCCCGCGCCGCAGCGAGGATCAGCTCGCCGACCCCGTAGGTGGTGGTCAGCGCGGGCGCCAGCCGTCCCTCCGCCAGCGGCAGCCCGGCGGCGGCCGCCATCTCGACCACCGCGGTGCCGCCGTCCAGCCGACCGTAGAACGCCTCCACCTGCTCGCCCGGGAACGGCCCGGTCACCCGCACCGGGACGCGCTCGCCCCCGACGGCGGCCAGGAAGGCGTCGACGCTGCCCTCCCCGCCGTCGGCCACCGGGAGCGCCACCAGTTCGGCCTGCGGCTGGTGGACGGCGAGCACGGACGCCATCGCCTGGCAGATCTCGGTCGAGCTGAGGGTCCCCTTGAAGGAGTCGGGGATCAGGATCACCCTGCGCAGCGGCGCCGCCGGGCGGCCGGGGTCGGAGGTCACCGCCCCAGTATCCGCGGGCAGCGCCGGCGAACCGCGGCTCAGCCCGGCGGCACGCCGAGGACGGTCAGCAGGGTGGCCAGGAAGCTGCGCCACGGCCAGGCGTCGTCGGGGAACAACCAGTGCGGCAGACCCCACAGGGTCAGATAGGGCACCGTCAGCCAGCCGCTCCACAGCCGTGAGGCGACCTCACGCAGGTCGCCGGCCATGATCGCCAGGGCGGGTGCCATCAGCAGCAGGTGCGCCCAGCGACCGTAGTCCTCGGCGATCACGTAGAGCGGCAGCACCGCCACCACGGTGGCCAGGAACCACGGCCAGTTGCGCCGCAGCCACGGGCTGGTGAGCACCGGCAGCAGCGCCAGCGGCAGCAGCGCCAGGAACCACCAGTACAGCGGGAACCGGACGGCGACCGCCTCCAGCGCCGCGACCAGGGGCTGGTCGAGCATCCCGATCGCGCCGAGGCACAGGTCGCGGTTCAGGCCCTCCTCGACCACCCGGCGGCAGACCGCCCGCACCACGGCGGCATCGCCCCGGGCCAGCACCCCGGCGAGGGTCCCGGCCAGGCCGAGCCCGAGGATCGCCCAGGACGGCCAGCGGCGCAGCTCGGGGCGGCCGTCCGGCCGGCGCAGCAGGTACAGCAGGATCGGGAGCGCGAACCAGCTCGCCTCCCAGGCGAAGGCCGCCAGGCCGAAGACAACCAACGCCGCGACCGTCAGGACGGCCTGCCGCCGTCCGCTACTGCGCCGGGCCCAGCCGAGCAGCGCGATCGCGGCGAAGACGATGATCTCCTTCCGCCAGCCGCCCTCTACGTCCCAGCCGATGAAGGCCAGCCCGGCCGGGCCGCAGGCGAGCGCGACCGCCGGCCAGGCGTACCGGGTCCGGTGCAGGAAGGCAGCGACGTAGCCCAGCACGATGCCGTAGCACGCCAGCTGGAAGCCGAACAGCAGCCACAGCGCCCCGCCGGGCGGGCTGAGCGTGAACAGCAACTCGCCGAACAGGCCGCGGCGGACGAACCCGCCGGCATAGTTGATCACCCAGTCCCCGACCCGGTAGGTCATCCCGCCGACCAGGATGTCGCGGGCCAGGTAGTCCCCGACCGCCCGCCACAGCGCCAGTCCGAGCACCGCCCAGGCGACCAGCGCCCGGCCCCAGACCCCGGCGGACGGGGCCGCGGCGGGCGGGGTGACCGGCGTCCTGGGACGGGGCACGGTCAGCGGGTCGGGAGTTGTCGCCGCGGGCGGTGGGGTCTCCATCGGACTACCCGAGCCGCACCACGAGGCGATGGACGCCGGCCCCGGCCGGCACCCGCGCCACCGTCCGGCCCCGGACCGGGTCGGTGACCGGGTCGAGCGGGACCCCGTCCAGTTCGACCGAGGCGACCCCGGCGCTGACGTGGTCGGGGTTGCTGACCTCGATCTGGTAGGTCGCGCCCCGCCACTGCCGGGTGACGGTGAACCCGTCCCAGTCCGGCGGGATGCACGGGTCGACCACCAGCGCGTCGAAGTCCGGACGGACCCCGAGCAGGTACTTGGTGGCCGCGGTGTACATCCAGCCGGCGGTGCCGGTCAGCCACGGGTTCTGCGCCCTGCCGTAGTACTCGTGGTCGCGGCCGTAGAGGAACTGGGCGTAGACGTAGGGCTCGGCACCGCGCACCTCGATGCTGTCGTTGGCGTGGTAGGGCGCCAGCGCGTCGTAGTAGGCCATCGCCTGCTCGCCGCGGCCGAGCATCGTCTCGGCGATGATCGGCCAGGCGTTGGGGTGGCTGAAGATGGCGCCGTTCTCCTTCACGCCGGGATAGACCCGGGTGACGTAGCCGATGGTGTCGTCCACCGTGGTGTAGCTCGGCCAGCACAAGTGGGTGCCGTACGGGCTGGCCAGGTGGGTGCGGACGGCGTCCATCGCCGAGGTGGCTCGCTCGGCCGAGGCGGCCCCCGAGATCACCGCCCAGGCCATGTGCTCCAGGAAGATCCGGCCCTCCTCGTTACCGGCCGAGCCGACCTTCACCCCGTCGCGGGTGAAGCCGCGCAGGTACCAGGCGCCGTCCCACAGCTCGGCATTGGCCGCCTCGGTGACCCGGTCGGCAATCTCCGCCAGCCACTCCGCCTCGGCCCGCCAGGAAGCCGCCCGACCGGGGTCGGTCACGGCCAGGTGGCTGACGACCTCGGCCAGCGCCCTGGCCGCCCAGACGTGCAGGAAGGTGACCAGCGCGCTCTGCCCGCCGCCCAGGTTGAGGCAGTCGTTCCAGTCCGCCCGCAGGCCCTTGGCGATGCCGTTCGCGGCGACCTGCTCGGCGGTGAATCCGATCGCCCGCCGCAGGTGCTCGTAGACCGTGGCCGGGGCGGCGTCGAACCGCCCGGCGGCCTCGCCCAACACCGCGGCACGTTCGGCCGGCGCCATCCCCGAGTCGGCGAAGGGCACCACCTGGTCGAGCAGGGCCAGGTCGCCGGTCTCCTTCAGGTACTCCACCACCGACGGCACCAGCCACAGGTGGTCGTCGGAGCAGGCGTCCGCCAGCCCGTGGACGAGGTCGCCGGCCCGGCTCGGCACCACGGTCGGCAGCTTCACCCCGACCGGGATGTCGGGACGCTGGTTCTCGGTGAACAGCAGCGGGTCGAACAGGTGGAGGCCGTAGCCCCACGACATCTGGCCGTGCAGCAGCTCCTCGATCCGCTGCCGCACCTTGCCGGCGTTGGTGTGGACGACGCTCATGATGTCCTGCGCCGTGTCGCGGTAGCCCAGCCCGACCCGTCCGCCCACCTCGACGAAGGACGCGAACCGCGACCAGACCACGCAGGTCTCGGCCTGCAACAGGGTCCAGCTGCCCAGCAGGGTGTTCATCGCCTGTGACGGGGTCGCCAGCGCGAACACCTCCCGCTTGCGCCGCCAGTACTCGGCCAGGTCGGCCAGCGCCGCGTCCACCGCGGCCGGGTCGGCGTACCGCTCGCGCAGCCGGGCGCCGACCTCGCGCCGTCCGTAACCCAGGACGTAGGCGAGCCGGACGGTCTGGCCGGGCGCCAGGGTGACCCGGTGGTGCAGCGCCCCGCAGTGGTTGCCCGTGGTGCCCTGCGAGCCGGAGCACTCGCCGCGTTCCACCGCGAGCGGGTCGGTCTCGGTGCGGTAGGCGCCCAGGAAGGAGTCCCGCAGGGTGTCGAAGCCGACCGGGTCGGGTGTCGCGGTGAAGTAGTGGTAGGTCCAGGGCTCGTAGTAGAAGTCGTACTCGACCACCCCGTCAGCGAAGTCGGTGCCGGAGGCGTAGAGCGACATCTGGAAGTTCTCGTTGTCGATCTGGACGGAGTGGAAGCTGAACTCGACGTAGCCGAACAGCGACAGGGTGCGCTCGTCCGCCCCGGTGTTGGTGAGGGTGACGTCCCAGACCTCCGCGTCCTCGCCGAGCGGGACGAAGACCCGCTGGCTGGCGTCGATGCTGCGGTAGGAGGACTCGAAGACCGAGTAGCTCAGCCCGTGGCGGGTGCGGTAGCGGGCCTCGTCCAGCGGCTTGCCGACCGGCTGCCAGGACGCCGTCCAGTAGTCGCCGTCGGCGTCGTCGCGCAGGTACAGGTAGTGGCCGGGGCGGTCGAGCGGGACGCCGTTGGGGCGGAACCGGGTCACCCGGCCCTGCTGGCTGGAGCGGTAGAAGCTGTAGCCGCCGGCGTTCTGGTTGATGACCGTGCACCAGTCCTCGACGCCGAGGTAGTTGATCCACGAGGCCGGGACGTCCACCCGGTCGATGACGTACTCGAGCCGGTCATCATCGAAATAGCCGTAGCGCATCTGGCGGGACTCCTAGCGGGTCAGTGGGCTGGGCGGGAGGGCTGGTGCGAGGTCTGTCCCCGTGTGCGGGAGAACCGTCCCCGTGTGCGGGAGAACCGTCCCCGTGTGTCGGGTCACGAGCCGGAGGCGAAGGCCTCGAGCCAGTCGATCAGCTCGGCGGCCTTGGCGGGGGTCTCGGCTTCGACGAACATCCGCAGCACCGGCTCGGTACCGGAGAAGCGCAGCAGCGCCCAGGCGCCGCCCTCGAGGTGGAGCTTGATGCCGTCCAGGGTGTCGATCCGGGTCACCGGGTAGCCGGCCACCCGGGTCGGGCTGGCGGTCGCCATCCGGCGGGGCAGTTCCACCCGCAGGTCCGGGGTGGCCGGGATCCCGTGCTCGACCTGGTAGAGCCGTCCGGTGATCGCGTAGACGGTCTCCAGCAGCTCGCTCAACGTCTTGCCGGTACGGGCCAGCATCTCGACCACGAGGGCGCAGGCGAAGACGCCGTCCTTGCCCTTGATGTGCCCGCGGATCGTGAGGCCGCCCGAGCTCTCCCCGCCCATCACGGCGCCGATCGCGTCCATCCCGGCGGTGATGTGCTTGAAGCCGACCGGCACCTCCAGGTGCGGCTCGCCGAAGGCGTCGGCCAGCCGGTCCAGGAGGTGGGTGGTGGCCAGGTTGCGGACCACCCCGCCGCGCTCGCCGCGCACCTCGTGCAGGTACCAGTACAGGACGAGCAGCAGGTCGTTGGTCGAGATGTAGCGGCCCTGCTCGTCGATGATCGCGATCCGGTCGGCGTCCCCGTCGGTCGCCATCCCGAGGTCGACCCGCCGCCCCGAGTGGCGAACGATGTCGATCAGCGTGGAGAGCCGCTCCGGGTCCGGGGCGGGGGACCGGCCCCCGAACAGCGGGTTGTGCCGGTCGTGGATGAACTCGGCGCGGCAGCGGGCGTCGGACAGGATCGTGCCGAGGGTGAGCTGGGAGGTGCCGTACATCGCGTCCACCACCACCCGCAGCCGGGCCCGGCGGATGGTCCGCAGGTCGATGATCTGCTCGATGGCGTCGATGTAGTCATTGGTCAGGTCGGCCTCGCGAACCAGCCCGACCGAGGTCGCCAGGTCGAGCCCGATGGAGACCACGTCGGCCTGGCTGAGTTCATTGGCCTCTGCGGTGAGGGCGTCGGTCTCGTCCTCCAGCGGTAGCGACCCGTCGGAGCGGAAGAGCTTCAGCCCGTTCCACTGCGGCGGGTTGTGGGAGGCGGTGAAGACCAGGCCGTAGGCGGTGCCCAGGTGGGGGGCGGCGAAGGTGACCAGCGGGGTGGGCACGTCCTCGGTGAGCAGGTGGACCCCGATGCCGTTGCCGGCGAAGACCTCGGCGGCCGCCTCGACCGACTCCCGCGACAGGAAGCGCCGGTCGCCGCCGACCACCACGCCCAATCGCTCCCGGCCGGTCCGGGTGATCTGGTTGGCGATCGCCTGGCAGAGCCGGCGGACGTTGTGGATCGTGAACCCCTCGCCGATCAGCGCCCGCCAGCCGCCGGTGCCGAACTGGATCTCCCCGGTCTCGATGGCGTGCTGCGGCGCGAACAGCCGCTTCAGCACGATGTCGGCGGCGGCCCGCAGCTCCTCGTCGGAGTTGATCCCCTGCACCTCGCCGGCGTCCACCACGGTGTAGGACGCGACGGTGCCGCCCTGGTCGATCACCCGCTGCGCCAGTTCGGTCAGCCGGTGCTCGCCGCTGGCCGCCATCACGTCCAGTTCGGGGATCAGCAGCGCGTTGTCGGCGACGTAGGCCCCGACGTTGACCTCGGTGATCCGCTCGTCGTCGGCGGACTGGTCGGCGTCGTCGACGATCTCGGTGATCCGGCCGTCCGGGTCGCGCCGGATCCGTCCGTAGTCCTCGCCATCGGGCAGGACGGCGGTCAGCAGCGAGAACTGGGCCCCCTTCAGCTTGTGTCGCCACAGCAGGCCGCGCAGCGAGGCCGAGCGCAGCAGCGGGGTGTCGCCGTAGGCGATCAGCACGTCCCCGGTGAAGCCCTCCAGCTCGAACCGGGCGCAGCGCACCGCGTCCCCGGTGCCGGCCTGCACGGTCTGGTCGACATAGGTCCAGCTGTCTCCGAGGTGCTCGCGGATGGACCGGTCCTGCTCGGCGACGACGATGATCACGTCCCGCTTCGGCACCACTGCGGTGACATTGGCCAGGGTCTGCTCGATGACCGTCGAGCCGGCCAGCGGCTGCAGCAGCAGGTCGCGGGTGGCCTGGTCCTGGCCGCCGGCCAGCACCACCGCCCGCAGCCGTTGCCCGTTGCGCGTCGCCATCGTTCAGCCTCCCGTCACCAGGTGCTCGGCGCGGGCGCGGAGCTCCTTCTTGCGTCCCACCACGGCCGCGCCGATCGCGGCGACCGGGATCTCGTCCGGCAGTTCGACCAGCCGGTCGGCGACCGCCAGCCCGGCCAGGAAGGGCGAGCCGAAGGCGCGGCCGCGCAACTCGTCCTCCAGTCGCGGACGCAGCCAGTCCGCGCCGCGCAGGATCCCGCCGCCGAGCACTACCGCAGCCGAGTCGTAGGTGATCACCACGAGCGTGACCGCGCTGGCCAGGGCGGAGACGATCCGGTCGGCCTCGGCGACCGCGACCGGACGCGGGTCGCCGCCCAGCCGCTCCAGATCGCTCCCGAGCCGGTCGAGCCGGCGGGTCAGGTGGGCACCGCCCAGCACCGTCTCCAGGCAGCCGCGCTGCCCGCAGGCGCACAGCTCGCCGCTCGGCTCGATGACCAGGTGGCCGATCTCGCCGGCGCCGTTGCGGGCGCCCCGGACGAGGCGGCCGTTGCTGATCGCGGCGGCCGCGACGCCCGTCCCGAGGTTGACGTAGACCAGGTCGCGGTGGGTCTTGCCGAGCACCAGCCCGGCACCCAGCGCGGTCGCCTTCACGTCGTTCTCCACCCGCGCGGCGACCCGGAAGTCGGCGGCCAGCAGCCCGGCCAGGTCGGTGTGGGTGATGCCGAGGTTGACTGCGGTCTCGACCACGCCGAGGTTGTGGTCGACGAAGCCGGGGATGCCCAGGCCGACCGAGGAGTAGTCGCCCAGCCCGATCCCCAGCGCGCCGGCGAGGCCGGACGCGACCGCGAGCACGGTGCGCCGCACCCCCTGGCCGGTCGGTTCGGTGGGCAGCAGGTGCTGGGCCAGCACCCGGTCGGCGGCGTCCAGCACCACGCCGTGCGCCTTGGTGCCGCCGATGTCGATGCCGAGGCTGAGCGGGCCGGGGTCGGAGGTCTTCGGCACAGCTCAGCCCTTCACCGCGCCGGCCACCAGGCCGGAGGTCAGCCGGCCCTGCACCAGCAGGAAGAAGACGATCACCGGGATCGCCACCAGTGTCGAGGAGGCCATCACCTGGCCCCAGTCGGTGGCCCGGTTCGCGCTCTGCAGGATGAAGGTGCGCAGCCACAGTGGCAGCGTCATCGCGTCCTGGTCCTGCAGGATGACCAGGGCGACGGTGAACTCGTTCCAGGCCTGCAGAAAGGCGTACACCCCCGACGCCACCAGGCCGGGGGCCAGCAGCGGGAAGGTGACCCGGAAGAAGGCCTGCGGCCGGGTGCAGCCGTCCACCATCGCAGCCTCCTCGAGATCGGCCGGGATGCCGGCGACGAAGCCGCGCAGCATCCAGATGGTGAAGGGGATCACGGCGGCAATGTAGAGCAGCGAGACGCCGATCACATTGTTCAGCAGCCCGACGGTGCTCATCAGCTTGTACTGGGCGATGAACAGCCCCTCGGCGGGCAGCATCTGGATGAACAGCAGCGCCAGCACGAACGAGGTCCGGCCCCGGAACCGGAACCGGCTGATCGCCAGCGCGCCGAGGAAGGCGAACAGCAGCGCCACCGCCACCGTGAGCAGCGTGATCGCCAGGCTCATCTGCAGGGCGCCGAGGAAGCGGCCGTCCGAGACCACAGCGGCGAAGTTGTCCAGTGAGCCGCCGAACGGCAGCCACCGCGGGGTGACCGACTGCAGCACGGCGTTCGGCAGCAGCGAGGAGTTCACCATCCAGTACACCGGGAACACCCAGACCCCGGCGAGGACGACGGCGAGGACGCTGAGCAGCAGCTTGCCCGGCCGGACCCGCCGGCGGGCCCGGGGGGCCGGTGCGGCCGTCGGCCGGGCGGCGGTGCTGACGAGCACGGTGGTGGCCATCAGGAGTCCTCCTTGAGCAGCCGGACGACGTAGAAGGCGCTCATCGCGATGGTCAGGACGAGGACGAAGACCGACAGCGCCGAGGCCATCCCGAAGTCGCTGGAGGCCACGCCGAGCCGGTAGATGTAGGTGCCCAGCAGGTCGGTGGTGGTGACCGGCGCGCCGGCGTCCTGCAGCATCCGGATCTGGGTGAAGACCCGCAGGTCCCAGATCAGCTGCAGCAGCAGCACGATCATCAAGATGGGGCGGATGATCGGGACGATGATGTGGAAGAACCGGCGCGGTCCGGACGCGCCGTCCAGCGCGGCGGCCTCCAGCACGTCCTCGGAGACCTGGGTGAGCCCGGCGTAGACCGAGAAGGCGACGAAGGGCACCGACATCCAGACCACGATGACGGTCGCGACCAGATAGAAGCTGACGGGCTCGGCGAGCCAGTTGTGGTTGGTGAAGTCGAACCCGGCGGCGGTGAGCAGCCAGTTGACCACCCCGCGGCGCCAGTCGAACAGCCAGGTCCACACCGTCATCGCGGCCACCACCGGCATCGCCCAGGCGACCAGCATCGCGATCTGCAGGGTGAGCCGGGCGGCGGTGCCGACGGCGCTCATCAGCACGGCGGAGAGCACCCCGATGACGACCGTCAGGGCGGCGTTGACCAGGCAGAACGCGACCGAGCGCAGCACCACCGACCAGGTCTCGGCGGAGGTGAAGACGGTGAGGTAGTTCTCGAGCCCGACGAACTCAGGCGGCTGTCCGAACTGCTGGGCCAGGCCGAAGGACTGCGTGGAGGTGATGAGCTGCCAGACCATCGGGTAGCCGAGCGAGAAGAGCAGGATGGCGACGGCGGGGATGATCAGGGCGTATGGCGCCAGCGCCGCGAGCCGGCGGGCTCGACCGGCCGCCGCCTTGGCGGCCAGGGCCTCGGCGGACAGGCTCTGCAGGGCGGTCATGGCTCTGCCTTTCTGCGACGGAGCAGGGACGGACGGTGGCCGGCAGGGCACGAGGCCCCGCCCGCGCGCGGGCGGGGCCTCGTGGTGACTATCAGATCACTTGCCGCCCAGCAGCGGCGTGATCTGGGCGTCGTACTCGGCAGCCAGGGCGGTGATGTCGCCACCCTCGGCGATCGCGGCGAAGAACTCTTCCAGCTTCAGCGAGGCCTCGACCGCCGCCCAGCCCGGGGCGGCCGGGGTGAGCTTGGAGTTGCTGGCGGACTCCCGCAGCGCCGTGGCGAACTCGTCGTCGCCGAGTGCCGAGACGTAGTCGGAGTTGGCCGGGCCGAGCCCGTTCTCGCCGAGCATCGTCTGGTACTCCTTCGAGAAGATGATCCGCAGCAGGTCGCGGGCCCCCTCCTGGTTCTCCGACTTGGCCGAGATGCCGATGTTGGAGCCGCCGGCGAAGACCGGGGCCGGCTTGCCGTCGTTGCCGGGCAGCACCAGGACGCCGAACTTCTCGTCGTTCCACTGCCGGACTTCCTTGCCCTCGTCGTTCTTCACCAGGTCGCCGATCGACCAGTGCGCCCACCCGGGTGCCATGATCGTGGCGGCGGCCAGCGAGGTCTCGTCGACGACCTTGCCGTCCTCGAGGACGGCGTCGGAGTCGTTGATGTAGAGCCACGGGCTGGTGTCGCGGGCGGTGGACGGGGCGTTGGAGGCGACCTGCTGGATCTCCTGCAGCTGGGTCAGGCCCTTGATGGTGTTCGGGTCGGACAGGGTGGACACCCAGCTGCCGTTCTCCTGCCTGGCGAGGTCGCCGCCGTTGGCGAACACCCAGGAGATGCCGTTGCGCCAGTCCTGGCCGCCGATGAAGAAGCCGGAGAAGTCCTTGATGTTGCGCGGGTTCTTCTCGGCGATCGTCTTCACCGCGGCGTTGAACTCGTCCAGCGTCGTGGGCAGTTCGACGCCGGCCTCCTTCCAGACGTCCTTGCGGTAGAACATGTAGCGCGAGCCGAAGTAGTAGGGCAGCGTGTAGTTCTTGCCGTCCACCGCGCCGACCTCGACGAAGGACTGCAGCAGCTTGTCGCCGCCCAGTTCGGCGTACATGTCGGTGATGTCGGCGAAGGCGCCCACGTTGGTGAAGGTCGGGGCCTGGGTGTTGCCGATCTCGGTGACGTCGGGGGTGTTGGCCGCGTCGGGCAGCGAGGTGGTCAGCTTGGCGATGATGTCGCCCCAGGTCTGCTCCTCGATGGTCAGGGTGCCGCCGTTGAGCTCCTTGTACTCGGTGACGAGGTAGTCGCGCAGGGCCTGCGGGGTGTCACCTCCGATCAGCCAGAAGGTGATGTCCTGGGCCACCGCAGCCGGAGAGCTGGCGGGGGCCGATTCGGTCGGTGACGCGGTTTGGCTCGTGGCAGGCGCGCCGGCGCAGGCGCTGACTGCCAGGGCAGACGCGGCGAGCAAGGCCACCGCGGCCAGCTTCTTCTTCATGGGTTTCCTTTCGGTTCGGACCTGGTGGCCGGACTGTGGGTCGGGGGCGGGCCGGTTCACGACACGCCCAGCTGGATACGACGGACGAGGGCGGCCGCGCCGAGCAGCACGGCGTCGGCCCCCAGGGAGCTCAGCCGCAACCGGACGGCGCCGCGGAAGTCGGCGTGGGTGCGGTCGGTGACGACCTCCTGGGCGGCCGCCAGCAGCGGCCCGTCGACCAGGTCGTCCGGCCCGCCCAGCACGATGTCGTTCAGGTCGAGCATCCCGACGATGGGGGAGAGTGCGATGCCGAGCCGGCGTCCCGCCTCGGCCAGCACCTCGGCGGCCCCGTCCGGGCGTTCGGCGATCCGGCGCCGCAGCGAGGGCACCGACAGCCAGGTCTCCAGGCAGCCGTTCTTGCCGCACGGGCAGGGGGCGCCGTTGTGGTCGATGACGACGTGCCCGATCTCGCCCGCGGCGGCTGAGCTGCCGGTGACGACCGAGCCGGCGATCAGCAGTCCGGCGCCCAGGCCGAAGGAGATCTGGACGCGGATCAGGTTGTCCGGGCCGTCGGCGAAGGCGCGCTCGGCCAGGACTGCGGCGTTGGCGTCGTTCTCGACGTGCACCGGGACGCCCAGGTCGGCGCCGAGCCGCTGCTGCAGCGGCAGGTTGTACCAGGCCAGGTTGGGGGCGGCGATCACGGTGCCGTTCCGGTCGACGGTGCCCGGGGTGCCGACGCCGATCCCCAGCACCGGGTTCTCGGCCCGTCCGACCAGTTCGCGGGCCAGGTCGAGGACGGCGGCGTAGGCGTCCTCCCCGGTGGTGGTGCCGAGGTCGCGGGAGGCGGACTGCCGCAGCGCGCCGCGCAGGCTGTACACACCGCCGGTGATGGTCTGGGCGGCGGACAGGTCGAGGGCGACCAGGTCGCGGCTGTCGTCGCGGACCGAGAGCATGGTGGCCGGCTTGCCGGGCCGGGCACCGGCGGTGGTGCCGGTCTCGGCGACCAGCGAGGCGGCCATCAGTTCGGCGACCAGGTCGGAGATCGTCACCCGGGTGAGGCCGGTGCGTCGGGCGAGGTCGGCCCGGGACAGCTGCGGCTCGTCGTACAGGGTCTGCAGCACCAGCGACAGGTTGAGCCGGCGGCCGTCCTCGGGGCGCGTGCTGCGGGGACCGCTGCCCGGATGCCGGTGGGAGTTCGCTGGGCGACGCTGCTGCATGTTTGTTAGTAAACCTTCCGAACAATCAAGGCCGCAATGGGTCTCAGCCACCGTGACGAGATCGTTACCTTCGGTGGCAGCGCGTCGATTCGCGGGCAGAATGGGGAGCACGACAAAGGAGTTCCCCATGCCCCAGGCCCTCGCCTACGCCATCGATTCCCCGACCGGACGGTTCGCGCCGACGACGATCAACCGTCGCGAGCCCGGACCCACCGAGGTGGTGTTCGACATCAACTACGCCGGGATCTGCCACTCCGACATCCACACCGCCCGGGGCGAGTGGGGGCCGGTCAGCTACCCCCTGGTGCCTGGTCATGAGTTGGCCGGCGTGGTGCGCCAGATCGGATCGGAGGTCACCCGGTTCGCGGTCGGGGACCGGGTCGGGGTCGGCTGCTTCGTCGACTCCTGCGGTGAGTGCGAGTTCTGTCTGGCCGGCACCGAGCAGTTCTGCAGCGGTCCGGGCGGGACCATCTGGACCTACGCCGCCACCGGACGCGACGGCCTGCCGACCGCCGGCGGCTACTCCACGTGCATCACCGTCGAGCAGGACTACGTGCTGCGGATCCCGGACTCGATCGACCTGCCCAGCGCGGCGCCGTTGATGTGCGCGGGCATCACCACCTACTCCCCGCTGCGCCGCTGGGGCGCCGGCCCCGGCAAGCGGGTGGCCATCGTCGGGATGGGCGGGCTGGGCCACATGGGCGTCCAGATCGCCGCGGCGCTGGGTGCCGACGTGGCGGTGATCAGCCAGACCCGGTCGAAGGAGGCGGACGGCCTGCGGTTCGGCGCCAAGGAGTACTACGCCACCTCCGAGCCCGACACGCTGCGGCTGTTGCGCGGCAGCTTCGACCTGATCCTCAACACGGTCTCGGCCGGGGTGGACTTCACCCGACTGATCGGCTGCCTGCGGCCCGGCGGCGTGATGGTGGACGTCGGGTTGCCCGAGCACCCGGTGGAACTGCGGGTCAATGCGCTCGTGAACGGCAACCGGGTGCTGGCGGGCTCCCAGATCGGCGGCATCGCCGAGACCCAGGAGATGCTCGACTTCTGCGCCCGGCACCGCCTCGCCCCGCAGATCGAGCTGATCGCCGGCGCCGACATCAGCGACGCCTACGACAAGGTGGTCAACTCCCAGGTCCGCTACCGCTACGTGATCGACACCAGCACCTTCTCGGCCTGACCCCGGCACACGGGGACGGTTCTCCCGCACACGGGGACGGTTCTCTGGCACACGGGGACGGTTCTTCGGCACAGGGGGACGGTTCTCTGGCACAGAGGAACCGTCCCCGCGTGCCGCACGTCACTGCGGCGGGTTCGACACCGCCTCCAGGACGGGGCGCAGCGCCAGCCACCACTGCTCGCGCGGACGGCGGAAGGTGACGTCAACGTCATTGGCCAGTCCGGAGAGCGGGGAGTGGCGGATCTCGCCGCGCACCAGACCGACATAGTGGCCCTCGTCACTGCCGGCGGCGAACTGCTCGCCCAACAGGGTGAGCGCGCCGGAGACCAGCCGGGCGGCGAGCAACCGGTCGGCCGGGGTCGGCGCACCGCCCTGCTGGACGTGGCCCAGCACCGACTGGCGGACGTCGTACAGCGGGCCGCCCTCCTCCTCCAGCAGCCGGGCCATGAAGTCGGTGGTGTAGAGCGAGTTCGCCTCCTCGTTGCGCACCGCGAGGAAGAGCTTGCGGCCGGTGGCGAAGGAGCGCTGCAGCCACTCCACGTCCTCCTGCAGCGCCTTGAGGGTGATCCCCTCCTCGTGCAGGTACACCCGCTCGGCGCCGCCGGACAGTCCGCTGAGCAGCGCGAGGAAGCCGCAGTAGCGGCCCATCGTCTCCACCACGAAGGCCCGCTTGGCGGCCGCGCCGGACACCTTCAGCCGCTCGATCGCCTGGGTGATCACGTTGAGCGCGGTGTCGGCCCCGATCGACAGCTCCGAGCCGGGCAGGTTGTTGTCGATGGACGCCGGTACACAGACCATCGGGATCCGCAGCGCGGGGAACCGGTCCCGCTCCCGGTGCAGCAGGTGGGCGGCCTGGTAGGCGTTCCAGCCGCCGATCACCAGCAGCGCGTCGACCCGGTGCTCCTCCAGCACCCGCGAGATCGGGTAGAGGTCGGCCACTCCCGGGACGACGCGGCGCACCCCGAGTTCGGCGCCGCCGGTGCCGATCCACCCCTCCACGTCGGCCCAGCCGAGTTCGGCGACCCGGCCCTCGCGCAGCCCGGGGAAGCCGTCGTGGATCCCGAGCATGGTGTGGCCGCGCCGGATCCCGAGCCGGACGGCGTCGCGGGCGGCGGTGTTCATGCCCGGCGCCAGCCCGCCGGCGTGGATGATCCCGATCCGTCGGCCCCGGGACGGGTCGACGCCGGCGCTGGGGGAGGGGTCGACCAGTTCCCGGAAGATCTGGCGCATCTCGGTGAAGGCGCCGCCGCGGGCGGCCATCGCCGCCTGGTAGTCGCCGGCGGCGATCAGGGCCGGCACCTCGCGGGTGCGGGCGACCGCTTCGACCAGGGGCACCCGGGTGACCCGGTTGCCGTGGAAGCCGATCACCGGCCCGACGCTGCCCGGGCCGGCACCCAGCACCTCCAGCGCGGCCTCGTAGCCCAGCCAGGTGGACGCCCACCGGTCGTAGGCGCTGGGGGCCCCGCCGCGCTGGACGTGGCCCAGGATGGTGACCCGGGTGTCCTCGCCCAGCCGGTCCTCCAGCACGTCGCGGACGTAGCCGGACGAGATCGGGTTGCCCTCGCTGTCGCGGGCCCCCTCGGCGATCACCACCATCGTGTCGCGCCGGCCGCCGGCCCGGGCCTGCCGCAGGGCGGCGCACATGGCGTCCTCCCAGCCGGCCTCGGGAGGCGACTCGGGGATCAGGACGTAGTCGCAGCCGCCGGCGACCGCGGCCATCAGCGCGAGGTAGCCGCAGTGGCGTCCCATCACCTCCACCACGAAGCAGCGCTGGTGGCTGGCGGCGGTGCTGGACAGGGCGTCGACCGCCTCGAGGATGCGGTGCAGCGCGGTGTCGGCCCCGATCGTGGTGTCGGTGCCGACCAGGTCGTTGTCGATGGAGCCGACCAGGCCGGCGAAGACCAGGGCGGGATGGGCCTGGGCGACCTCGGGGGAGACCTCCCCGGCGGCGACCAGCTCGGCGAGCAGGTCGGGCCAGTCGGCCCGGAACTGGTCCAGCCCGGACAGCGACCCGTCGCCGCCGATCACCACCAGCCGGTCGATGCCGTGCCGCAGCAGGTTGGCGGCCGCGGCCCGGCGGCCCTCCCAGGTGCGGAAGGCCTGGCTGCGGAAGGTGCCGATCACCGTCCCGCCCTTGTGCAGGATGCTGCCCACGTCGGACCAGGCGAGCTCACGGATGCCGTCCCCGCCGTCCACCATCCCCTGGAAGCCCTCGTAGATCGCGTAGACCCGGGCGCCCCTGCTGAGCGCGGTGCGGACGACGGCCCGGACGGCGGCGTTCATTCCCGGGGCGTCTCCGCCGCTGGTGAGGACGCCGAGGCGGAGGGGTTCACCCGACGGTGTGGTTACGGACATGGGGCCTCCCGGCAGCGCTGACCTCCCCATCCTGCCAGTGTCGCGGGGGCCGGGCGGCCCGCTCAGGCGAGCCCGAGGTACTCCTCGAGGGTGAGGGTGTGGTTGGGCTTGAACTGGCGGGAGTCGGCTTCGCCGATGTAGCGGAAGTGCCACGGCTCGTAGGCGTAGCCGGTGATCTGCTCCTTGCCGGGCGGGTAGCGCAGGATGAAGCCGTACTCGCGGGAGTGCTTCCACAGCCACCTACCGGCCTTCGTGTTGCGGACGCCGGTGCCCCAGGTGACGCCGTCCCACAGGTCGACGGCCAGCCCGGTCTGGTGCTCGCTCTTGCCCGGTTCGGCGTTGTAGCGGCGGGCCAGCTTCTCGTCGCCGTATTCGACGATCTTCTTCTTCAGCAGCCTGTCCTGCTCGGCCCAGGAGCGGTACGCGCTGCGGACCTTCAGCCGGACGCCGTCGTCGGCGGCAGCGGCGGTCATCCGCGCCAGCGCCTGGGCTGCGGCGCGCTCAAGTCCGTGGTCGGACGGGTCTGCCGGACGGTACCGCCGGCTGATCGGGTGCTCCCGGGAGACGACGACGATCCCGCTCACCCGGTAGGGCTGGTCACGCTCGCGGCCGGTGCGGGTGTCGGGCGGTGGCCCGGTCGGGGTCGGCGTCGGACTGGGACGGGGGGTGTCGGTCGGGGTGGGGCTCGGCGTCGGGGTCGCGGTGGGGGTGGTGGTCACGCTCGGGGTCGGACTGGACGTACGGGTCGCGCTGGGCGTCGGGCTGGCGACGGGGGCGGCGGTACCGGCCTGCACCGGCGGGACGGTGGCGCACCCGGCCAGGACGAGGCCGGCGAGCAGCAGGCAGGCGGCGCGGGGAGTCGCGCGGCGGCCGGACCACCGGGGCTCAGGGGCGGCCATCGCGGGGACGGAGACCCGGCGGGTCAGCCGCCGGTCCTCGGCTTCTGGCCGCTGATCGGGGTCTTGCCGTCGGCGGTGGTCCTGGCGATCAGCTTGCCCTGCCAGTTGGTCCCCTGGCTGGTGCTCGGCGGGCCGGGCTGGGCGGGCGGGATCGTCGGCTTCGGCTTGGTCGGCTTCGGCTTGACCGGCGGCTTCGGCTTGCTGGGCTTGGCCGGTTTGCCGGGCTTGGCCGGTTTGCCCGGCTTGGGCTTGGTGGGCTGGCTCGCCTCGGTGGTGACCGGCCGGCTGGTGGCCTGGGTCGACGGACGCGGTGCGGGGGAGACCAGGTCGGGGACCGCCGGGGCGGGTGCGGGCAGGTCGCCGGCCGGGGCGGAGGCGGACGGGGTCGGGATCGGCGGCGGGCTCTGCCGGGAGAAGGTGGGACCGCCGCTGGGGACGTAGCTGGTCTCGGCCGCGGCGACGGCCTGCGAGCGGGTGGTCGCGGTGACGTGGTCACTGGCCGGGGGCGCGGACAGTGCGCCGGCGACCAGACAGGCCGTCGCCGCGAGCCAGATCCCGCGTTGTGCCATGAGCCTCCCCCGAGCTTCAGCCGACAAGTCTAGCCCTCGCCTCCCAAGCCCGCACTGGGTGCTTCGACCACCCCGGCGAGGCTCAGCCGGCGGCGGCCTCCCAGCGCTGGCGCTCCTCGGCCAGGTTGGCGCGGGCCAGCTCGGCCCAGGCCGCCCGTCCGGACTCGGTGGCGTAGAGCGGATCACGGCCGGCCAGGCGCTCCAGCACGGCGAGCCGGCCCTGCCGGAACTCGGTGTCGGACAGGTGGCCGTACTCGGTCCGGACGTCGCGGACGTAGACGTGGTAGCGGCCCGGCGGCTGGCCGAGCACGGACAGGTCGGCGTCGGCCAGGATCGCCCCGGCCGGGTCGTCGGCAGCGACGGTGTGCGTGGCGGTCAGCCTCACCAGCCGGGCCACCTCGGCGATCTCCTCGTCCGGCAGGAGCCCGGCCAGTCGCTGCTCGGCCAGCCGGGCGGAGTCCTCCTCGTCCTGGCCCGGGCGCAACTGGTAGACGGCGTCGTGGAACCACAGCGCGAGCCGGACCGCCAGCGGCGCCCGGCCGTCGGCGACGAAGCCGGCGGCGCTGAGGGCCTGGGCCAGGTGGCGGACGTCGTGGTAGGCGCGGTGCGGCTCCTGCCACCGGGCGAGCAGTTCCCTCCCGAGTTCGGGCGCCTGCGGCAGGGTCTCCTGCCAGGCCTGCCGCAGGACCGGCAGCACGCGGGAGGCGGACGGGGTCCGCTCGGCCGGCCGGACCCGCAGGCCGGCGGCCCGCAGCCGGCGCAGCAACTCCTTCTCCGGCACGGGGACGGCCCCGAGCGCGACCAGGTCGGCATGTCGGCGTTCCGGCACGTCGTAGTGGTCGTGGTCGAAGGCCCGCGCGGGCAGCCCCGCCGCCTCGGCGAAGGCGTGCAGCTCGTTCAGGCTGGTGTCGGACACCAGGTGGGCGAACCTGGTGCCGTGCGCCGGCCAGCGCGGGGGGTCGACGAGGAGCGTCACTCAGCCCTGCGGGTTGGTGAACAGCCCGACGAACTCCGCGTCGGCGAGGGTGTGGGACCAGGCCTCGAGCAGCATCGCTGCGCGCGTGGCGTCGTCCGGCACGTCCAGCCGGTCCACGTCGAGCGCCGCGACCCGGAAGTGGTAGTGGTGGGCGCCGTGCCCGGGCGGCGGCCAGGGCCCGCTCCAGCCGCGGACGCCGGAGTCGTTCGGCCACACCCGGGCGCCGTCGGGCACCGCGCCGCCCTCGGCCAGCGAGGTCACCTCGGCTGGAAGGTCGCTCACCACCCAGTGCCACCAGCCGCTGCCGGTGGGGGCGTCCGGGTCGTAGCAGGTGACCAGGAAGCTGCGGGTGCCCTCCGGGGCGTCACCCCAGGACAGGTCGGGGGCGATGTCGTCGCCGCCCACGCCGGAGTGGGCGTGGCGGCTGGCGATGGTGGAATCGGCGGGGATTGCAGCGCTGCGCAGGAACATCCGTCCTCCATTCCCAGACAAGGCCACCAGCCTAGTGCGCGGGAACCGGGCCGGACCCGGCATGATGACGTGCATGGGCGCAGCCGAGCTTCCCGACCTGGGTGACCACCGGGTCGTCCTGGCGCTGCCGGCAGTCGACCTCGACGACCTGGTCGCGGCCTGCGAGGTGGCCTGGCAGGAGGGCCATCGGGTCTGGTCGCTGCCGGTTGACCAGCTCGACGACCTGGCCGGGTTGCGCTCGGTGTTCGGACGCCGCGCCCGGCTCGGCGTCCACAACGTCACCACGCCCCAGGAGGCGAGCGCCGCCGGCGAGGCCGGCGCCGACCTGATCGCGAGCATCTACGCCGACCCCGAGCTGGTCGTCGCCGCCGGTGGGGTTCCGGTCGTGCTCGGCGGGCTGACCCCGCGCGAGTTGCGGGCCGCCCACCTGGCCGGGGCGAGCGCGGTCCAGGTCGTCCCCTGCGACGCCTTCGGCACCGCCTATGCGCGTACCCTGCCCGAGCTGGTCGCCGACCTCCCGCTGCTGGCGACCGGACGGCTGGAGCACTACCAGGCGGAGAACTGGCTCTCGGCCGGCGCGATCGGGGTGTGGCCGACGAACCTGGTCAGCCGCGAACTGGTGGTCGACGCCGACCTGGGCGGCTGGCGGGCGGTCTGCCAGCGCTGGCGGCTGGGCGACTGACCCCGGGTCAGCCCCGGTAGCGGCGCCGGTTGCGCCAGCGGATCAGGCCGCCGATCAGCATGAACATCACGACGGCACCCAGCAGGCTGCCGCCGCCCACCACCGCCAGTTCGATCCAGCGATCGCCGTCGGGGTCGGGTCGGGGAGCCGGCCGCGGGGGCGCGGCCGGCGTGCCGGACGGGTTCGGGTCGGACGGCGTTGCACTCGGGCTGGTGGTCGCGGCCGGGGCGGGCGCCAGGGGTGCCGCGGACGCGTCCGGAAGGGAGACGGCGAGCCCGGTGAGGGCGGCGAGCAGGAGCGCGAGCAGTGTCCGCAGGAGCCCGGAACGGCGTCGGGACGAGCGCACGCCAACCGGCCTGACGGCCCCCCGGTTCGTCATCGAATCCCTCCCGCTTCGTCGCGTGCTGGTCGGAGTATCGGGGGCGTCGGCCGCCGATGCAATGGCCCCTACCCCAGCATGACCGGATACCCCGGGATTGCATCCTGAGGATTTCTTAGGATATTTTGGGGGTCCGACTTGCTGTCTGTGGGAACAAGGGTGGGGCATGTACCAACCGCGCCGGGCGTTCGGCCCGATGCCGGAAGAACCCGTGGCGACCCCTGTGCCGGAGTCGTTCGCACGTCCTCGTCGGGTCGCACCGACCTGGCGTGACCAGCTGGGCCAGCGTGCCGGGCTCGGACTTGTGACTCTTGCCGCCGTCGCCACTTCAGGTGCCGTCGTGATGGGTGGGAGTCAGCCCAGCATGGCCGCCGCGGGGACGGGGCTGGCAGCGAGCGGGACCGGCCTGGCGGCAGCCAGCCTGGATCGCGACGCTGCGCCGCTGAGCCGCAGCGCGGACCGTCCGGCGCAGGCCAGCCTGCAGCTGCAGCCGCTGGCCGACTCCAAGCTCGCCGAGGCCACCGAGGACCTCGTCGCGGTCACCCCGCTGTACACCACCGCCGGGCTCAGCCTGCGGGCGAAGCCGTCCGAGGACTCCAAGAAGCTCGACTCGCTGAAGGCCGGCACCAAGGTGGTCGCCACCGGCTCCATCGAGGGCAAGTACCGCAAGGTCACCGCCGGCAAGCTAGAGGGCTGGGTGCTCGCCAAGAACCTCTCCGACGAGCTGCCCGCGCAGGCCGCGGCGGCGGCCGGTGGCGTGACGATGGCCAAGTGCTCCCGGGGGACCGGGATCGAGGGCAAGCTGCGTTCCGACACGATCCGGATCTACCGCTCGGTCTGCGCGCTGTTCCCCGGCGTCAACTCCTACGGCGGCTGGCGGGCCGGCGGCCGGCAGTTCCACAAGAACGGCCGCGCGCTGGACATCATGCTCACCCCCGGCAAGGAGAGCGCGCTGGGCTGGCAGATCGCCAAGTACCTGGTCGCCAACGCCAAGACCTTCAACATCGACCACATCATCTTCGAGCAGAAGATCTGGACGCCGGGCACCCCGCGCTGGCGCGGCATGGCCGACCGTGGTGGCACCACCGCCAACCACTACGACCACGTCCACGTCGCCATCCGCGCCTGACCGGCACGCGGGGACGGTTCTCCGGCACAGGGGGACGGTTCTCCCGCACACGGGGACGGTTCTCCCGCACACGGGGACGGTTCTTCCGCACACGGGGACAGTCCTCGGCGACCGGTCGGACGGCCGCACGCACGTCCACCCCGAACTGACCACTAGGGTGGCCGCATGAACCTGGCGCGACGACTGGCCACGCTCGGCCGGGCGCCGCTGCCGGAATGGCAGGAACTCGCCCTCGCCACCGCTCGGCCCGGCCGGGCGGCGCGCTGGTTCGCCGACCACTTCCTGCTCTGCCTGGCGCTGCCCTACCTGGTGCTGCTGGTCGGCGTCTTCGCCGGGATCCCGCTCCTCGCCCTGGCCGGCTGGCTGCTCGGGGCGGTCCTCGACTGGGCGGCGACCCGGGCCGACTCCCCGCTCGCCCGGATTGCCGAGACCGCCGGTGCGACCCCGGCGCTGCGGGCCGCCCTGCGCAGCCTGCTCGTGGTGTGGGTGATCGGCCCGCCGGCCGCGGCCGGTTACGTCGCGGTCGTGGCGGTCATCCAGGCGGTCTGGCTGGGCCTCACCGGGCTCGCCGCCGGCTTCTCCCGTTCCGCCCCGCCGCTGCGCTACCTGCCCGGGTCGGCGACCCAGCCCGCCCCGCTGACCGGCTACACCCGGTTCTACCGGCGCGCCGCCGGGACCCCGCTCGCCCTCGTCCTCGCTGAGCTGTCGGCGCTCGCCGGGGCCGTGCTGATGGCCTTCGGCAGCGCGATCGGGGCGGCCGTCCTGCTGGCGGTCGCGCTGCTGATCGCGATCGGCTACGCCGTCCTGGCCGCGTCCGGCTTCCTGCGGCTGCTGCGCCGGGCGGACGCCGACGCCGCCGCCCTGCTGGCTGAGCTGGCCGCCGACCAGCCGCGCTACCTCGTCCACGTCTCGCTCGGCGCCGGCCAGTCCCGCTACATCGCCAACCAGTGGCTGCCGGTGCTGGACGCGACCCCGACGCCGGGGCTCATCGCGGTCCGGGAGGCGAGCCAACTGGCGCCGCTGCGCCAGACCCGCGTCCCGGTGGTTTACGCCCCCAGCCCGCGCAACCTCGAGCAGGTGACGCTGCCGTCGGTGACCGTGGGGCTGTACCTGGCCTACGGCGAGAAGAACGCCCACCTGCTGCGCGACCCCGCGCTCAAGCACGTCATGCTGCTGCACGGCGACTCGGACAAAGCGACCTCGTTCAACGCCCAGGCCCGCGGCTTCGACCAGGTCTGGGTGGCCGGCCAGGCGGCCGTCGACCGGTACCGGGCCGCCGGGGTCGCGCTGCGCCCCGAGCAGGTGGTGCTGGTCGGACGGCCGCAGGTCGAACCGCTGCTCAACCTGCCGCCGCGGGATCCGTCCCTGCCGCCGGTGGTGCTCTACGCCCCGACCTTCGAGGGCTACTACGCCGAGACCGGGCACAGCTCGCTGGACACCATGGGCGTCGCGATGGTGCGGCGGCTGCTGGCCGAGTTCCCGCAGGTGCAGGTGTGGTTCAAGCCGCACCCGGCCAGCGGCGTCCTGCGGCCCTCGATGCTGGCCGCGGTGGCCGAGATCGAGGACCTGCTGCGCGGCGGCCCGCACGTCCTGGTCGACCGACGCCCCGAGCTGACCCTGACCGACTGCCTGGCCCGCGCGGACGTGCTGATCTCGGACATCTCCAGCGTGGTGAGCGATTACCTGGCGACCGGGCGCCCGGTGCTGGTGACGAACCCGTCCGGGCTGGACGAGGCTGAGTTCCGGGCGCAGTACCCGAGCCAGCGCGGCTCGTACGTGGTCGACCCCGACCTGGCCGGGTTCCACCAGGCGATGGCGGACGCGCTGGGGCCCGACCCGCTGCGCGCCGAACGCCACGCCGTGGTCACCTACCTGCTGGGGGACCTGCCGCAGGGCCCGCAGGCGGCCTTCGACGCCGCCCTGGCGCGGCTCGCGTCCGCCTGACCCGGCTCGGGGTCGGGACCGTCCCCGCGTGCGGGAGAACCGTCCCTGTGTGCGGGAGAACCGTCCCTGTGTGCGGGAGAACCGTCCCTGTGTGCGGGAGAACCGTCCCCCTGTGCCGGAGAACCGTCCCCGCGTCCGACTGGTTAGGCTGATGCCATGACTTCACCCGTCGATCCGACCGGGACCGCAGCCTGGTCCCGCCTCAGCGAGCTGTACGCCGGGCTGGAGCCCGACCTGCGGGGCTGGTTCGCCGCCGATCCGGACCGGGCCAGCCGGTTCAGCCTGACCGCGGGGGACCTGTTCGTCGACCTGTCGAAGAACCTGGTCACCGACGAGGTGATGGCCGCCCTGGTCGACCTCGGCCACGAGGTGGGCCTGGAGCAGCGCCGGGACGCGATGTACGCCGGCGAGCACATCAACGTGACCGAGGACCGCGCCGTGCTGCACACCGCACTGCGCCGGCCCCGCACCGACTCGCTGGTGGTGGACGGCACCGACGTCGTCCCCGAGGTGCACGAGGTACTCGACCGGGTCTACGCCTTCGCCCGCCAGGTTCGCTCCGGCGAGTGGCTGGGGATCACCGGACGCCGGATCGAGACGGTGGTGAACATCGGCATCGGCGGGTCCGACCTCGGCCCGGTGATGGTCTACGAGGCGCTCAAGCCGTACCTGGCCGAGGGGCTGAGCTGCCGCTTCGTCTCCAACATCGACCCGTCCGACGTCGCCGAGACGACCGCCGACCTCGACCCCGAGACCACCTTGTTCATCGTCGCCTCCAAGACCTTCACCACCCTGGAGACGCTCACCAACGCCCGGCTCGCCCGCGACTGGCTGCTCGCCCGGCTGGCCGACCAGGGTGCCATCGACGGCTCGGACGAGGCCGCCCGCGCCGCCGTCTCGCGCCACTTCGTCGCGGTCTCCACCGCCTTGGACAAGGTCGCCGAGTTCGGCATCGACCCGGCCAACGCCTTCGGCTTCTGGGACTGGGTCGGCGGGCGCTACTCGGTCGACTCCGCGGTCGGCACCGTCTTGGCAGTGGCCTTCGGCCCGGAGGCCTTCGAGGACTTCCTGGCCGGCTTCCACGCCATCGACGAGCACTTCGCCACCGCCCCGCTGGAGCGCAACCTGCCCGCCCTGATGGGCCTGCTGAACGTCTGGTACGTCAACTTCTTCAAGGCCGGCTCGCACGCCGTCCTGGCCTACGCGCAGTACCTGCACCGGTTCGCCGCCTACCTGCAGCAGCTCACCATGGAGTCCAACGGCAAGGGCGTCCGGCTGGACGGCTCCCCGGTCACCACCGAGACCGGCGAGGTCTTCTGGGGCGAGCCCGGCACCAACGGCCAGCACGCCTTCTACCAGCTGATCCACCAGGGCACCCAGCTCATCCCGGCCGACTTCATCGCCGTCGCCACCCCGGCCCACCCGCTCAAGGACGGCGACGCCGACGTCCACGAGCTGTTCCTGGCCAACTTCTTCGCCCAGACCAAGGCGCTCGCCTTCGGCAAGACGGCCGACGAGGTCCGCGCCGAGGGCACCCCGGAGGCGATAGTCCCGGCCCGGGTGTTCCCGGGCAACCGGCCCACCACCTCGATCATGGCGCCGGCCCTCACCCCGTCGGTGGTGGGTCAGCTGATCGCGCTCTACGAGCACATCACGTTCACCCAGGGCGTGGTGTGGGGGATCAACTCCTTCGACCAGTGGGGGGTGGAGCTGGGCAAGCAGCTGGCCCTGCAGATCGCCCCGGCGGTCGCCGGGGACGCCGACGCGCTGGCCGCGCAGGACCCGTCCACCCGCGGGCTGGTCGACTACTACCTCAGGAACCGCCGCTGAACCGGCGGCCCCGGCAGGGGGTCGGCGCGGTGGCCCGGGGCACTAACCGTTACACTCGCTTCGTTACCTGCTGGGCACGGGCCAGCACGACGAGGGGAATCGCAGAGGCATGAGTCTGGCCGAGCTCGCTGCGCGGAGCGGCCTGCACCGGGTCGGGGCGAGGCCTCCCTTCTGGACCTACCTGCGCCAGACCTGGGAGCGCCGCGACTTCATCTCGGCGATGGCCGGCTCGCGGCTGCGCGCCTCGGTGGAGAGCAACCGGCTCGGCCCGCTGTGGCTGGTGTTGCAGCCCCTGTTCAACGCCGCGATCTACGGCACCATCTTCGGCCTCCTGCAGCAGGGCCTGCGGGGCGAGGACTATCCGGCCCGGGTGATGATCGGCGTCTTCTTGTGGGGCTTCTTCGCCCACAGCCTCACCGACGGCGCCAAGTCGATCACCGGGAACCAGTCGCTGGTGCAGTCACTCGCCTTCCCGCGGCTGACCCTGCCGCTGGCCGAGGTGCTCGAGCAGTTCTACGCCCTGCTGCCGGCCCTGGGCCTGCTGGCGATCATCCTGCCGTTCATGGGTCACCCGCCAAGCACCGAGTGGCTGCTCATGCTGCCCCTGCTGGCGCTGTTCACGCTGTTCAACGCGGGCGTGGCGATGATCGCCGCCCGCCTGACGGTGCACGTCCGCGACCTCACCCAGTTGTTGCCCTTCATCACGCGGCTGCTGTTCTACACCTCCGGCGTGCTGTTCAACGTCAGCCGGATCTTCGACCAGTGGCCGTGGGTGATCCGGCTCTACGACTTCCACCCGGTCTACCAGGTGCTGCAGCTGGCCCGCTCGGTGCTGATGGGCATCGAGGTCGACTCCAACTACTGGCTGTACTTCTCGATCTACGCGGTGGTCACCTTCGTGGTCGGGCTGGTGTTCTTCTGGGTGGCGGAGGAGCGGTATGGCCGTGACTGAGCCCACGATCCCCGACGTCGCCCCCGCGCCCGACGGCCGCCGTCCGGTGGTGATCGTCGACAACTTGCACGTGAAGTACCGGGTCTACGCCTCCGGCAAGGCGATCAAGGGCGGCGGCGCCGCCGGCCTGCTGCGCAACGCCAAGCGCGGGGTGCGCGAGGTGCACGCCCTCAAGGGCGTCTCCTTCATCGCGTACGAGAACGAGTCGATCGGCGTGATCGGCTCCAACGGCTCGGGCAAGTCGACCCTGATGCGCGCCATCACCGGTCTCACCCCGCCGGAGTCGGGCGCCGTCTACGCCTCGTCGCGGCCGAACATGCTCGGCGTCGGTGCCGCGCTGATCCCCGACCTGTCGGGGGAGCGCAACATCCTGCTCGGCGGGCTCGCCCTCGGCTTCTCCCGGCGGGAGATCTCCGCGATGCGCGACGAGATCATCGAGTACGCCGAACTGCAGGAGTTCATCGACCTGCCGATGCGGACGTACTCCTCGGGCATGCAGGCCCGGCTCAAGTTCTCCATCGCCACCGTCCGGCAGCACGAGATCCTGATCGTGGACGAGGCCCTGGCCGTCGGCGACCGCCGCTTCCGGGCCCGCAGCGAGGAGCGGATCCGCAGCATCCGCGACAACGCCGGCACCGTCTTCCTGGTCTCGCACAGCATGGGGTCGGTGCGGGGCACCTGCAGCCGGGTGATCTGGCTGAACAAGGGTGAGCTCGTGATGGACGGCCCCACCGAGGAAGTGGTTTCGGCCTACGAAGCCTCGCGCCGCTGAGGGCTGCACCAGCCCCGGACCAGGCACGGCGGCCACCGGCCGCGGAAAGGATGCCATGAACGACGAGGAAGACTACGACAACGAGCGGGTGGAGTCCGACGACTCCGACCAGGCCTCCGCGCAAGCCGCCAACGCGGTGCAGCCGGTGCGGATGGGGAACTCCTTCGAGTTCGCCAGGGCCGTCCTGGGCACCCCGGCCACCCCGAGCTGGCTCGGCTGGGTCGACACCCTCGCGGTGCGCGCCTACCTGCCGGTCATCGCGGTGCTCTGGCTGGGTCTGGCGGCCTCGGCGCTGCTGGGCTGGCTGCTGCCCGGGGTCGTGCTGTTCGTGCTCGCCGTCGGCTTCGACTGGGCGGCGAGCCGCCGGTTCGTCCGCGAGACCCTGCTGCTGCGCCGGCTCGGCCTGTCCTGGCATGTCCGGCTCGCGATTCGCGGCCTGCTGCTGGCGGCGCTGTTCGGCTCGGTCGGACGCGGTTCGGTGGCGGTCGGCTTCGTCGCCGTCGTGCTCTCCCTGATGCTGCTCGCCGTCATCCGCTGGTCCAGCACCGCCTGGCTCGCCTCCCGCCAGCCGGCCCTGCCCTATCACCCCGAGGGCCCGCAGCCTGCCGCCAGCATCGCCTACGCCACCGCCTACTCCCGGTCGGCCAGCGCCACCGCCGGCCTGGTCGTCCTCGAGGTGCTGGCCGGGCTGGCCGGCGGGGCTACCGCGGCAGGCGTGATCGGCGGCGCGCTGGCCGTCCCGCTCTGGTCGGTCCTGCTGGTGGCAGTGGCGCTCGGCATCGCGGTGCGCAACGTGCTGTCGGTGCGTGGCCTCGGCTCGGAGTCGGAGGTCGAAAAGCTGCAGGCCCAGGTCCAGGCCGATCTGGACGCGATCGCCCCGGTCGGGCTGGTCTACATGTCGGCCGACGCCGGACAGTCGCTCTACATCCTCAACCAGTGGGTGCCCACCATGGAGAAGCTGCCCTACCCGGCCTTCATCCTGGTGCGCGAGGCCAGCCACCTGGCCCCGATCATGCCCACCACGCTGCCGGTGCTGTACGCCCCGAGTACCCGCCACGTCGAGGAGCTGTGCCGCCCGAGCGTGCTGGTCGCCTACTACCTGGCCAATGCCGGCAAGAACGTGCACCTGCTGCGGGAGGCGCGAATCCGGCACGTCTTCCTCAACCACGGCGACTCCGACAAGTCCACCTCCGCCAACCCGGTCTCCCGGGTCTACGACGGGGTGTGGGTGGCCGGCCAGGCCGCCATCGACCGCTACGAGGCGGCCGGCATCTCGATGCCGCGCTCCCAGTACGCGATCATCGGACGCCCGCAGGTGGAGAGCCTGCGGGTCGGGCCGCTGCCGGCCGGCTCGACCCCGACCGTGCTGTACGCCCCGACCTTCGAGGGCTACTACGAGGAGTCCAACTACTCCTCCCTGGAGCGGATGGGTCCGCAGATGATCCGCTTCCTGCTCGACACGCACCCCGACGTGCGGATCATCTTCAAGCCGCACCCGGCCAGCGGCGTCCAGCGCCCCGGGATGATCCAGGCCCGGCTCGACATCGTCGCCATGCTGGCCGAGGCACCCGGCGACCACCTCTACGTGGGCCCGGACTCCTCGCTCACCCTCTACGAGTGCTTCGACCAGGCCCACCTGCTGATCTCGGACATCTCCAGCGTGGTGACCGACTTCCTCTACACCGAGCGGCCGCTGATCACCTCGAACCCGCGCGAGCTGGACCGCGACACCTTCCTGCGGACCTTCCCCACCCAGGCGGCGTCGTACATCCTCGAGCGCGACCTGTCGAACCTCGCCTCGATCCTGACCGACGTGCTGCACGGCGACTCCATGCACGACGAGCGGGTGGCGATGAAGAAGTACGTGCTGGGCGACCTGCCGAACGGCCCCACCGCCGCCTTCGTGGACGAGGCGGGACGGATCGCCGCTGATGCCGCCCGGCACGCCGCGTCCATCGTCAACGAGTTCCGGGTGAAGGCCTGAACCACCGGCTCACCAGGTGGTGAGCCGGACGGGGGGGGGGGGGGGGGGGGGGGGGGGGGGGGGGGCGCGCGGGGCCG
>JAEZHJ010000002.1 GCA_023436925.1 Actinomycetes bacterium
GTGCCTCCGACTCGCCGCTCTCCTCCAGCGTCCGGGTGAAACTGCCCAAGGGCACCAGGACGGTCTGGGCGAAGGTCCCGGTCGGCGACGGCGGCAAGCTGCGCGTCTACACCAGCAGAAAGGCGACCCTGACGCTCGCGGTCACCGAGTACACCAACCTCAGCTTCAGCTGAGTTCGGCGACCCGGTTGTACGCCCGCAGCTTCCACTGCGGCTGTCCGGGCTCGAGCTCGATCCAGCCGCAGTTCGCCAGCCCACCGAAGCGGCGCGCATGGCTGTAGTCCAGGCCCATCAGCAGGAAGGCCGCGACGCCGAGCGACAGTCCGTGCCCGACCGCGATCAGCACCTCGCCCTCGCCGGCGGCGTACTCCACCAGCGCGTCGGCGACCCGCCGGCCCGCTTCGGTGGCGGTCTCCCCCTGCGGTGAGCGCCTGAAGTCGCGCCCCTCCCTGATCGCCGGCCAGAAGTCAGGCTCCACGCTGGCGATCGTGTCCAGGTCGAGGCCGGCCCAGGAGCCGACGTCCACCTCCCGCAGCCGCGGGTCCGGCTCGGCGCGCAGCCCGGCGGCCTCGGCGACGATGGCGGCCGTGGTCGCGGCGCGGGACAGGTCGGAGGTGACCACCCGGTCAGGCCGGCCGGCGGCCAGCACGGCCGCTGCCGCCCGGGCCTGTCGGATGCCGTCCGGGCTCAGCGGCACGTCCTCATGACCCTGGAAGCGGCGGGCCGTGTTCCAGTCGGTGACGCCGTGGCGCAGCAGGATGACCCGGCGGGCCGTCATGCCGAGGCGACGGGGTGCTCCGGCAGCCCGAGGTCGATCCGGGGGCAGTCCTTCCACAGCCGCTCCAGGCCGTAGAGCGCCCGCTCCTCGCTGTGCTGGACGTGGACGACCGTGTCGAGGAAGTCCAGCAGCACCCAGCGGTTCTCCCGGTCACCCTCGCGCCGGACGGCCTTGACCCCGGCCTTGAGCAGGGCCTCCTCGATGCCGTCCACCACGGCGCCGACCTGGCGCTCGTTGGTGGCGGTGACGATCAGGAAGACGTCGGTGATGGCCAGCCGCTCGGAGACATCGAAGGCAACCGGATCCTGCGCCAGCTTGTCGACGGCGGCCAGGGCGGCCTGCCGGGCGATCGAGATGGCGTTGTCGGTTGCCGTCATGAACTTCCTTCGATAGTCGTGTAGAGACCGCGCTTGGCGATGTACTGCACGATACCGTCCGGGACCAGGTACCAGATCGGCAGGCCGCCGGCGACCCGCTCCCGGCAGGCCGTCGACGAGATCGCCAGCGCCGGGATCTCCAGCAGGCTGACCTTGTCCGAGGGCAGGTGGGTGATGTCGCTCTGCCCCAGCGGGATGCCGGGACGCGACACCCCGACGAAGTGGGCCAGGTCGAACAGCTGGTCGGCGCCCCGCCAGGTCAGGATCTGGCTGAGCGCGTCCGCGCCGGTGATGAAGTACAGGTCCCAGTCGGCACCGCGCTGGGCGCGGATGTCGGTGAGGGTGTCGACGGTGTAGGTGGGCCCGGGACGCAGGATGTCGACCCGGCTGACCGAGAAGCGCGGGTTGGACGCCGTCGCGATCGTGGTCATCAGGTAGCGGTCCTCGGCGTGCGACACGCGGCGGCCCGCCTTCTGCCACGGTTCACCGGTGGGGACGAAGACCACCTCGTCGAGGTTGAACCGCGCCTGCACCTCGCTGGCCGCCACGAGGTGGCCGTGATGGATCGGGTCGAAGGTTCCGCCCATCACCCCGAGCCGCAGCCGCCGGGTGCCCGGATCGGGCAGCGCCAGGCGGGTCTCAGTCATCCGAGCCGGCGTGCGGACGGAAGTTCCCGACCTGCCGAACGGCCCCCAGCCCGATCATCAGCACGAGGAAGGTCACCACGCCCACGACGACGGGTACTGTCACATCGATCTGCATGGACCGGATCCTACGGGAGCCGCGCACACCCCGGCGAGGGACGCGGCCAGGCGGCGGACCGCCCGGCACACGGGGACGGTTCTCCCGCACACGGGGACGGTTCTCCCGCACACGGGGACGGTCCTCGGACGCCGCCCGGGTCAGGCGCGGGTCTGGCCGTCGCCCTCCACCACGTACTTGGTCGAGGTCATCTCCTCCAGGCCCATCGGGCCCCGGGCGTGCAGCTTCTGGGTGGAGATGCCGATCTCGGCGCCGAACCCGAACTCCCCGCCGTCCACGAACCGGCTGGACGCGTTCACCAGCACCGCGGCGGCGTCCACCTCGGCGACGAACCGGTCCGCCGAGCGGCGGTCCTCGGTCACGATCGTCTCCGAGTGCCCGGTGGTGTGGTGCCGGATGTGGTCCAGCGCCTCGTCCAGCGAGCCGACCACGCGGGCGGCCAGGTCGAGCGAGAGGTACTCGCCGTCGAACTCGTCCTCCCCCGCCGGGACGACCCCCGGGGCGGCCGCGACGACCTCCGGGGTGCCGTGGACGGTGACCCCGGCCTCCGACAGCGCGGCCAGCGCCTGGGGCAGGAAGCGGTCGGCGACCGCCTCGTGCACCAGCAGCGTCTCCACCGCGTTGCACACGCTCGGCCGCTGGGTCTTGGCATTCAGCAGGATCCGCAGCGCGGTGTCGAGGTCGGCGGTGGCGTCGACGAAGAGGTGGCAGTTGCCGGTACCGGTCTCGATCACCGGCACCTTCGAGCCGGACACCACGGCGTTGATCAGGCCGGCCCCGCCGCGCGGGATCAGCACGTCGAGGTAGCCACGGGCGGCCATCATCTCCTGGGTGACGCTGCGGTCGCCCTCGACCAGCTGGGCGGCATCCTCGGGCACCCCGGCGGCGGCCAGCCCGGCCCGCAGCGCGGCGATCACCGCCCGGTTCGAGTGCAGCGTGGACGACGATCCGCGCAGCAGCGCGGCGTTGCCGGACTTCAGGCAGATCCCGGCGGCGTCCGCGGTCACATTGGGACGCGCCTCGTAGATGATGCCGACGACGCCGAGCGGTACCCGGACCTGGCGGACCCGCACCCCGTTGGGGTTCGTCCAGCCGCGCACCACGTCGCCCACCGGGTCGGGCAGGCCGGCCAGGGCGCGCAGCCCGTCCACCATGCCGGTGATCCGCGCCGGGGTGAGCGTCAGCCGGTCGATCAGGGCGTCGGACGTGCCCGACTCGCGGGCGGCGGCGACGTCACGGGCGTTGGCCTCGAGCAGGGCGCCCCCCGCCTCGGCCAGGGCATCGGCCATGGCGAGCAGCGCGGCGTCCTTGCGGGCCCGGGTCAGGGTGGCCAGCACCCGCGCGGCGTCGCGGGCGCGCGCCGCCTGGTCGAAGAAGGTCTCGGTCTCGGCCTGGGCTGTCACGTCTCGCAGGATACCGGCGCGGCCGGGCGCACCACGAGGTCCGGTTCGACCCGCGGGAACAGCGGGCGCAGGCCGCCTCGCCGCAGCGACCACCAGACCACGTTGAGCAGCGCGATCAGCCCGGTGGCCGGCGCAGTGATCATGGTGCCCTGGTCGCCGGCGAGCAGCGACCAGGTGAACCACAGGCCCTGGTTGACGACCTGGCCGGTGAGGAACAGCGGCGACACCCCGGTGATGCGGGGGGCGCGGACGAGTTCGACGGTCTGGCCGGCGTTGGCCAGCACGGCCGGGACGACCGCCGCGATCCCGAAGGCGGCCGAGCCGACGCCCACATCGATGGCGACCAGCGCCGCCGCGCCGAGCAGCCCCGGCGTGACCACCTTCCACACGACCAGCCCGCGGGCCCGGATCAGCATCGTCAGGATGGTCACGGTGGTCGCACCGCCGACCACGTTGGTCAGGATCATGTTGGTCGCGTCGATCCGCAGCCCGTGCACCAGCCAGGCGATGTTGATCGCCAGCATCGCCTGCCACAGCAGGAGCGCGAGGCCTTCGGTGCTGCGGGTGCGGACCAGCCGGATGATCTGGGGCACCCCGAGGGTCATCGCCACGCCGCACGCCAACCATCCGACGACGAACTCAGCGTTCACTGCTGCCTTGCCTTCCGGGGCTTGAGAATCAGGTCGTCGCGGTGGACCACCTCGCGGTCGAAGTGGGGTCCGAGCTCCGCGGCGAGCTCACGGGTGCTGCGCCCGATCATGGCGGGAAGCTCGATCGAATCGTAGTTCACCAGCCCGCGGGCGATCACCACGCCGGCCTCGGTGACCAGCCGTACCGGATCGCCGGCCGAGAAGGTGCCGGTGACGGCGACCACACCGGCCGGCAGCAGGGACGCCTTGCGCTCGGTGACAGCCTTCACCGCTCCCGCATCGAGGATCAGCTCGCCGCGGGACTGGGTGGCGTAGGCGAGCCACATCAGCCGTCGCGCCCGCCGCTTGCCGGTGGGGTGGAACAGCGTGCCGACCCGCTCGCCAGCGAGCGCCGGGCCGACCGAGCTGGCGGAGGCCAGCACCACCGGCACCCCGGACGCGGTGGCGATCCGGGCGGCTTCCAGCTTGGTCTCCATCCCGCCGGTGCCGATCTCGGCGCCCTTGCGGCTGGTGTCGACCTCGAGTTCCTCGATGTCGGCCACCTCGTCGATCCGGACGGCGGCCGGGTCGGACGGGTGCGCGGTGTACAGCGCGTCCACGTCGGAGAGCAGGATCAGCGCGTCCGCCCCGACCAGGTGGGCGACCAGGGCGGCCAGCCGGTCGTTGTCGCCGAACCGGATCTCGTGGGTCGCGACCGTGTCGTTCTCGTTCACGATCGGGACCACGCCGAGCTCGATCAGGCGGTTGAAGGTCCGCAGCGCGTTGCGGTAGTGGTCCTGCCGGGCGACGTCCTCCACCGTCAGCAGCACCTGGCCGACGGTCAGGCCATGCCGGGCGAACAGGGTGCCGTAGTGGCCGACCAGCAGGCTCTGCCCGACCGAGGCGGCAGCCTGCTTGCTGGCCAGGTCGCGGGGACGGTGCTTCATCCGCAGCGGGCGCATCCCGGACGCCATCGCACCCGAGGACACCAGGACCACGTCCTGACCACGGCTGCGGGCGGCGACCAGGGCGTCCACCAGGACCTCGAGGCGGATCGGGTCGAGCGCCCCGGTGCGGTCGGTGAGGGAGGAGGAGCCGACCTTGACCACGATCCGGCGTGCACCGGTGAGCTGGGGACGCAGCTCCTGCGTTCCCGGGCTGTCAGTCATCCTGGTCGTCCTCGAACCCCTCGGCGGCGAGCCGGGTGAGCCGCTCGGCCTCACGCTCGGCGTGGTAGGCGGCGTCGCGCTCGCGGCGCCGGGCGGCGGCGGGCCGCGGCGCGTTGAGGCGCTGGTCCTCGCCCCGCCGGGCAAGGATCTCGGCGCCGATCTCGATCTGTGGCGCGAAGTCGAAGACCACCGGGTTGTCGGCACCGATCGCTACCGCGTCACCGGCCTGGGCGCCGAGCGCGAGCAGTTCGTCCTCGATCCCGAGCCGGGCGAACCGGTCGGCGAGGTAGCCGACCGCCTCGGCGTTGTTGAAGTCGGTCTGGCGCACCCAGCGCTCGGGCTTGGTGCCGCGCACCCGCCACACGAAGCCGCCCTCGCCGTCGCTCTGGCGGGCGATGGTGAACTCGGGCCCGGCGACCGGCTGGGGCCGGATCACGATCGTGGCCGGCTTGGGCTCGGGGGCGGCGGCCCGGCGGGCGGCGACCAGTTCCGCCAGGGCGAAGGTGAGCGCGTTGAGTCCCTCCCCGGTCTTGGCCGAGACCCGGTACACGGCCAGGCCGCGGGCCTCCAGGTCGGGGGTGACCAGGTCGGCCAGTTCAGCGGCGTCGGGGATGTCGACCTTGTTCAGCGCGACCAGCCGGGGCCGGTCCTCCAGCCCGCCGTGGGCGACGAGTTCCGCCTCGATCACGTCGAGGTCGGAGACCGGGTCGCGGCCGGGCTCGTAGGTGGCGCAGTCGATCACGTGGACCAGCGCCCAGCAGCGTTCGATGTGCCGCAGGAAGTCGTGGCCCAGGCCGCGGCCGAGGCTGGCGCCCTCGATCAGCCCGGGCACGTCGGCGACGGTGTAGGTGGTCTCGCCACGCACCACCACGCCCAGGTTGGGCACCAGGGTGGTGAACGGGTAGTCGGCGATCTTGGGCCGGGCGCGCGAGATCGCGGCGATCAGCGAGGACTTGCCGGCGCTCGGGAAGCCCACCAGGCCGACGTCGGCGACCAGCTTGAGTTCAAGGGTGATGGTGCGGGACTCGCCCTCCTCACCCAGCAGGGCGAAGCCGGGCGCCTTGCGGGCGGTGGACGCCAGCGCCGCATTGCCCAGGCCGCCCCGGCCACCGGCCGCCACGACCACCTCGGCACCGGGGCCGACCAGGTCGGCCAGCACCTCGCCGGTGTCGGCGTCCTTGACCACGGTGCCGTCGGGGACGTCGAGCACGACATCCTCGCCGCGGGCGCCGTTGGCGTAGTCGCCGCGTCCGGGCTGGCCGTTGGAGGCCTTGCGCTGGGATTGGCGGTGGTACTCCACCAGAGTGGTCAGGTTGGGGTCGACCCGGATGACCACTGACCCGCCGTCGCCGCCGTTGCCGCCGTCGGGGCCGCCGAGCGGCTTGAACTTCTCGCGGTGGACGGAGGCGCAGCCGTGGCCACCGTTGCCGGCGGCGACCCGCAGGGTCGCACGGTCGACGAAGGACGGGATAGCCATGACACTCCTCTGGGGCGAACCTGAGGAGTCTATCCGGCCGGCGTCGGGGCCCCGAACGTGACCGGCAGCAGGGCCCGGATCTCGTCCCAGCGCGGCATCGAGTCCGCCGCGCCCGGTCGAGTGACGGTGATGGAGGCGGCCACCTGGGCGACCTCGATCGCCCGGCGGAAGTCGGTGCCGGCGGCGAGCTGGGCTACCAGGGCACCGACGAAGGTGTCCCCCGCCGCGGTCGCGTCGACCGCCTCGACCCGTCGGCCGGGGAGCTGGGCGACGACCTCGCCGCCGCGGGCCCAGGCCGCCCCGTCCGCACCGAGGGTGACCACGACGTCGGCGCAGCGCCGGCTGAGCGCGGCGGCGGCCACCAGGGGGTCACTCTCGCCGGCCAGCAGGCAGGCCTCGTGCTGGTTCGGCACGAGCAGGTCGACGGTGGCCAGCTGGTCGTCGTCCAGCGGACGGGCGGGGGCCGGGGTCAGCACGGTCCGCACGCCGCGGTGGCGCGCGGTCCGGAACGCGGCGAAGACGTTGTCCAGGTCGAGTTCGAGCTGGCTGACCAGCCACCCGATGGAGTCCAGCAGGTCCTCGGTCACCTGGTCGGCGGTGGTGGCGAGGTTGGCGCCGGACACCACGACGATGGTGTTCTCGCCGCCCCGCTCGACGGCGATGTGGGCGGTGCCGGTGGTGCCGTCGCGGCGCAACTCGCGGGCTCCGATCCCCTCGCTCGAGAGCAGGGCGGCGAGCTCGTCGCCGTAGCCGTCGGTGCCGAAGGTGCCGATGAACTCGACCTGCCCACCGGCTCGGGCGGCGGCGACGGCTTGGTTCAACCCCTTGCCGCCCGGGTTGGTGATCAGGCTGTCGCCGAAGATGGTCTCCCCCGCGCCGGGCAGCTTGTCGACCCGCACCACGATGTCCATGTTCGCGCTGCCGAAAACCCCGATCGCGGTCCGCGCACCCTCGCCCGTCATCGCCGTCCTTCAGTGTTGGTGTGTCCCCACAGTCTGCCGGATCAGGCCGGCGGCCACGCGATCACATCACGACTCCAGGTGTCGGGGGTGCCCACCCGGCGCAACCCGGGCAGGCACGCGAGCACGGCGGTGACCAGCAGGATGCCGCCGGCGAAGCTCCACAGCGCGACTTCCACGCCGGCGCCGGCCAGCAGGGCGCTGCCGACCACGGGGGCGATCGGGGCGGCCAGGAAGCCGGTCAGGCCCAGCACCGAGCTCGCCCGCCCCTGCAGTTCGGCCGGGGTGATGGCCAGGGTGTAGCCGCCGATGCCGGCGTTGATCACCGGGATCAGGATGACGGCGACGGCCAGCATGCCGACGTATCCGGGGTAGCTGTGCAGCAGCGCCATCCCGGCGGTGCCGAGCCCGGCCAGGCCGAGCCCGGCGATGACGATGAAGCCCAGCCGGACGCGCTGCAGGATGCGGCCGGCGGCCAGCGCGCCGAGGATCATCACCGCGCCGGCGACCAGGTCGAGCACGCCGATCAGCAGTGGGTCGATCCCCTGCTGGACGAGCTCCAGGTTGATCGTGGTGATCAGGCCGGCCAGCGCGATGTTCACCAGCATGAACAGGCCGAGCGAGAGGCGGAAGAAGCGCACCTGCCAGACGAAGCGCAGCCCTTCGGCGAGCGCCGCCATCGGACGGGTGGCCCGGGCGGCCTCCAGGTCCCCGTTCAGCGACTCCCTGACCAGGCTCGTCGTGCCCGCCATGGCCAGGTGCCCGATCGCACTGGCCAGCAGCGGGATGGCGTGCCCGACGCCGTACAGGAAGCCGCCGAGCGGTCCGGCGATCAGGCCGGCCAACGCGTGCCGGCCCTGGACCACCGCCATCGCGGTCCCCAGCTGCTCGCTGGGAACCACGGCCCGGATCGCCCCGGTCTCGGCGGGGTTGGCGAAGACCGCGGCGACCGAGGAGGCGAACAGGGCGAGCGCGAGTTGCCAGCCGGTCAGCGTCCCCGACCACCAGCTCGCCGCGAGCCCGACCCAGACCAGGGCGCCGACCAGACTCGCGATCAGGATGATCCGGCGGCGGTCGACCCGGTCGGCGACGACTCCCCCGGGCAGCGTCCCGGCCAAGGCGCCGAGTTCCCCGACGGCGGCGATCAGGCCGGCCTGGGCGACCGAGCCGGTCACCTGGTAGGCCAGCAGCGGGATAGCGAAGGCACCGACGCCGACCCCGATCACATGGGCGGTCTTGCCGGTCTGCAGCAGCGTGTACGGCCGGTTGCGCCACAGCGGAGGCAGTGCGTGGGGCGGCGCGGCGTCGGGGGTGGTGACGAGGTTCTCAGCGGTCATGGCGGGAACGCTACATTGCGCAGCAGTTCTTGCGCAATATGTCTTGCGCAAGATTTCCTGCGCTTTCTGCTAGCCTCTCCCCCATGGGTCGCACCAAGGACGAGAATCGCCCGGACGAGGGTGACCGGCGACAGCGCGAGGTCTTCCTGGTCAGCGAGCCGGAGGCACTGCGCGCCTTCGCCCACCCGCTGCGCCAGCGGATCCTGCTCGAGCTGTCGATGCTCGAGCACGGCCGGGCAGCCGATCTCGCCCGGGTGCTCGACCAGCCCGCCAACGCGATCAGCTTCCACCTTCGTGCGCTGGCCAGGGCGGGGTTGATCGTCGAGGCACCCGAGCACGCCCGGGACCGGCGCGACCGGGTGTGGAAGCCGGTCGCCGACTCCTACGCCCTGGACCGGCACGTGCCCGGCTGGACGGCGGTCGTCGACCCGCTGCTCGACTGGGTGCGCAACACCGTGATGGAGCCCGTCACCGACGAGTCGGTCCACCGGCAGCTCGCGGCGAGCCAGCTCTCGCTGACCAGGGCCGAGGCCGAAGAGCTCGCCGAGGCACTCTCCTCGGTCATCTCGGAGTGGAGCGACCGCTCGGGCCGACTCTCCCGGGAGAACCCGGCAGACCCGGAGCGGTCCCGCTACCAGGTCGTCTTCACCATCGGCCCCTGGGAGCCC
>JAEZHJ010000103.1 GCA_023436925.1 Actinomycetes bacterium
GTACGGGGCACCACGGTCCAGGTCCGGCGCAGCAGCGGCGAAGGCCGGCGCGGCACGGAGTGTAGGTGCGATGCGGGGTCGCGACGACCGCGACCTGCGTCCAGTATCGCACAGACGGGGGAGAGGGTCGGACGGCGAGGGTCGGGGGAGGCGTCAGCCAGCGTCGGTGAGGGTGGTGGTTTGGTGATCGAACGGCCAGAACACAGCCGGATCGGGGGATGAGCGGTGGGCGATACTGGGTTCGAACCAGTGACCTCTTCGGTGTGAACGAAGCGCGCTACCACTGCGCCAATCGCCCGCGAGGGACAACAATAGCGGAGTCCGTGGCGCACGTCATATCGGCTCCGGGGTGGTCGTGGGGGTGCACCCGGCTCGGTTTGCGGCGCGGATTCGACCTAGGTATGGTTGTCGTCGCGCCTCCGGCCGGGACCACCGGCCAGGCACACGCGGACGTGGCTCAGTTGGTAGAGCATCACCTTGCCAAGGTGAGGGTCGCGGGTTCGAATCCCGTCGTCCGCTCGGAGAAGGTCTCACGATCGACAGCGAGACCGGCTCTTGCCGGTGGAGTGGCCGAGAGGCGAGGCAACGGACTGCAAATCCGTGTACACGGGTTCAAATCCCGTCTCCACCTCGGGCGGCTGGCGCAGTGGTAGCGCGCTTCCCTGACACGGAAGAGGTCACTGGTTCGAACCCAGTGTCGCCCACAGCAAGACCCCTGGTCGCACAGCGGCCAGGGGTCTTTTCGCATTGCGGGGTGAACGTCGTGGCCGCCGACACCGCCCCAGGAAGCGCAGGCGCTGTTGCGGGCAGCTCGCTGATGTGCTGCACTCCTTCAGCCAGGAACGAGGGGCCGAGTCGGCAGGCTGCGATCGGGGAGGAGCGCTCTCGCGCCTCTCCTCGAGTGGATCAGCGTCGTCCGGAACTCGCCCGCGGTGGGGAGCTACCAGACGTCTCCTTCGGAGAAGAGAATCGGGCCGCTGACTCTGAAGAGTTCGTCCGGGTTGTCGATGTAGCTCTGGAAGTCTTCTGGGTCGAGCAGTTCGTCCTGGGCAACGGTGAGGGTGAGTCCGGCGACCGGTTGTAGTCCCTCGACCTCGTTGAGTGCGTCGATCGTTCCGTCGTGAACGAGCTGGTAGATCGCGCTTTCGAGGGTCTGAACTTCGTTGGCCGCGTCGTCAGGTGTCTCGTCGGGCCACAGCCGCAGATAGGTCGCGCGGCCGGCGATGAGGACCGCCTGCTGCGAGGTCACCGCATAGTCGCGGCGCATCAGGAGGCTCAGCTGGTGGTGCTCGGCGGTGTCGTCGAACTCGATGTCCTCCAGGTCGGCGTCCTGGTCGTCATCGTTTCCAGGGCGCTGAACGGCGCGAGGGTGCTGGAGTACTCGAACTCGGCATCGCTGAGTGCGATGAAGGCGAGCCGAACCGACTCAGCCGACTGATCGATTCGCGGCTCGTCGTTCTCACTGGTGGCTGCTGCGACGAGCGCGACGTGGCGGCGCAGCTCCGCAATCGCCTGCTCAGCTTTGGGCGAGATAGGCGTCGCGGGTCGCGGCAGTCCAAAGCGCCTCTTCCCAGCCCGCGTCATCCATGCAGGGATGCTACCGACGCCATCCCGGCACCGGCGGCTCCAGCCGCGGAACATCCCGAACAGCCGCCGTGGGTCTGGGGCTAGACGGCTTGAAGCGGTTCGATTCGGTCGAGAGTGTCGCCGAGGTGGTCTTTCTCGACTTCGAGGTCGTGGCGGGTCTGGAGGTTTAGCCAGAACCGGTCGGTGGTGCCGAAGTAGCGCGCCAGGCGCAATGCGGTGTCGGCGGTAATGCGGCGCTTGCCGTGGACGATCTCGTTGATGCGTCGTGGCGGCACGCCGATCGCGACGGCGAGCCGGTTCTGGCTGATCTGAAGCGGCTCGAGGAACTCTTCCATCAGGATCTCGCCGGGATGGATGGGGGGGATTGCGGTCATGGCTGGCACCTCCTCAGTGGTAGTCCACGATCTCGACGTCGGCGGGTCCGGCATCGGTCCAGTGGAAGCAGATCCGCCACTGCTGGTTGATCCGGATGCTGTGCTGGCCGGCCCGGTCGCCCCGGAGGGCTTCGAGCCGGTTGCCCGGTGGCACTCGGAGATCGTCAAGGGTCTCTGCGGCGTCCAGCATCACGAGCTTGCGCAGGGCGGCTCGTTCGATCCGCGGGTCGAACGCTTTCACTCGTTCTCGTGACCAGAGCCGCTCGGTCGCCGGATCCCGGAACGATCTGATCACTCAGTCACTATAACGCACGACGTTATACTCGCTCACCTCGCGGGCCGCTACGGTGTTGAGAGCGTCATCTGCGCGGGCCGTCGAGGAGGTCCCCTTGACCGAGTCGCGACACGCCGCGCCGTCGGCTCGATCACGGTGCGTGATGCTTCTGATGGCGATGATGCTTGTGGCTGGAACTGTCGCCTGGGCGGCCGCGGTGGTGCTGTCGGATGCGTGGGGACGGAGCCAGATCGACCTCGTCGAACGGTTCGCCGGAGGCGATGCCGATCGCCAGTGGCCCTATCTGGATGCGGTTGACCGTACTGAGGCCGTCTGCGTTACCAGGACCGGGTGTGTGCAGGCGGTCGGCAACGAGTACCTCACACTGCTGAAGTTCGGCAGCGTCGACGGAGCCCGTCAGTACGCGAAGGCTCGGGGGTCGGCCAGCGTCCAGGTCGATCCGCTCGTGATCGACTTCGATGGCAGGCCGCTGAGCCCCCAGGTTCGACAGGAGATCGTCGACGTGGTCAGCGGGATCAACGTCAGCAGTCCCGACTAGCGCCGGGCCGCGGCAAGGGGTGGCCCACTCCGCCGGGGGAACACCTCGTGCAGCCGCTCCCTTGGCTGCTTAGTGGCCGCCGGTAAACTGGCCGGATTCTTCGCGGGGGAGGGCCGGACCATGGGTGCACACCGCCGCTCCGCAAGCCGGCTGGCGGGCGTCCTTGCCACAGTGCTGCTCGCAGGCTGCGCGGCCGCTGACCCGTCGGCAACCCCGTCCTCGGTGCAGCCGACCGTGACGGCGGCGAGCCCGGCGCCCACACCGGCCGAGACCGCGAAACCCACGGTGACGGCGATCGTCCGCGACCTGACTGATGCCAAGGTGGGCATCTACGGCACCCGCACCAAGGCGACCTTCGCCGTCAAGGCGGTCGGACGGAAACTCACCTACGTCTGGCAGCACCGCTCCGGGAAGTCCGGGAAGTGGAAGGTCATCAAGGGCGCCAAGTCCGCCAAGTACACCGCCCGGTCCCGCGACTGGCGCAATGGCACCCAGTTCCGCGTGATCGTCACCGGCAAGCAGGGCAAGGTCACCTCGAGGGCCGCCACCTTGACGGTGCTGAAGCCCACCAACACCCCGGCCAGGGACGCCGAGCGTGCCTTCGGGCTGAGCGGCCTACGCCAGGGGCTGGACCTGTCCGCCTACCAGTACACGCCGGACGGACGGGTGCGGCTGTCCGCCGTCAAGGCCTGGACCGGCAAGAACGGGTTCACGATCCTGCGGACCGGCAGCGGGGACCGTCCGATCAACTACGAGTACACCGACGTCTGCACCGGCAAGCGCGGCAAGACGAAGCAGACCCCCGCCACGAAGGACTGCGCCTACCGGGTGCTGGCCCGCGAGGCCACCAAGGCAGGATTGTCGCTGGGCCACTACTGGTTCAACGGCTGGCTGGCCTCGATCGACACCACCGACGGGCGCCTGCTCGCCGGCGACAACACCCCGACCCGCTCGGCCGAACTCTTCGTCGCCTGGCTGAAGAAGGACGGCCGCTACACCCGGGACAGCACCGACCCGCTGGTGCTGGACATCGAAGAGGGCACCACCCGAAAGCTGACGGCCGACGACGGCACCACGTCCCGCCACAAACTGCGGCACTGGACCCCGGACGAAGCCATGGAGTTCCTGACCTCCGTCCGTGAGCAGCTGACCAGTGACGGCTACCACGCCAACCTGTACGTCTACATGAGCGCCAACACCACCATCGAGACGGACGGCTTCTCCTACGCGTGGTCCGACGTCGCCGGGATCGCCCGTCTGTGGGTGGCCTCCTGGGGCACCGATAACGGCCGCATCCCCGATTCCCAGCCGCTGGTCGGGCCCTGGATCGGACAGGGCGGCTGGTCGATCTGGCAGTACACCAGCCAGGCCCGCGTGCCCGGTGACGGGGTGGGTGCCGTCGATGCCGACATCGCGAAGGCCGACGCCTGGACGCCGCGCTGAGCGAGGCCGCCCGGGCTGCCGGCCAGCTCGCCGACCATCACGAGGGTGGACCAGCCCGGGGCGCCCGACGCCACGTCCGACTGGTCGTTCCTAGCTGGGCACCTCAATCAGGCCGTACTTGCGCCGCACCCGTTCCAGCTTCTCGATCATCGGATCGGCCAGCAGCCACAGGAAGGCCACCGTGGCGCCGGCGTGGATCAGATCGAACGGCAGCCCGGAGACGTACATCGCCGCCAGCGCGGCCCAGGTCGGCTGGGAGGTCCAGATCAGCAGCGAGGCGATGTTGATCAACCCGCCATAGATCAGCAGGGTCGCCAGCCCGCCGTAGACACACAGCACGGGCCTCTTGCGGGGGAGCCGGCCGCGGCGGAAGAGCAGCCCGGCGAGGAACCCGATGATGCCGAAGCAGAACATCTGCCAGGGCGTCCATGGGCCCTGGCCGAAGAAGAAGTTGGAGACGAACCCGGTCATCGCCCCGACCAGGAAGCCCGCCTCTGCGCCCATGGTGACCCCAGTGATGATCACTATCGCGACCACCGGCTTGACCTGCGGCACCATGAAGAAGGCGCCCCGACCGGCCACCCCGATCGCGCACAGCACCGCCAGGATCACCAACTCGCGAGCCTGCGGCCGCCGGCGCTCGAAGACCATCGCGAACGGTGCCAGGGTGCACCCGATGATCAGCAGACTGACCAGGTAGTACTGGCGGTCGGCGAACAGCACGACGCCACCGGCGATCACCGCCGGGATCACGACCAGGATCAGGAGGCTGGCAACAGCTGTGCGTCGCGGCACCGATCCACCACCTCCGCCAGGGTGATCGCCTCGGGCCAGTGCGCCCGGGCGATCCGGTTGGCCGCGGTGGTGTAGAAGGAGTGCCCGGCGAAGAAGCTGCCCGGCGGGCCGGACGAAGTCAGCTCGCCGCGGAAGAGCAGGGCGCACTGGTCGGCGTAGCGGGCGCAGAACTCGACATCATGCGAGGCCATCACCACGGTCATGCCGGAGCCGGTCAGCTCGGCGAGGATCTCGGCCAGCTTCTCCTTGAAGGCGGCATCCAGGCCCTTGGTCGGCTCGTCCAGCAACAGAACGTCCGGCTGAGTCAGCAGCGCCTTGGCCAGCGCCGCCCGCTGCTGCTCGCCCCCGGAGAGGTCGTAGGGGTGCGCGCCGAGCAGACCGGAGATGCCGACCAGGTCGGCGACGGCGGCGACCTGCGCCTCGCGATCTTCGCCTGAGTGCCGGCCGGGCACCGAGCCCAGCAGGTCCCGCTGGACCGTCTTGGCCAGGAAGACCGCCTGCGGATTCTGCGGCAGCAACGTGACCTGAAGGCTGGCCGGACGGCGGTCACGGCGCTGTCCGCCGACCCACGAGCGGCCCCGATAGGGCTCGCGCAGTCCGGCCAGGACGCCGAGTGCGGTGGACTTCCCGGCACCGTTGCCCCCCATCAGCGCGAACAGGCCGCCGGTCGGAACCCTCAATGAGAGCCCACGCAGGACGTCGGGCCCGTCCTTGCGGTAGCGGAACCAGACCTCATCGAGCCGGAGGGCGGGCTCGGGCTCGGCGGGGCCGCGGCGACGAGGACTGCGCCGGCTCACCGGCGGTGTCGCCACTGGGGCCTGAGCCGGTGCCGGGGTGAACCGGCTCAGGTAGCGGCGGCCATCCCGCACCGTCAGGGGCACCCGACCTGTGCCACCGAGGGCGGCGTGGATCCGGGCGGCTGTCGGCAGGGAGCGCAGGAACCGGGGATCGAACTCGGCCGCGCGGGCGCTGACCTCACCGGGGGTGCCCTGGTTGACCACCGTCCCACCTCGCAGGACAACGACCTGGTCGGCCAGCGGGAAGGCGTCCTCCAGACGGTGCTCGGAGAGCACCACGCTGACCCCGAGCTCAAGGTTGATCCGCTTCAGCGCAGCCAGGAAGTCGGCGGCCGCAATCGGGTCGAGTTGCGCGGTCGGCTCGTCCAGGACGAGCACCTCTGGCTGCAGGGCCAGCACGCCGGCCAGGTTGACCAGCTGTTTCTGGCCGCCGGAGAGTTCGTTGACAGCGCGATCGAACCACGACTCGATCCCGAAGAAGGTGGCCATCTCGGCCACCCGCAGCCGGATGTCGGGGTTCGACAGGCCCAGGCTCTCCAGCCCGAAGGCCAGTTCGTGCCAGACCTTGTCGGTGACCGCCTGGTTATCGGGATTCTGGCCGACGTACCCGATCAGCCGGGCCAGTTCCCGCGGGTCGCCCTCCTGGATCGGCCGGCCGGCGAAGTAGACCGTACCGCTCCGCTCCCCATGCGGGGTGAGGACGGGCTTGAGGTGCCGCAGCAGGGTGGTCTTTCCGCCCCCCGAGTCGCCGCAGAGGACGACGAAGTCGCCGGCTTCGATCGTCAGCGACACCCCGGTCAGGGCCGGGCTGGGGCGGTCCGGATAGGTGAAGGTCAGATCGTCAATGCGATACGTCGCCACTGCCACTCCTCTGCGAGGTTGAGTATCAAGGGGATCCCGAGCAGGACCGCGTAAGCGACCCAGACCACTACCGACAAGCCGGAGACCGGCGCCAGGATCAGCGCGGGATAGAAGGTCATGGTCGTGGCGCCCTGTCCGCTGCCGACCACGAGCAGGACGGCGGTGGCCGCGACCACGGTGAGGACAGTCCGGTCGCGGCGGTCAAAGGTGAAGATGCTGTACGCGGTGCGTCCCGGCAACCCGTAGCCACGGGCCTTCATCGAGTCGGCGATGTCGATGGAGTTCTCCAGCGCCCAGGTGGCCAGGATTGAGAACATCCGGGCGCCGGCCCGCAGCCGCTGGAACAGGCTTCCGTCCTTCACTCCCTGCCCCAGGCCGCTCTGACCGTAGGAGATCACCGACAGCTGGGCCTTGAGCCTGGGGATGAACCGCAGCGCCATCGAGAACAGCAGCGCCAGGGCGGGCAGGATCCGTCCGAAGAGATAGCCCACCTTGTCCGAGGTGAGCACCGTGTTGGAGCAGGAGAACCAGGTGATCACCGTCACCAACATGGCCGCCGCCGCGAGGCCGAACACGATCGACTCCAGCGTCACCGGGTTCCCGTCGAACAGGAAGAACAAGGTGGTCACACCGGCATGGCTGAACAGCGGGTTGAACAGTGCCGCAGCCAGGAACATCGGAGCCATCCCCAGCAACTGGAAGCGCGCCCCGCGGCCACCGTGCAGGTAGAGCGCGTAGCCCACTGCGGCGGCCAGGGTGATCGGGGTCAGCACGGGATGCAGGAAGACCATCGCCGTCCCGATCGCCAGCCCGAAGAACGCCAGGCAGACCACCGGATGGCACCGGGCCAGTGCATCATCGGGGTGGGGCCGGCTCACCGCTTCTCCATGCCTTCCCACCAGCCGCCGATGTCACGACCCAGATCGCAGGTGTAAACCCATTCGATCTTGTCGCCTGCCTTGAGCTGATAGCGGCTCGCTCCGTAGTTCGGGAACCAGCCGTTGACCTTGTACATCCAGCCGGACAGCTCCCCGCAGTCGAACTCGTACAGGTTGTTGATGCCTTCGACATAGGCCGAGTTGTAGATCGGGGTCCAGGAGAACTCCAGGTGGATCTTGCGCTTCTGGGTCTCCCGCTTCAGCACGTCGAAGACCGACTCGTTCTGCGCGAAGCTGACCTTCTGCTTGGCCATGACGACCCCGTCTGCCGGCAGGACCGACATCTTGGCGGCGTCGAACTGATCCAGGTGTCGCAGGATCGTGGCAGCCGAGATGGACAAGGTGGCGGTGTACCGGCGATTCTCATCGACCGTGACGTCCTGGGGTTCGACCGGCTTGGGCTTGCCGGCCGGGACCGGATCGGTGAGGTACTTGTCCTGTCCGTTACTTGGCTGAGAGTCACCGCCGGAGGTGTAGGGGTCGGCCTGATTGGTTTTCGCCGGGGTGCGGGAGGCCTGAGGCGAAGGGGTGGCGCCGGGTTCCGGAGCGACCGTCGGCGCTGCCGTGCCGACCAGGTAGAACACGCCTTCGTACTCGCGCGGGCTGAAGGTGATGATCGCGTTCGGGGAGTTGACGAGAGTGGCCGAGCTGACCGGCTCCGGCTCGGAGTCCGGTCCGGTGCTGCGATACACCGAGACCTCGCCCTCGGGCCAGGCCATCGGCAGGTAGATCGTGAGGGTCGGATCGCCGGCGATCGGGCCCTGCGCGCAGAAGGAGAACTCCTGAACTGCGTCGGCGGCCAGGGCGTCCTTCACCCGTTCGCTGTCGGCGTTGGAGAAGGTCAGGCCCAGGCAGCTGTCGCCGGGGGCCTCGGACGGACCGCCGAGGAAGAGCCACTGGTAGGTGACGTCATGGCTGCCCCCCTCGAAGATCGCCAGGTCGGTCGCGGAGCGAAGGTGGTCGAACGCCGACGCCTTCACCACCCCGTCGTCGGGGATCAGGGTGGTGTGCCCGGCCTGGCTGCTGCACCCGGCGAGCAGGGTCAAGGCGGCGAGCGCGGCCAGCGCCCGCTGCAGGATCGTTCGCATCGAGGTGCCTTTCATCGTTGGACGACAATCTGGGCGGGGTAGGCGCGCAAGGTCCGCGAGGCGGTGGCCAGGGCGCTGCCCGTGGTGGCGTTGTCGGTGGTGGCCAGGACGGCGTCGGCGACGGTCAGGGGCAGGTTGTCGCCTGGCTGCACGCTGTCGCGGAGCCGGAATGCCAGCCGGAGCAGCACCTCGCGCTCCCCGGGCTCGTGGCTGGTGCCGGTGTAGGCGAAGGCTCCGGCCGTGCTGTCCAGGTACATGGTGGTGACCAGACCGCGGCTGTTGGCGAAGTCCGGATCGGCTGCCCAGACGGGGATCGCCGGCTGCGGTGAGGTGCCGTTGCGGGTGGTCATCGTGCCCTGCCGGACGCCGAGAAACTCCAACTTGGTGGAGTCGAAGCCGACGCTCAGGCTGGCGGCGGGGTAGACCGCATCGGGCAGCGCGGTCACGGTGACGTCGACGATGATCTCGTCGCGGTTGTCTGCTTCGACGACTGCAGGGGACTGCAGGATCAGGGCGGGAGGTCCATACAGCGGCCACAACCACCAGGCGAGGCCGAGCCCCAGCAGCACCAGCGCCGCGGCACCGGCGATCATCAGGCGACGCCGTGCGCGCGGCAGCCGTGGGCGGGCGGCGGCGGGCTGGCCGTCGGGATCACCGGCCGGGTCCTGGTGCTCGGGGAGCGCGAGCAGTTCAAGGGTGGAATCGCGGTCGACGTCGGGTTCAGGGGATTGGCTCATCAGGAAGTCCTGGGTTGGGCCGGTGGGCCGGACGCGGGTTCCGTCCGGCCCACCGGGCGGGGTTACTACCGGGTGGTGACGGCCAGCTCGGTCCCGGAGACGTAGTGCTCCATCAGGGCGAGCGCGTCAGCGGTGTTGATGCGGGCATCGCTGGTGACGTTGTGGACCAGGATCTGCTGATCGGTGGTGACCGGGCTCTTGCGAAGCCAGGCCGCGATCACGTCCAGGGCGTCCTGGGCGTTGATCACCTGGTTGGCATCGGTGTCGCCGAACCGCAGTGTGGCCGCGGTCCCCGTCTCGAACCGGTAGCTGGCCGGGTCGGCCAACTCCTCGGCGGGCTCCTGCGGAGTCGTGACCAGGACGTAGGTCGGCAGGCCGGCCTTCGCGGTCAGTTCCGGCGAGAGCACCAGGGCGGTGTCCTCGTAGTAGGCCACAGTGCCCTCGGGGTGTCCCGAGATGCCGATCGCGACGGCTCGCTTGTCGGCCGGGATCAGGTCGATCCCGTCACCGGTGAACAGTTCGCGGACGGTCAGGCCAACCTCGATTGGGGCGGTCAACGCCACAGTGTGGATGGCTGTGGTGACGTCGAAGACCAACACCGGATCCGCCGAGCCGGTCTTCGCGGTCACCCCGCCCACATTCAGCGAAACCGTCGGGGTCGCAACCGGATCAACACCCTCGGCCACCGCCAGCTTCACGCTGAACAGGTCGGCCGGGAAGTCGGTGCCGGTCAGGCTGACTCCGCTCAGCTCCGTGTTGGTGTACACGAACCGGAGCTTGCGGTCGGCCGGATCCAGATGCCAGGTCAGTGACCCGCCCTGTAGGCGAGCCCCCGGGGTGACGTCGACAACGGTGAACTCGGCCGGGACGGTGAGCAGTCCGTCGATCAGCTTCAACTCGCCCTCAGGCCAGGCGGTGGCGCGCACCGTGGCGGCGAACTCGGTTCCCGCCGCTGAGGTCACCTGATCGGGTCCGGTGATGGTGATCGCCGGGCCAGTCGGCTCGGGCTCGGCGGGGCCGTCACCGCCGGCGTCGCCCATCGCGTACAGCGAGTTGCGTCCGTTGACGAACCTGTCGTACGCCACCAGGGCGTAGCCGCCCTGATCGGTGGCCATGCCATCCACCGCGCCAGCCAGCACGTGCCGGAAGCCGCCGTCCGGATCAGCGAACTCCAGCAGGGCCGACACCGCATTGCCCTCGGGTTTCACAAACCGGGAGTCGGTCGCCGGGTCGATCCCGAGACCGGTCAGCGCGACGATCACCTGGGCAATCGACTCGGCGTTCACCGTCCCCCAGGAGCTGAACCCACCCGCAGGAAGCTGCAGGCCGCTCAGCACAGTGAGGGCGCGGTCAATCGCGACCCCGACGGCCGGCTGGTCGCGGTAAGGGGTCAGCGCCTGCAGGGCCATCGCGGTGATGTCCGGGTCGGGGGTGGAGCCGGAGAGGGCCCAGCCGCCGGTCTCGGTGAGTTCCTTGCTCAGGATGAAGTCGATCAGGGCCTGGCGTGTGGTCTGGTTCGCCGGATCCGCACTGGGGTTGTACACCGCCAGCGACGGGACCTGGTAGCCGCGGGTGTCGAGGGCGATCAGGGCGAAGATCGGTCCGTTGATGCCCTGCTTGCGGACGAAGCTCAGGTCACTCAGCGGGGCGGTGAAGTCAAGACCGCCCACGTTGGTGGCGTCCTTGCCCAGCGCGGACAGCGCCATGATCAGCCGGCTGTTCTCGGTGCTCTTCGAGTTGTGCAGCTTCGGCGTCGACGCGAACGTGCTCGAGTCGGTGACGTGAGCGGCGACCCGGTCGTAGTAACCGTCGAAGTACCCGGCGGGAACCGCGTAGCCGGCACGGGCCAGGGTCAGCACCGTCCATTCGCCGGCGGAGGTGCCGAAGGCCGGGCTGGGCACGCTCTCGACCATCCGGGCCATTGTGGCGGACAGCGCTGCTGAGATGTCGACCTTGCTCGGTGGGGTGGGGGTGACCTCGCCGGGTCCGGTGGTCGCCGAGATCGCGTCCGTCAGGGCCGCGGTAGCCTCGTCAACCGTCGTCTGGCTGGCCGTGAGGTCCGCCAACACCTCGTACGCCTCGGCGTAGGCGGCCGCGGCGCCCGGCTTCGCGAGCAACTCGGCCTTGTCGTCGGCGGAGTTGACCGTCGCGACAGCGGTCAGGAGCGCATCCTTGTCAGCCGCCGTGTACAGCGGCGTCGTGCCCCAACCGGAGTCCGGCAGGCCGAGATCGGCGCCGTACCCGTAGACCGTGAAGTGCCAGCGCGCCACGTCACCGTCGGCGGGCTCGCGGTCCGAGACCCCGACGTTCGGCAGTTCGCCATTGACCGAGTACATCCAGCCCGACCAAGGCGAGTAACCGAACTCGCCGAGGTACTCACCGGCCTCGGAGGGACCGCTGTCCAGGTCGCCCAGGGCGTCCAGGATGATCTCGGGGACGTCGACATCGATCGACCGCGGAAGCTCGACGGCACTCAGGTAGAACCCGGCGTCGAGCTCCCCGGAGTAGTGATAGTGATCATCGCCGCCGAGCAACCTGTCGGTCACATCGGCGTAGGTCTCGCCCTCATAGAACGGCACGATGGCCGGCTCGTAAAGGTAGCCAGCGCCCAGGGTGTGGACATCCATCGACAGGGTCACATGACCCAGTGGCGTCTCCTCGGCGCTGGCCGGGGTCGTGACCCCTAGCCAGCCGGCGGTCGCCAGGACCGCCGCGACCGCCAGTGCAGTCCCGCGGCGGAAGGTGGTTCTCACTGCTTCTCTCCTCGTGTGGTGGTGGGGGAGGAGGGAGTGCGCACGGCCGCCGCGGTCTGCAGCCTGGCCCGTAGCCGCTGCTGCTCGGGATAGTTGATCCACGGCAGGCCGGCGGCTCGAACCGCGTTGCCCCAGGTGCGGAACCGCCGCTTCAGGGCGGTCCCACCAGGCATCTCGGCCCGGGACGGGGTGTACCCCAACTCGGCGGCCCGCCGTCGCAGCGCATCGAGCATCGCCAGATCGTCGACCGACAATGGTTCTCCCGGCTGCCAGTGGCCAGCCATTCGCGCATCCCTCCAAACCCGCCGGCCGGTGCCGACGGTTCCAGACAAGGCGTGTGGCAGGCGTCCGAGGACCCCGGTTATCGAGCTGACTCGACCAAACGCGTGTGTTACTGACAACAAAAAAGGCGACCCTGTCGGGTCGCCAAGTCACAGCTCATCTGGAACGCGTCGCGCGTCCAGCGGCAGGTGGTCAGTTCCTCTTTGACCCAGGAACCCACTCCGCGCGTCGTTGGCAAGTCTCCTGGCTCGGCGTCATCCGCGGGGGCGCCTTCCCGGT
>JAEZHJ010000176.1 GCA_023436925.1 Actinomycetes bacterium
GGGGCCACGCGGTGCGCGGGCGACACCCCGGGACCACCTAGCATGGCGGGATGCGAATCGTGGTGGTGGGGGCAAGTGGCGGCACCGGGCAACTGGTGCTCGAGGAAGGCGTTCGTCGGGGACACGAGATGGTGGCCGTGTCGCGCCGCGGCTCGGGCCGCTCCGACGTGACCGACATCAAGGGGGACGCCACGCAGCCCGAGACGCTCAAGGCCGCCTTTGAGGTGGTCCCCGACGCCGTCGTGGTGACCGTGGGGGGCGTCCCGGGCAATGACCGCAACCGGACGCAGGTCACCCGCGCCGTGCTCGACCACCTCCCGGCCGGCGCCCGGCCGCGGATCATGGTGCAGTCCTCGATCGGGGTCGGCGACTCGATGGAGTTCCTGCCGCGGCTGATGCGTCCGGTGGTCACCCTCACCCTCGGCAAGGCGCTGGCCGACCACGCCGACCAGGAGGCGCTGGTGACCGCGTCCGGACTGCCCTGGACGATCGTGCGCCCCGGTCAGCTCACCGACAAGCCCGCCAGCGACCGCGCCGTCGCCAAGCTGGAGCCCGGCAACTTCGCTGCCATGATCTCCCGCGCCGACCTCGCCCGGCTGATGGTCGACCTGCTTGAAGATCCGGCCGCCGAGGGCCACGCCTACGCCCTCGGCACCAGCGGCTGACCTCTCCCGGCCGGCTCAGGCGGGCACGACCCCGAACCGCCAGTCCCGCACCTCGGGCAGGTCCTCCAGGTGCTCGACGATCCACTCGTCGTGGCGGCGCAACTGCTCCTCGCAGTAGGCCCGCAACTCGTCCGCACCGGCCGGCGTCGCCTTCGTGTTGTTCAGGCAGTCCAGCACCAGGTGGTACCGGTCGACCCGGTTGCGCACGACCATGTCGAACGGGGTCGTCGTGGTCCCCTCCTCGATGAACCCCCGCGCCCGGAACCGGTCGGCGTCCGGCCGTCCGTGGACGAGCTGGTGGACGGCGCCCGGGAAGCCGTGGAAGGCGAAGACCACATCGACGTCGTCGGTGAAGGTCGCGGTGAACTCCTCGGCGCTCATCCCGTGCGGGTGGTCCTTGGGCCGGTACAGCGTCATCAGGTCGACGACGTTGACGACCCGCACCTTGAGTTCCGGCAGCCGCTGCTTGAGCAGCTCGGCGGCGGCGACCGCCTCCATCGTCACGACGTCCCCGGCACACGCCAGCACGATGTCGGGCTTCGCGTCGCCCAGCCCGTCGGTCCCGGCCCAGTCCCAGATCCCGTAGCCGCGGGTGCAGTGCTCGATCGCCTCGTCCATCGAGAGCCACTGCGGCTGCGGCTGCTTGTCCTGGACGATCAGGTTCACGTAATCGCGGCTGCGCAGGCAGTGGTCGGCCACCTCGACCAGGCAGTTGGCGTCCGGCGGCAGGTAGATCCGGCCCACGGTGCCCCGCTGGTTGAGGACGACCTGGAGCAGCATCGGGGACTGATGCGAGAACCCGTTGTGATCATTGCGCCAGCAGGTGGAGCTCAGCAGGATGTTCGTGCTCGGGACGGGCGCCCGCCAGTCCAGGTGCTCGGCCTCCTCCAGCCACTTGGCCTGCTGCATCGTCATGGACGCGGCCACCATCGCGAACGCCTCGTAGGTGGCGAACATGCCGTGCCGACCGGTGAGCGTGTAGCCGTCCAGCCAGCCGTGGCAGTTGTGCTCGCTCAGCACCTCCATCACCCGGCCCTCGGCGGAGAGGTGGACGTCGAAGACGTCGGTTCGCTCCATGAACGCGCGGTCGGACGCCTCGAACACCGCCCCGAGTCGGTTGGAGTTGGTCTCGTCGGGGCAGAACAACCGGAAGTTGCCGGGGTTGCGCCGGTAGACGTCCCGGAGCAGCTCGCCGAGCTTGCGGGTGGATTCCATCCGGACGTCGCCCCGGCTCTGCGCGGTCACCTCGACGCCGTACTCGCGGTAGTCGGGCAGGTCGAGGTCCCTGGTCAGGACGCCGCCGTTGGCGTGCGGGCTGGCGCTCATCCGAAGGTCGCCGGAGGGGTTGTTGGCCCGCACCAGCTCGGTGGGCATGCCCTGGTCGTCGAAGAGCTCTCCGATCCGGTACGACCGCAGCCACTCCTCAAGCAACTCCAGGTGCGCCGGGTTGTCCTTCACGTTGGCCAACGGCACCTGGTGGGCGCGCCACGTCCCCTCGACGACCTCGCCATCCACCAGCCGCGGCCCCGTCCATCCCTTCGGGGTGCGCAGGATGATCATCGGCCAGCGCGGCGGCGGGCCCTGCCAGGTCTCGGACGCGCGCGCCTCCTGCTGGATCTCACCGATGCGTTCCACGCAGTAGGCCAGCGCCGCCCCGAACCGCTCGTGCATCCACGGCAGGTCGTCACCCTCCACCCAGACCACCTCGTAGCCGTGGCCGGAGAAGAGTTCCTCGACGTCGGCGGGGTCCTTACGGGCGAGCACCGTCGGGCTGGCGATCTTCGCCCCGTTCAGGTGCAGGATCGGCAGTACCGCACCGTCGCGGCGCGGGTTCAGGAAGGAGATCCCCTTCCAGCCACCCTCCAGCGGACCGGTCTCCGCCTCACCGTCACCCACCACCGCCGCGACCAGCAGGTCGGGGTTGTCGAAGGCGGCGCCGAAGGCGTGGGACAGCGCATAGCCCAACTCCCCGCCCTCATGGATCGAGCCGGGCGTGGTCACCGAGGCGTGGCTCGGGATCCCGCCGGGCGCGGAGAATTGCCGGAACAGACGACGCATCCCCTCGGCGTCCCGGGTGACCTTGGGGAAGAGCTCGGAGTAGGTGCCCTCGAGCCAGCCGGCCGCGACCAGCGCCGGGCCGCCGTGGCCCGGGCCCGCGATGTAGAGCCACTGCTGCTCGGTGCGGCGGATCAGCCGGTTGAGGTGGGCGTAGATGAAGCCCAGCCCGGAACTGGTGCCCCAGTGGCCGAGCAGCCGCGGCTTGATGTCGTCGGGCGTCAGCGGACGCTCCAGCAGCGCGTTGTCCTTGAGGTAGATCTGGCCCACCGTCAGGTAGTTGCAGGCACGCCACCAGGCGTCGATGCTCGCGATCTCGTCGCGGGTCAGCTCGGGAATCGGCATGGGCTCACGCTATGCCAGCTGAATCGTCGTGGGGAGTCCCGGCGGCTCGCCTTTCGCGAGCGGCCCCTCGCGGGGACTTCGCCCGATGGACGGCGTCGGTGCCGCGTTGGCCGCCAACTGGGCCAGGACGGTGCGAGCCTGCCAGCCGGTGATCCCCGGGTGGGCGCCGGCAATCCGGGCGAGGTGACCGGCGACCACCGGCGCGGCGAAGCTGTTGCCGGTGGCCCGGATCATCGCCTGGTCGCGCCAGGCGATCTCGACGTCGATCCCGCAGGCACCCCACTCCGCCGGGCCGGTCGGGTTGCACCACACCTGCTCGCGATCGTTCCCCGGACCGCACGCGACCGAGAACACCCCGGAGAACTCGCTCGGAATCGTGCGCTTGCGCTCGTTGGCCATCGCGGACACGAGGAGCATCCGGCGATAGGCGGCCCGGTCGACCAGCTCGTGGAAGACCTCGAACCAGCGCTCGTTCGTGGTCGACAGACTGAGGTTGGCGACCGTGACGCCGTGGTCGAGGCACCACTCCAGTCCACGCGCGAAGGCCAGTGCCGAACCACGCAGGTTGGCCCCGAGCACCCGCACGCTGACGAGCTCGACCTCGGGAGCCAGTGACCGAATCACGGCTGCGCAGGCAGTGCCGTGGCCGTACAGATCGTCGTGCTGGCCGGGGACCACCCGAACCCCGTCCTCGGCGTCCGCGTCGAGAGTGATCGCGACGTAGTCCTCCACCCGACCCACCAGCGGATGCGACGCGTCGATGCCGGAGTCGATCACCGCGACCCGCACCCCCCGGCCACTGCCGTCCCCATACGCCCACGCCCGGGTCATGGGCTCCGCCAGTGGCAGCACCGGGGCGGACCCCGGCCCCCCGGCGTGGAAGGGTCCCGCCCATGCCGGCAGGTCGGGCGGCGCCGCTGTCATCGTTCCAGACTGTCGAGAAGGGTCGTCAGGATGGTGGCCAGGTGTGCGCGGTCAGCGCCCGACAGCTCCGCCAGCCCTGCCGACCCGGCGCTCGGATCGCCGGCGGCCAGCAGCGCGGCCACGAGTTCCGTCAGCTTTTCCAGCGGCACCGCGGGTACGCCCGGGCCCAGCGGGTTGTCCGCGCGGTCGAGGATCGACAGCACGGCGACCACCTCGCCACGGGCGTCCTCGACCGGGATGCACTGGATGGATTCCGGGATGTAGCCGGTAGCCTCCGCAGCGTCGCGGGCGAACCGGCTGTCGCTGGCGGGGTTGCGGACCGTGACCGACTGCCCGGTCGCGGCCACGAACCCTGCGATGCCTCGGCCCGCGGGCAGTCGGGTGGAGACGATCGCCTCGGCGCCAACGCCGTCGGCGGCCACGTACAGCAGGTGGTCGTCGGCCACCGTTGCCACCGAGACCGCCGCGGCCTGGGTGCTCCAGCGCGCGAGTGCGCACACGGCCGCCAACCCGTTCATGCCTCCACCGCCTCGAGCAACTGGGGGTGCGTTCGGCGCAGCCGGGTTCGCATCCCGCCGAGCACGAGTTCGGCGCTGGGCCCGGGCAACGCGACCGCCTGGAACGCTTCGCCCTCGATCGCCATCAACTCGGTGTCGGTGCGAGCGGTCACGGTCGCCGTGCGCGGGATCCCACGCAGCAGGCCGATCTCGCCGAAGATGTCCCCGCTGACGAGGTCCGGTGGTGGCTCGGAGCCGGGCACGGCCTCGGCCGGCACCACGCTGAGTTCGCCCGAACGGACGACATAAAGGTCGTCCGGCGGGGCGCCCGCCACCATCACCACGGTCCCCGCCGGCACCAAGACCGGGCTGGCGGCGCGGCCGAGCCGCTCCAGATCCACCGGCTCGAAGGCGGCCAGCGCGGGCACCCTGGCCAGTTCGGCGACGACACCCCGCAGCCGTGCGCGTTCGGTGTCGGTTCGGCTGACGAGGTAGATCACCGCCGGGGTGACCGCCACCACCACGACGATCATGAGTCCGCCCGCGATCTGCAGGCTGATCCCGAGTCCGACCAGGGCGACGACAGCCGGCGCGCCGACCGAGCCGACAGCCTGGCCGGCCGTACCCAGCGCGTCGCTGAGGCTGAACACCCTCCCCATCGCAGCCTCCGCTGTCCCACGCTGCAGCAGCGTGAGGGCGACGACGTCGAAGATCACCGCGGCGGCACCCTCGACGACAGAGACCGGAAACACGACCGCAGGAATCGGAACGAGAGCCACCACCAGCATCGGCAGCCCCAACAGGATGCCGCTGCCGAGCAGCCAGCGACCAGCATGCGGGGAGGCTCCGGCCCTGGCCGACAGCGGCGCCGCGATCATGCCACCGACGCCCATCGCCGCGAGGAGGAACCCGAACCCTTCGGGTCCGAGCGCGAGGCTCTCGTCTGCGAGCAGGACGTACAGCACCTGTTCGGCGCCGAAGGCGGCACAGGCGGCGGCGTTCACCAACACCAGCGCCCGCAGCCCGCGATCGGCGAACACGTAGCCCGCCCCCTCACGGATGTCCTGCCAGGTCTGGACGAACAGCGAGTTGGCGGCCTCGGCGGTGGCGGACCCCTTCGGCACCGGCAGGGCGCCCACCTTGACCAGCATCAGGGCCTCGACCCCGAACGTGACGGCCTCGATGCCGAGCACGACCGCCGGTGAGAACACCCCGAGCAGGACCGCCCCGAGCGCCGGACCGAGGAACCAGGAGAGCTGCGAGAGGCCGTTCTCTGCGGCGTTCGCGGCGGCCAGGTCGCTCTCGGGCACCAACTGAGGGATTGCGGCGCCGCGGGCGGGGAAGAAGAACGCCCCGGCTGCGGCGCTCAACGCCAGCAGCGCGATCACGACCCACTTCGGGCCCTCGAGCATGACGACCGCCGCGAGGCCGACGAACAGCGCGGCCCGCAGACCGGAGAGCGCGACCATGACCAATCGGCGGTCGAACCGGTCGGCGACCACGCCACCGATCGGCCCGAGGATGACGTACGGGAGCAACCGGGCGAGCAGGCCGGCCGAGAGCCAGGCCGGGCCGTTGGGGCCCTGCAGCAGAACGACCGTGATGGCGACGACGTACATGGTGTCGCCGAACAGCGACACCACCGTGCTGCCGGCCAGCCAGCGCCACCGCCGGTGGCGCCAGACCGACCTGAAGGCCGCGACCACGCCGGGCGGGGTCTCAGCGGCTTCGGCGGTTTCGGTGGTCACGGACCCTCCCCCTGACGTGTGAGCGACATGATGCACCATCGGCGACGGGAGGGCCGGGACCTCCCGCCGTCCCGTCTCGTTGGCTGCTGGGTCAGGCCTCGTCGCCCGGGGGGACGCGCCGCGGCGCGAGGTCGTCCTTGGCCGGAGCCCGGCGATGACCCTCGACGTCGTCCTCTCCGGCTCCGGGCACGCCCACGCGGCGTGGCGACTGGTCGTCGACCAGCGCCGGGTAGGTGCGGATGATGTGACCCTCAGTGTCGCTGCCGGTATCGGCCGGACGCCGGATGGGTTCCTTGCCGTCGTGCTCGAAAGGCGTGGTGCTGGTCATCGGTGACTCCTTCGGCTGATGGCCGCCGCCTGGCTGCGGCTGACATCCACGATCCTGCCGGTGGCCGATCGCAGCGTCTGTGGCGGGTAGCACCTTTACTGCGTATCGGAGGCGACACAGAGCCGCCCATTTCGGGACGCCCGCAGGTCCGCCATACTCGCCCATGGTGGACCACCCCGGGAGCGGACATGACCCTCACTCAGTGCAGCAGTTGCGGGGCCGAAAGCCCGGCCGGTAAACGCTTCTGTGCCGACTGCGGTACCCCATTGAGCCTGCACTGTCCCGCCTGTGGGGCGACCGTGAGGACAGGGCAGCGATTCTGCGCCGACTGCGGCACACCGTTGGCCGCCCCGCCCTCAGCGCCGGACGCGCTGACCGATGCCTCGCCGTCGCCGGCGGTCGTCGCCCCGGCCATCGCCCAGGCCGTCGGGGAGCCGGTTGCGGAACGGCGGATGTGCTCGGTGTTGTTCGTCGACCTGGTGGGGTTCACCTCGACCTCTGAACTGCGCGACCCCGAGGAGGTCCGCGAGCTGCTGAGCCACTACTTCGATCGGGCCAGGACCGTGATCGGCCGCTACGGCGGAACTATCGAGAAGTTCATCGGGGACGCCGTGATGGCCGTGTGGGGCACCCCGGTCGCCACTGAGCTGGACGCCGAGCGAGCGGTGCGTGCTGCGCTCGACCTCCTCGAGACCGTCCACCAACTGGGAGAGGACTCCCGGATCCCCGGGCTCGCTGCCCGGGCCGGTGTCCTCACCGGGGACGTCGCCGTCACGATCGGTGCCACCGACCAGGGCATGGTCGCCGGGGATGCAGTCAACACGGCCGCGCGGATTCAAAGCGCCGCCCGGCCCGGGAGCGTTCTGGTGGACGGCACCACCAGACGTCTCACCGAGAACGCGATCTCCTACACCGACGGGGGCGAGCACCTGCTCAAGGGGAAGTCCGAGGCCGAGCACCTGTGGCGGGCGGACCATGTGGTCTCGGCCACCGGCGGCATCCAGCGGGTCGACGGCCTGGAGGCCCCGCTCACCGGACGCAACGCCGAGCTGCGGTCGATCCGCGAGATGTTCCACGCCTCCGACGAGCGCAGGCAGGCGCGCCTCGTCCTGGTGACCGGCCCGGCAGGGGTGGGCAAGTCCAGGTTGGGTTGGGAGTACGAGAAGTACACCGACGGCCTGGTGGGCGACACCTTCTGGCACCGCGGCGGGTGCCTGTCCTACGGCGAGGGCATGGTCTACTGGGCGCTGGCCGAGGTCGTGCGCCAGCGCTTCCAGATCGCCGAGGACGACCCCCCGGCCGTGGCTGCTGCGCGCTTGGCCGAGGGCCTGGAGTACTGGGTGCCGGACGCCGCCGAGCGCGACTTCGTCGGGCTGCGGCTGGGCAGGCTGATCGGGGTGCCGACGGCGAACGACACCGGCGCGCCGCTCGGGCGCGAGGACCTGTTCGCCGGCTGGCGACGGTTCTTCGAGCGACTCGCCAGCGTCGGCCGGGTCGCCATCCTCATCGAGGACCTCCACCACGCCGGCGACGACCTGCTCGACTTCCTCGACCACCTGGTCGACTGGTCGCGAGACCTGCCGATCTTCGTCCTGGCCTTCGCCCGTCCCGAACTGGAAGCCAAGCGGCCCGGATTCGGCATCGGACGTAATCGCGCAACCATCGCCCTCGACCCGCTGGACGCCGCGTCGATGGATACGATCGTCGACACTCTTGTGCCCGGCCTGCCGACCGAGGCGCGCCGGCGGATCACCGAGCGCGCCGAGGGCATCCCGTTGTACGCCCTGGAGTCGATCCGGTCGCTGATCGATCGCGGAGTCATCCAGGCCGAAGGCGGCTCCTACCGCCTGGTCGGCGACCCCGGCGTGCTGGATCAGCTGACTGTCCCGGACAGCCTGCGGGCGCTGCTCGCCGCCCGGCTCGACGCGCTCGACCCGGTGGCGCGGAGGCTGGTCGGGGACGCGTCCGTCCTGGGCGCCACCTTCCCGGCCGAGGCGGTGGTCGCTGTGTCAGGGCTCGCCGAGGACGAGGCCGCCGGGGTGCTGTCCGACCTGCTGCGCCGCGAGGTCTTCACGGTGAGCGCCGACCCGCTGTCACCACAGCGTGGCAACTACGGGTTCGCGCAGGAGATGCTGCGCCAGGTCGCGTACGAGACTCTCTCGCGGCGCGACCGTAAGGCCAGGCACGTCGCCGTGGCGCAACATCTGCGTCAGGCCTTTCCCAATGACGGCGAGGAAGTGGTGGACGCGATCGCCAGGCACTACCAGGACGCCCTCGACGCCGCCCCCGATGACCCTGACGCAGACCTGCTCCGAGGCCTCCTTGTCGAGACCCTGGTGCGCGCCGCCGAGCGATCCCGGCGCACCGGCGCACCACGCCGGGCGGCAGACTCGTTCACGGCTGCGGCCGACCTGATCGCCGACGCCGAGCCGCTGCGGGCGGCCAGGCTTCTGGTGGAGGCAGCCAGCAGCGGCAGCATCGCGTGGGAGCAGTCCCTCACAGCAGACACCGCCGAGCGGGCCGGGAAACTCGCGGTCTCCGTCGGGGACACCCGGCTGGAGGCCAGCGCAAAGGCCCTGGCGGGTCGAGCCCTGCGCCGGATCGGCAGGCACACCGAGGCGCGGGAGCTCCTCACCCAGGCGGTCGCCGTGCTGCGGACCGATCCCGGTCCTGACACCATCGACGCGCTCGACGCGTTGGCCTTGCTGGAGATCTTCGCGGGGACCTCGCAGGCCGCGCCCGTGTTGGCCGAGGTGTTCGACCTGGCCAACACGATCGGTGTGTCAGAGAACAGGTTCGCTCGACTGCTGGTGGGCCAGGCGATCTACTACGACCTCATCGGGCAGCGCAGGCTGACCGAGCTGTACCTGCGGGAAGCGATCCGGACCATCGAGCGGGAGGGTCCATCATCCGAGCTTGCCGAGGCCTGCCTCAACCTCGGCAACTCGCTGCTGTGCCACGATCCGCGGGCCAGTATCGAAGCCTCACAGCGAGCCTTTGAGCTGGCCGTTGAGACCGGCAGCACCTATCTCATCGGGACAACTGTGGCCAATCTCTCCTTCGGCCACCTCCAGCTCGACGACTGGGATCCCGCCGAACAGATGCTGCACCACCCCGTGCTGGAACTGGTGCCCGACGACGTCTGGATCAAGGCCACGAGGGCTCAGCTCTACGCGCTGCGGGGCGACCTCGAACGCGCGAGGCTGGAACTCGCCAGACTGAGCGAGGACTTCCTGACCAGCGAGGACCCACAGGACCGCTCGGCGCTCGCCGCCGCACGGGCCTTCCTCGCCTTCGCCGCTGGCGATCCCGCCGAGGCGCTCGCACAGGCCATGACCAGCCTGCGCTATGTCGGCGTCGGAGTGTCCTTCGCCGGAGACGACGGCCGGTTGGTCTGGCCGCTGGCCGCCCGCCTGAAGCACGCCCTGGGCCATTACGCCGACGAGGCCGAGTTGCTGGCCCTCTACGACGCCCAACCCAAGGGCGCCGTCGCACCGCTGCAGAGCGCCGAGGCCGAACTGATCCGGGCAAGGCTCTCCGCCTCCCGCGGCGAACCCGGCGCGGCCGCGCAGTTCGAGGCCGCGATCGAGTCGATGCGGCGGCTCAGCCCGCCCTACCATCTGGCCCACGGACTGCTCGATTACGCGGAATTCCTCCAGGGGGACCCCGACGACACGGTCATCCCCCTCCTCCTCGAGGAGGTAATCACCATCGCGGCCAAGCTCCGCTGCGATCCGCTGACCGCCCGAGCCGAGGCGCTCGCGGTCTCCCTGGTCCGCTCCGCCTGACCGCGCCCGAGCGGCTCCCCCGACCGACCGCCCCGCGCCCCAGGCCGCGACTCAGCGGATTCGCCGGTGGCCCTCGACGTCCTCGTCCGCCGGGGGAATCTTCTTCCGCGCCTCCTGGACCGGCTCAGCAGCGTCGACGAACATCCCGAAGCGGCTGTGTCCCTCGGCGTCATCGGGACGGATGATCGTGCCGCCGGATTGCTCCTTGCCCTCATCCATCAGGAATCGGACGTGGCCCTCGACGTCGTCGGCGGGCGGGACGCGGCGCGGCTCGAGGCCCCCGGACTGGTTCTGGTTGCTGCTCATGATGGACTCCTGGCATCTGCGGGGACGGATCCTCCGTCCCGGTGGGATGATCCTGCTCCGCTCGGGCGGGGCCGTCAGTAGCGGGTAGCACCTTTGCTGTGTATCGGCCGATGCACAAGACCGGTCCGCCGGGCCCGGCCATAATCGTGTCGGGAGTCCGGGGGGCCGTGATGGAGTGGGAGATCCTGCGCAACCTTGAGCCGTCCGAGCGCCGGACGGTGCTGGCGAACGCGACCCGCCGCAGGTACCGCGATGGCGAGCACCTGTTCCATCAATCCGACCCGGGCGACTCGGTCCACCTGGTCGAAAAGGGCCATGTCTCGATCCAGGTCGTCAACCCGGCCGGCACCACCCTCACGCTGACCGTCCTGGCGCCGGGGAACTTCTTCGGCGAGCAGGCTCTGCTCGACCCGGACTCCAGGCGGACCGCCGCCGCGGTGGCGATCGGGACGGTCGAGACCTGGGAACTGCGCCGGTCGGCGTTCAACGACCTGCAGCGCCGGTACCCGCAGGTCACCGTCGTGCTGATCGAGATGCTCGCCTCGCAGGTGCGCCGGCTGTCCGAGCAACTGCTCGACGCCCACACCCTGACCGCGGAGGAGCGCGTGCTCAAGCAGCTCCGCCGGCTCGCCGAGAGCTTCGGATCAGACGGGTCGGCGACGATCCCGCTCACCCAGGAGGACCTCGCGTCGCTGGCGGGCACGACCCGTCCCACCGCCAACCGGGCCCTGCAGGGTCTCGTCGACGACGGCAGGGTGACGCTGCGTCGTGGCCGCATCGAGGTGCCGAGGATCGCCTCCCTCACCGAGCCGAGACGCCGGGGAGTGCACTGAGGTCACTCGGCGCGCGCACCGAAGGCGTACGCGGTGGTGAACTCCCCGATGGGGACTGCGGTGTGCACGATGCGGTCGGCGAAGACGTGGATGAGGTTGAGCGCCTGCCCGCCCCCGATCCCGCGGACCCCGCCGCCCGGCGCGAGGGGATCGACCGTGTAGCAGCTCGCCGCCGCCGCCGACACGGGGATGCCGGCGAAGGTGCTGGTGGTCGCGTGGTGCAGGTGCCCGGCGATGATGGTGCGGACGTCCGTGCCGGACAGGACCGTCGCGAGGCGATCCTGGCCGTGCAACTCGATCTCGTCGGACGGCGCGATCACCACCGGCAGCGGCGGGTGGTGCATGGCCAGGATCGTCCCACGTCGAGCGGGAGTGGCCAGTACGTCCGCGAGCCAGTCGAGTTGGGCGTCGGTCAGCTCGCCGTGATCGTGTCCCGGCACAGTGCTGTCGAGCACCACCAGGCGCAGGCCGGCCAGATCGTGGACCTCGTCGACTTCCGTCTCAGCCGGCTCGCCTCCCAGCAGCCCCGCCCGGAACTCGGCGCGCCGGTCGTGGTTTCCCATCACCCAGACCAGCTTCGCCCCCAGGCTGTCGGCGAGCGGCTCCAGCAGACCCCTCGCCCGCGCGTACGCGTCCGGCGCCCCGGTGTCGGCGATGTCGCCGGTGACCACGATCGCGGCCGGTGTGAGACCGCTGGCAGCGACCCGGCGAAGTGCCGCGACCAGCTGCGCGTCCGCATCCACCACTCCGAAGAGCGGGCGCGACGCCGCGGCCAGATGGAGGTCGGTCAGGTGGACGATCACCTGCTCGGCCATCGGGTACTGCCCGGGTGTCATGCGGGTACGGTAGCGGGCGCCGGCGGCCGCAGCTCCCGCACCGGTCAGAACAAGGCGCTCATCAGGTCACGCCGGGCCTTCAGGACGGCCGGATCGGACTGCCCGACGGTCTCGAACAGCTCCAGCAGCCGCAGCCGCAACTGCTCCCGGTCGGCGCCCGAGGTCACCCGGATCGCCCCCAGCAGCCGGTCGAAGGCGGCCTGCGGGTTGCCCCCGGCCAGTTCGACGTCGGCGGCCGCGGTCTGCGC
>JAEZHJ010000132.1 GCA_023436925.1 Actinomycetes bacterium
ACCGCGGTCGCGTCCGCGTCGGCGTTGACGAACCCGCGGGCCCCGGCGGCGGCCCATTCCCTCACCTCAGCCTCGGCGGCGGCCGGACGGTCCGAGACCGCCACCACGCCGACCGTCGGGTCGACCGCGGCCACGGCGCGCACCAGCGCCGGTCCGGTGGCGCCGGGCAGCCGGGTGCCGGCCAGCACGACGTCGGGGTGCAGGAGCCGGACGGCGTCGGTCGCCTCGGCCAGGTCGCCGACCTCGGCGACCACCTGGACGCTCGGCTCGCTCTGCGCCAGCAGCCGGACCAGCCCGGCCCGCATGGCCGGCTGCCCGTGGACGATCAGGACCCGCAGCCGCGGACCGTCGCTGCCGCCGCCACCGGCCGGACGGTACGGCAGGTCGGCCCGGATCCGGGTGCCCCAGCCGGGGGTGGAGTCGATCCGGACCCGACCGCCCACCTGGCCGGCCCGCGCGACCAGCGCCCGCAACCCGACACCGCGCGGCTGGGCCAGTTCGGCGTCCACGTCGAAGCCGTCGCCGTCGTCCTCGATGATCACCGCGATGCCGTCCGAGCCGTAGACCAGCCCGAGGCGCACCAGCGACCCGTGGGAGTGCTGCCCGGCGTTGGTCAGCGCCTCCCCGACGATCCGCAGCAACTGGTGCTCGACGGCGGGCGCCAGTTCGTGGGGTTCGCCGAACTGGCGGAAGACGGGGGTGAGCCGCGAGGTGGCCTCCAGCCACTCCAGGTCCAGTTGCAGGCTCTCGGCCAGCGAGCGGTGGCTGCGGCCGGCCGGCGGCAGTCCCCACACCGCCCGGCGCCCCTCGTTCATCGTCTCCTCGGCCACCCGCTGCGCCTCCAGCAGCAGCGGGACGGCGTCGGCGCCGCGGCTCAGCCGCTGGTGGGCCTCGCCCAGCCGAAGCATGATCGTGGCCAGGCCGCGTCCGACGCTGTCGTGGAGCTCGAGCATCGAGCGTTCCCGTTCGGCCACAACGGCATCCGCCCTGGCCCGGGCGGCGGACTCCTCGTGCAGCCGGGAGTTCGCCATCGCGATCGCCGCGTGGGTCGCGAACTGGGCCAGCAGGTCGGCGTCGGCCTGGTCGAAGCGCTGCTCGGCACTGCCGGCGAAGACGACCAGTGACCCGATCGGGGTGCCCCGGCGCAGGATGGGCGCACCGATCACGGCCCGGTGGTAGCGGTCCTCGTGCGGGGCGATGTGGCCACCGGGGACGTCCGCGTAGGCCTGGTAGATCACCGGCCTGCGGGCGGCGGCGACCGCTCCGGTGACCCCCTCGTCCAGCGAGAAGACCTCACCGGTCTGGCAGCCCTCCTCCAGGTCGATGTGCTTGAGGTAGGTGTGGGCGGCGACGTCGATCAGCGACAGCGAGCCGCTGCGGCAGCCGAGCAGGTCGACCGCGGACCGCAGGATCTTCTCCAGCAAGGGCTCGAGCCGGAACTCCCCCGCCAGGTCCTCGGCGACCGCGGCGAGGGCCGCCGGCCAGGCGCGTTCCCGCGTCCCCGAAATCGGCGTCTGCTGGAGCTCGCCCATCCGTCCTCCCCACGCTGGTCGGCTGGCGGCGAGTCTACGCGCGGCAGTCGGAGGCGGCCATGGGTCGAGGGTCGGCTTCCCCACCACCGGCCAGCGCGTGGGCGACGACCAGCCGGTCGCGCAGGTGCACCACGGCACGCAGCCCGGCGGCGAGAGCCATCCCGAGGTAGCCGCCGATCGTGTTGGCGAGCACGTCGCTCAGGGTGCCGAGCCGCTGCGGGATGAGGAACCCCTGGCTGAACTCGAGGACACCGGAGAAGGCGGGCAGCAGCAGGAGCCCCCACCAGAACGCGCGCTGCGGTAGGGCGAGCGCAACCAGGAACCCGAGCGGGACGAACATCGCGATGTTCGCAGTGAACTCCAACGCCGGGAGGTCGAACCAGGCGGGAATCCCCGAGTTGTGCAGGAAGCCGACCAGGCGGTTGAGCGCGGACGCGAGGCTCTGCTGGGGTTGGGTCGGCCAGAGCAGGATGACCAGCACCACGGCCAGGTAGAGCGCCAGCAGGGCGCCGCAGACTGCCCAGCGGACGCGGGCAGGAGCCGCCGTCGATCCGTTCATGGCTTCCCCCCGGTCGCCAGTCCCCTTGGCGGGTGTCCCCAAGTCTGGCAGGCGGGCCGCCGGGCTGACTAGGGCCAGGGCTGGCCCGCAAGTAGCCGGGCGGCCACCAGCTTGTCGCGCTTGTGCACCAGGGCGCGCAGCCCGATCGCCAGGATGACCCCGAGGTAGCCGCCGATCGTGTTGGCGATGATGTCGGTGACGGTGCCGAAGCGCTGCGGCAGGTACTGGCCCTGGATCCACTCGATGCTGCCGGAGAAGGCCGGGACCAGCAGGGCGGTCAGCCAGACCGCCCGCTGCGGCAGGGTCAGGGCGAGCAGCAGGCCGAGCGGGACGAACATGGCGACGTTGGCGGTGAACTCCAGCCGGGTGATGTCGAACCAGGTGGGCACCCCGTTGCGGTGCAGGAAGCCCAGCAGGCGGTCCACCGCCGCGGCGAAGCTCTGGTCGGGCTGGCTCGGCCACATCGTGATGGTGAGCACGACCGCCGAGTAGAGCAGCAGCAGGACGCCGCACACGGCGAGCCGGATCCGACCCGGCGAAGGCGGCTTGCGCATCACGATCCCCCTGTCGCGCCACGCCCGCAGCCATTGGGGTGGGCTGCTGCCATGCTGCCAGACGGCTGGTAAGCCCGCGACAGGTGGGAACGGGCTCAGTCGGGGGGCAGCAGGTCGTCGAGCCCTTCGACCAGCCAGGTCGGCCGGTGCTC
>JAEZHJ010000131.1 GCA_023436925.1 Actinomycetes bacterium
CCGCCGGCCTGGAGCGCCTGGCCGCCCGGCTGCCGGTCGCCGTGCCCGGCGCCCCCACCCACCCGGTGCCGGCCGCCCCGCCGGGGTCCCTGCGAGTCCTGGTCTGCCGGGGCGAGGCTGACCAGGCCCGGACGATCGCCGCCGAACTGCGCCGCGCCCGGATCGAGCGGGGGATCGGATACGGCGAGATGGCCGTGCTGGCCCGAACCGGCCGAAGCCTGCCGGTGATCGCGCGGGCCTGCGCCGCCGCAGGCGTCCCGGTCGAGGTCGCCGGTGACGAGATCGTGCTGGCCCAGGCGCACGCCGTCCGTCCGCTGCTGCTCGTGCTCGGCATCGCGGCCCGCGGTGCAGTCGCCCCCGAGGAGGCCGTGCAGCTGCTCACCTCTGCGCTGGCCGGCTTCGACCCGGTCGGGCTGCGCCGGCTGGTGCGGCAGTGGCGGTCGGCCCATCCGGGGGTGCTCGACGCCACCGGCCAGGCCCCCGCCCCCGAGGACGTCCTCGCCCGGGCGGTGAACGAGCCGGGCTGGCTGGCCGACGGCCCGCCGGATCCGGGTCGCACCAGGCTGGCGGAGCTGGTGGCCATCCTGGCCGCCGCCCGAGAGGGGTGCGAGGCCGGCCGGCGTCCCGACGAGATCGCCTGGGCGACCTGGAACGCGACCCGCTGGCCGGCCCGGTTGCGCTCGGAGTCGCTGGCCGGTGGCCCGGCCGGCCGCCAGGCCGACCGCGATCTCGACGCGGTCTCCGCCTTCTTCGACCTCGCCGCCGAGACCACCGGCACCGGTGCGAGCGGGATCCGGCTGCTGCTGGACGAGGTGGCGGCCCAGCAGATCCCGGCCGACCGGGAGCGGGAGTCGCGGGCCGGTGGCAGGGGAGTGCAACTGCTCACCGCGCACCGGGCGCGCGGGCGGGAGTGGTCCCTGGTCGTGATCGCCGGGGTGCAGGAGGGCAACTGGCCCGCCGGGCGCCAACCCAGCGCGCTGCTGGAACCGGAGCGACTGCTGAGCGAGGGAATCGGCCCCCGGACGGATCCGCGCGAGCGCGTCACCCAGGAGCGGCGGCTGTTCCACCTGGCGTGCGGCCGCGCCCGCGACGAGCTCGTGGTCACCGCCACCGCCGGCACCGAGGGCGAGGCCGACCAGCCGTCCCGGTTCCTCACCGAACTGGGTGTCCCGGCCGAACCGCCGACCGACGGGCCGCCGGTCACCCTGCCCGCCCTGGTGGGCCGGCTCCGCCGCGTGCTGCTGACCCCCGATGCCTCCGAGCCGCGCCGGATGGCCGCGGCGTCCAACCTGGCCGCGCTGGCCGCCGAGCGGCTGCCGGACGGCACCCCGCTGGTGCCGGTCGCCGACCCCGGCGCCTGGTGGGGGGTGCGGGAACTCTCCAGCGGCGCGCAGCCCGTGGACGGCCCGATCCGGCTCAGCCCCAGCCAGGTCAGCGCGCTGCTGACCTGCCCCCGCCACTACTTCCTCAGCCGTTCGGCCCACGCCGACGGCCCGCCGGCGGTGGGCGCCTCGCTCGGGTCGGTCATCCACCTGCTGGTGCAGTACGCGAGCACCGGCGGTCTGGACGACACCGGAATCGGCGACCAGCTCGACGCCGCCTGGCGTCACCTGCGGTTCGACACCGGCTGGCTCTCGGCGGTGGAGCGGGTCGAGGCCGAGGTGTCGATCCAGCGCTTCCTGGCCTGGCGCGAGCAGCGTCCCGCACCGGCCGCTGTGGAGGCGGGCTTCGAGTTCGGACTCGACCTGGACGGCCGGCATATCACCCTGGCCGGCACGGTCGACCGGCTGGAGCGGACCGACGACGGCGGGCTGTCCGTGGTCGACTTCAAGACCGGGCGCAGCGTCCCGACCCGCGACGCGGTCGCCGGCATGGACCAGCTCGGCATCTACCAGCTCGCCATCGAGCAGGGCGCCTTCGCCGAACTGGCCGACCCCGGGGCGGCGTCGGCCGGGGCGTCGGTGGTGTACCTGCGCCAACCCGGGCGCAGCGACGCGCTCCCCAAGGAGCTGCACCAGGACCCGCTCGGGCAGCGACCCCACCTGTCCGGAGCCGACGGCTCGGGCGGCTATCCGACCTGGGTCCACCAGCGGGTCGCCCAGGCGGCGGCCGTGGTGGCCGAGGGCAGTTACCGGGCGGCGCCCGGCGACCACTGCCGACGCTGCCCGTTCGCCGACAGCTGCCCGGCCTCGGGCTGCGGGGAGCAGGTGCTGCGATGAGCCTGGTGCTGCGCGATCCCGGCCAGCTGCGCGACCTGCTGGGCATCCCGTTCTCCGACCAGCAACTGGCCGCGATTGCGGCCCCGCTCGCACCCGGGGTCATCATCGCCGGGGCCGGCTCGGGCAAGACCACGGTGATGGCGGCCCGGGTGGTGTGGCTGGTCGGCTCCGGCGCAGTCCGGCCCGACCAGGTGCTCGGCCTGACCTTCACCCGCAAGGCGGCCGGCGAGTTGTCCGACCGGGTGCGGACGGCCTTGGGCCGCGCCGGGCTCGTGGCCCCCGACGGCGGGGAGGAGCTGGTCCTCACCTACGACGCCTTCGCCGGGAGGCTGGTCAACGAGTACGGCCTCTTGCTCGGAATCGAACCGGGTGCCCGGCTGATCACCGGAGCCGCCCGGTTCCGGCTCGCCGCCCGGGTCGTCGCCGACCCGCCGGCGCCGCTGCGGTTCCTGTCCCGGCTGCGACCGGACTCGGTCACCCAGCGTCTGGTCGAGCTGGCCGGCGAACTGCGCTCCCACCTGGTTGAGCCCGCCGACCTCGCCGGGCATGCCGAACGGTTCCTCGCCGAGCTGGCCGCCGCCCCGACCTGGCGCGGCGGAATGTACGCCGACCTGGCCCGGGCCGCCGCGGTGGCCCAGGAGCGGCTCGAGCTGGCCGGGCTGGTGTCCCGCTACGAAGAGCTCAAGCAGGAACTCGGCTACGTCGAGTTCGCCGACCAGATGGCCTGGGCGGCCCGGCTGGCCACCGAGGTGCCGGGGGTCTCCCAGGCGCTGCGGTCGGAGTTCGCGGTCGTCCTGCTGGACGAGTACCAGGACACCTCGGCCGCCCAGGCCAGCCTGCTCGCCGGACTCTTCTCCGGCCCCGACGAGTCGACCGGGCGCGGCCACCCGGTGACGGCGGTGGGGGACCCCTGCCAGGCGATCTACACCTGGCGCGGCGCCGCTGCGAGCAACATCCTTCGGTTCCCCACCGACTTCCCGGCAGCCGACGGCTCCCCGGCGCCGGTGTTCGCACTGTCGGTCAACCGCCGCAGCGGGCAGCGGATCCTCGACGCGGCGAACCGGCTGGCCGAGCCGATCCGCAGCGACCCGCTGCTGGCAGCTGCCGGGCTCGACCTCGATCTGGTGTGCCCGCCGGGCACATCACCGGCCGAGATCACAGTGGCCGAGTTCGACACCTGGCCGCAGGAGGCCGGCTGGATCGCCGACCGGATCGTCGCCGAGCACGCCGCCGGTGCGGTGCCCCGCTGGTCGGACATCGCCGTCCTCACCCGGCGCAATGCCGCCATCGGCAGCCTGTATGCCGCCCTGGTCGAGCGTGACGTGCCGGTCGAGATCGTCGGGCTGGGCGGCCTGTTGGAGTTGCCGGCAATCGCCGAGGTGGTCGCCACCCTGCGGCTGCTGGCCGACCCGGCCGACAATCCGGCCCTGGTGCGGCTGCTCACCTCGCCGCGTTGGGCGTTCGGGATCGCCGACCTCGAGGCGCTGGGGCGGCGGGCCGTCCAGTTGTCGGGCCGCGCCGGCCGGGTCGACGACGCCCCGCTCGACGAGGCCCTGGTCGCCCTGCTCTCGGGCAGCGACGCCGCACGGGTGCCCAGCCTGCTCGAGGCCGTGCAGTCTCCGGGCGGGACGGGCCTCAGCGAGACGGGGCAGCGGCGCTGCGCCGCGTTCGCCGCGGAGTTCGCCGGGCTGCGGCGCTGGGCCAGCGAGTCGGTGGTCGATCTCACCACCCGGGTCATCGACACCCTCGGGTTGGAGGTCGAACTGCTCGCCGAAGGGGCCGATCCCACCCAGCTGGCCGCCTTCGTCCAGGCCGTCGCCGGCTACACCGAGATCGACGGCGAGGCCTCGCTACCCGGCCTGCTGGCCTGGTTCGAGGCGGAACGGGAGTACGGCGTCGGCCTGGAACAGGCCGTGATCTCCGACGCCGACTCGGTCAAGCTGCTGACCGTCCACCGCGCGAAGGGCCTGGAGTGGGACGTGGTCTTCCTGCCGGCCCTGGCTGCCGACGTGTTCCCCAGTGACCGGGTCACCGGCAACTGGCTGCGCAACGCCGCCGTGGTGCCGAACCCGCTGCGTGGTGACGCCGCCGCCGTCCCGCAACTCGGCCAGACCACCAACCCCGGGTTCAAGGAGTTCGCCGGCGCGCTGACCGCCGACCAGCGGCTCGCCGAGGACCGCCTTGCCTATGTCGCGGTGACCCGCGCCAGGCGGCGGGTGTATGCCAGCAGCCACGCCTGGGACACCCAGCTGGTCCGGCCGCGCCGCCGCTCGGACTACCTGGGCGTCCTGGTCGAGCACGCCAGCGAACTGCACGACCCACCCGAGGTGTCGGCGGAGAATCCGCTCAGCCTGGTCGAGGTGACGACCCGGTGGCCCGTCGTCGATGACTCGACGGGGTGGCAGCGGCGCCGGGAGGCCGCCGACCTGGTTCGGCAGGCCCCTGCCGCCGAGGGACTCGGCAGCCTGGACGAGGTGACCCAGGCCCGCCAGTGGCGGCGCTGGCGCGAGGCGCTGACCGCCCAGGCGAGGGCGGACGCCGACCGGCGGCGGGCCACGATCCTGCCGCCCTACCTGTCGGTCACCGGCCTGTCCCGGCTGCGGACCGACCCGGAGGGCTACCGGGCCGAGTTGATCCGTCCGATGCCCAGGCTGGTCGGGGCCGGGCAACGGGCCGGGACCGGCTTCCACCGCTGGCTCGAGCAGCGCTTCGCCGGCCAGGCTGCGCTGGCGGACGACCTCGAGGTCGAGCTTGGCGAGGTGGATGAGGAGCTGCGGGCGGCCTTCCTCGCCGGCCCCTACGCCGACGCCGTCCCGCTGGCCGTGGAGGTGCCGTTCACCATGCACCTGGGCGGGCGACTGGTGCGCGGCCGGATCGACGCCGTCCTGCCTGGGCCGCCGGGCTACCGCTGCCAGGTGGTCGACTGGAAGACCGGGTGGGCGGGACGTTCCGACCCGCTGCAGCTGGCCTTCTACCGCTTGGCGTGGGCCGAACTCCAGGGCATCGATCCCGCCGAGATCGACGCCGTGTTCTACGAGGTGCCCTCCGGTCGGGTGGTCCGCCCCGACACGCTGCCCGACGCCGGCGAGCTTTCGGCCCTGGTGGCAGGCCTGCCCGAGCCCGGCATAGCGTGAACCCATGACGGGGTGGGAGGCGCCGGCCCGGCTCGACCGGGCCGAGGATCGGCGAGGCGATGCGCAGTGGGTGGCGGAGCTGTGGACGGACCCGGCGGCGCAGGTGCTCGCCGCGACCGGCGACGGCGGCCTGGCCTGGGCCGACGGCGGACTCGTTCTGGCGCCGGCGGCCGGCCCGCTGAGTGATCGCCACCTGTTGCTCGGCCTGCTGGACGGCGCGCCGCTCTTCCTCGAGTTGGTCCCCGACCTGCCCGGTGCGCAGCCGCTGCGCACCGTGATGGAAGGCCTGGATGAGGCCGGGCTCGAGGTGGCCTTCACCGCGTCCGGCCTGGCGGGGTGGCATCGCCAGGCCAGGTTCTGCAGCCGGTGCGGCGCAGCGACGGCCCCGGTCCGGGGCGGGTTGGCCCGGCGCTGCCCGAACTGCGAGCGGGAGTCCTATCCGCGGGTCGACCCGGCCGTGATCGTCGCCATCACCGACCCGGAGGACCGGTTGCTGCTGGGCCGACAGGCGGTCTGGGCGCCGGGCCGGATGTCGGTGTTCGCCGGCTTCACGGAGGTCGGCGAGTCGCTGGAGCAGGCGGTTTACCGCGAGGTGCAGGAGGAGGTCGGGCTGCGGGTGTCGGGGCTTCGCTACCTCGGTTCCCAGCCGTGGCCCTTCCCGCGGTCGCTGATGGTGGGCTTCAGCGCCCAGGTGAGCGATACCGAACTGGTCGTGGACACCACCGAGATCGAGCAGGCCCGCTGGTTCAGCCGCGACGAGCTCGACGCAGCGCTGGCTGCCGGCGAGGTGATCCTGCCTGCGACGACGTCCATCGCCCACCGGATGATCCGGCGGTGGCGCACGGCGGTCCCGTCCGGACACCGCTGACCAACC
>JAEZHJ010000159.1 GCA_023436925.1 Actinomycetes bacterium
ATGGACGCCGAGGCGATCGCGATCTTCGACGACGCTGTCGAACACAGCGGCCTGCCCGAGGATCCGGCGCTACGCGCGACCCTCAAGGCCTACTGGGCCTGGGCGACCCGGACGACAATGGCCGCCCACCCCGCCTCCGCCGACGAGGTCCCGACGGGCCTGACGATCCCCCGATGGTCGTGGGACGGCCCCGTCGAGCATTGAGTCAGACATCCCGGTGTGGGAGTCAGCTCGTGGGCGGGAGCGACCGCACCGGGCCGCCGTCCTGACCTACTTCGCGGGAGAGAGCCGCACCTCCACGTTGGTGGTGCCCTCGTGGCGGAACTCGTACCCGGGCAGGGTCTTGAGGACCTTGGTCCAGCTCGCCTTGCCATGGTCCTTGGCGGCCTGGCCGTGCTGCTGGCGCATGTGGTTGGCGACCGCGCCCACCCTCACCCAACCGTGCTTGTCGGCGTTCTTCCTGATCGCGGCCGCGACCAGTTCCGCCAGCGTCGGCGGCGCCTTGGCGGCGGGCTTGGGTGCCGCCGGGGGCGGGTCGGAGATGGTCACGAAGGTGCTGCAGGCGACGCGGAAGGACTCGGGTGTGTTGGTCCGTCCGAAGCCGACCACCGTGGCCCCACGCTCCCGCAGGAAATGAGCCAGCGGCGCGTAGTCGCTATCACTGGAGACCAGCGCGTAGACGCCCGGGCGGAGGGTGTGGTGCAGGTCCACGGCGTCGATCGCCAGCGCGAGATCGGTCGCGTTCTTGCCCTTGACCGGATCGGATTGCTGGACGGGCCGGATACCGCGCTTGGCCAGCACCGCGTCCCACGACTTCAGTCCCGGCTTGAACCAGTTGCCGTAGGCGCGTCGAATGGTGACCTCGCCGTACTCGCTGAGCGCGGCGAGGATCTTGTCCAGACTGCCCGACGCGGCATTGTCGGCGTCGATCAGCAGCGCAACCCCGGGGGTGAGATCAGTCACGACCACACGCTAGTGAGGCCGGGGTCAGCGGAGGGGCGAACCGCCCGGTTCCTCCGTCAGCCGGCCGCCTGGATCGCGGTGATCGCCACCGTGTTGACGATGTCGGTGACGAGCGCCCCTCGGGAAAGGTCGTTGACCGGGCGGTTGAGCCCCTGCAGGACCGGGCCGATCGCCACCGCGCCGGCGCTGCGCTGCACAGCCTTGTAGGTGGTGTTGCCGGTCTGCAGGTCGGGGAACACGAGCACCGTCGCCCGGCCCGCGACCGGAGAGTCCGGAGCCTTTGTCCGGGCCACCGTGGGATCGACCGCCGCGTCGTACTGCAGCGGGCCGTCGACCAGGAGATGGGGTGCCCACTCCCGGACCAGCCGCGTGGCCTCGACGACCTGTTCGACGTCGGGGCCGGTGCCGGAGGCGCCGGTGGAGTAGGACAGCAGCGCGACCCGGGGGCTGACGCCGAACTGTTCGGCGGTCGCCGCCGAGGTGATGGCGATCTCGGCCACCTGAGCGGGGGTCGGGTTGGGGTTGACCGCGCAGTCGCCGAAGACCAGCACCCGATCGGCCAGACACATCAGGAAGACCGAGGAGACGATGGTGGCGTCGGGGCGGGTCTTGATCACCTCCAGGGCCGGACGGATTGTCTGCGCGGTCGAGTGGACCGCGCCGGAGACCATCCCGTCGGCAAGCTCCTCGGCCACCATCATGGTGCCGAAGTAGCTGACCTCACCCACCCGCTGCCGGGCCGTCTCGAGGCTGAGCCCCTTGTGGGCGCGCAGTTCGGCCAGCCGCTGCGCGAATCGCTCCCGTAGCGGGCTGGTCTGCGGGTCGATCAGGTCGGCACCGGTCAGCTCCAGCCCGAGCTCGGCGGCGCGCGCCCGGATCCGGGACGGGTCACCCAGCAGGGTGAGCCGACAGATCCGCTCGGCGAGCAGCCGGTGGGCGGCCCGCAGGATCCGGTCCTCCTCCCCTTCGGGCAGGACGATGTGCCGGTCCGCCTCGCGGGCTCGGGTGAGCAGGCGGTGTTCGAAGAGCACGGGGGTCACCGCGGTGGACCCGAGCGCCGGTGCCGCGAGCAGGCGGTCGAGGTCGTCAGAACCCAGCAACCGACGGGCGACCCGCGACTGCCCGGATCCGGTCGTCGACCCGTCAGCGGACGCCGGCCAGGCAGAGCCGGGCGCGCACAGCAGCGGGGTATGGGGGGCGTACTCGTTCCACAGCGCCTGGATCCCTGCCGGGACCGGCCCCGCGCCGACCGCGATGGCGGCCTCGGGCAGGGGGAACTTCCCCGTGGCGGCCGCGACCAGAAGACCCAGCGGGACATCCTGGCGGGCGGCGTCGAAGACCACCTTCGAGGTCGGCCTCACCTTGGGCAGCAGGTCGGCCAGGCCGGCGTCGGCGCGCAGCACCGGGTCCGCGGGGCCGGTGACGCCGTCCTCGACCAGCACGACCGGCACCGGAAGATCGGTGGGCGGCTCGACCGCTCGGCCGGTCGGGCAGATGGCGATCACACCGACGACCTGGGCCAGGTGCTCTGCGGCCGTCGCCAGCGCGACATCGCAGCGCAGTCGCAGGTCCTGGGCGGTTCCGGCGGCATCGATCACCAGGATCATCGGCACCTGCAGGTCGGCGGCCAGCCGGGCATTCCAGCCGAACTCCACCGGCGCCAGCCCGCAGTCGTAGGAACTGCCGAGGATGACCACCGCGTCCTGGTCCTTCGCGCAGGCGCTGAACCTCGCCAGCACCTGCGCTGCTGCTGCCTGATCGCAGAGCAGGTCGGACGCGGTGGTCCCCCAGCGGGGGCGACCATCGTCGGGCTGGTTCGGCGCCGCCAAGGCCGCCAGCAACGGGTCGATGTCGCCCCGGGCCACGATCGGCCGAAACAGTTCTACCGTGCCGTGCCGGGTCGCCAGTGCGGCCTTCAGCTGGCCGGCCAGATCGGCCAGCTGCGGGCACGGCCCGGTGGGACACAGGTAGATGGCCTGCGGCCGATCGTGAGTCATTTCTTCTCCCCCGCCAGCACTCGCTCGATCAGGGCCGCGAGCCCGGCCGGCTCATGGCCGAGCGCAGCCACCACGCCGGCGTGGACCTGGGCCGCCAGCGGCGGCTCGGGTGTGGTGGTGGAGCAGACCTCGATCCCGAGATCCCGTGCGCGTTCGGCGGCCATGTCGGTGAGCAGATCCTGCGGACCGAGCTCGAGGCGGCCCTCGCCGGCACGGGCGAGCGAGTCGATGTCGACAGCAGTGATGATGCGCCGGCTCATCGCGCGTCCTCCCGCCCGGACAGGGAGCGGATCGCGGTGACCGCGGCGTCGCGGGCGGCCAGGATGTCGGCCTCCGAGCCCGACATCCACATGCGGCCGTAGATCCCGACCGAGGTCAGATGGTTGAGGAAGACCGGCGCCGCCTTCTCCGCCTCGTTGGCGGCCAGCGCGATGTAGGCGGCCGGCTCGACCTCCATCACCAGCATGGTCTGGCCGGCCTCGATCATGGTGCCGCCGTTGAACCGGTTGAGCACCTGCGCCTGGCGGGGGTGGACGTTGGTGATGATCTGCTCGGAGGCGATCGTCGGGCTGACCCGATCGGTCAGCGCTACCCCCAGGTAGTCCAGGACCACGTCGCCGGCCCGCAGCACCTCCGCCTGCTCGGCGGAATGAACCTCGAACATGCCGAACTGGCGCTCGACGAGCTGAGCGCCCGGCTGCACGTCCACGGCCTTGAGTACCTTGTCGACGACCGGGAACACCGCGTTGCCGGGAGCCATCTCGATGTAGAGGCTGCTCATCCCCTCGATCGGCGGTGAACCCGCCGAGATCGCCCCGACGAAGGCGGCGAACTGGGGCTGGATCCGGTCCAGGTGGCAGTAGGCGCGCAGCTGGGTGGTCGGCTGGTCGGACATGTCAATCCTTCGGTTCGGACGAGGTCAGGAGGCGGCCCCAACTGGCCACCCCCACAGGGGTGACGAGCAACGGCTCGGGAGCGACCTCGCTCGCGATGCCGGTGATCTCGGTCATGATCTGGTCGATCCTGGGGAACGCGCAGGTGCCGCCGACCAACACGATCCGCTGCACCGCCTGACCCGCGATCGCGGTCCCGACGATCGAAGCGAACTTCTCCAGAACCGGGCGGACCACCGGCAACAGCGCGGCCTGCCGGGAGGGGTCGACCTTGATCCGCTCCGCCTCCGCCAGGCTCACGCCCAGGGCGCCCGCCACAACCAGGCTGACGTGGGTGCCGCCAGAGGGCTCATCGATAGTGTGCGCCACGTTGCCGTCCCGCAGGATCGCGATGCCGGTCGTTCCACCGCCGATGTCCACCACGGCGGCGTCCCGCAGACCCAGGACAGCGTTGGCCGCGGAGGGTTCGTCGACCACCGCACAGCACTCCAGGCCGGCGGCATCCAGGATGTAGCCGTGCGCCCGGTGGTCGGAGCCCGAGACACCGGGCGGGATGGTCACCGCCGCGGCGTCCAGTTGGCGGCCGGTGCGGCGCTCCAGTTCGCCGACCAGCCCGATGACGATCTCGATCGCACCGGCGAAGTCCCAGACCACGCCGTCGCGGACCACGTCGGCCGGCCGGCTGGCGCACGCCAGGGGCCAGCCGTCGGCGTCGGTGACGGTGACGACGATCGAGGCGGTGCCCAGATCGACTCCGACCCGGATCGGCAAGCCCGCGGGGATCAGTTCGGGCTGCTGGAGCACCTGCCTGGCCCTGGCCATGAGCGCGGCGGGTGACGAGGTCGCCTGCGCGGTCATCGTGCCTCCTGCCAGTTGGCCGGGAAGGTCACGTAGACGAACTTCGCCCAGGTCGGAGTCTCGAAGGTGATCGAGGACCCCTTGGGGACGTAGAACACGTCGCCGGGCCGGCCGACCCGGCCGCCCCCGTCGCCGCCCAGGTGCAGCTCGCCCTCAAGCACGATCTGCACCTCGTCATAGGGAAGGTGCCAGGCGAAACTGCCCTTGGTGAGCGACATGTAGCCGGCCGCCATCGGCGCGCCGTCCGCTCCGGTGACCACGTCGACGGTGCGGACGTCCTGCCCCGCCGGTGCCGGCGGGAACGGCTCCAACACCGCCTCGGCCTGACGGACCAGCTTGACCGGAGGCCGCGCTGGGACGGGTCCGCCACCGCCGAGCAGGGATCCGAGGACGGCCCGGACCCTGGCCACCAGGTCGTCGTCGCCGGCTGGCGACGCCGCCCTGGTGGCACAGGGGTCCGGGTGCTGGTCGGTGAGGATCTTCACGCCGAGGTCGGCGGCCAGATCCCGGGCGAGCGGTGTGACCACAGCACCGGGAGGAACCCGCAGGCAGCCCTCTGCAGCCGCGCGCTGCACCTCAGCCGACGAGATCACCGTGGTGGCCATATTTCACCTCTCCGGAACAGGAAACGAATCCGTGTCGGGCTCACTCGATCCCGCGGCTGGGCAGGATGATCTCGACGTCGCCGTGCGGCCGCGGGATCACGTGCACCGAGATCAGCTCGCCGACCCGGCCGGCAGCCGCCGCGCCGGCGTCGGTGGCGGCCTTGACCGCTCCCACGTCACCGCGGACCATCACGGTCACGTAGGCGGCGCCGATCTGCTCCTTGCCGATCAGCTTGACGTTGGCCGCCTTGACCATCGCGTCAGCGGCCTCGATCGCGCCGATCAGGCCCTTCGTCTCGACCATGCCGAGCGCGATCATGTTGATATCTGCCATGGAGGTACTCCTTCGTGTGTTTCCGGCAGACGGGTTCGCCGCCGGCTCCTGGTTGAGAACTTCGTCAGTCACGACCGGGTCGGTCGAGACCGCTGTCGCCGGCTCTGCCGGCTGGCCCTCAGGGGCCGTCTCGGTGGCGGCAGGTGCCGACACCGCGTATTTCGCTGCTTGGGGCTTGGCCCTCATCGGCCACGCTCCGGCTCACGCTGGCCGAGTTCGGCCAGGATCTGCCGCACGGCCTGCTCGATCAGCGCGGCGTCAGCGTCGCCGCCGGGCTGTGCGGTCGGGGCAGGTTCGGTGGCCTCGTCGGGCACCGCGTCGGCGGTCCGTCCGCCGTGCGCGCGAGCGACCTCCGGCGGCGGGGTGTGGTGGTGGGCGATCCGCTTCACGTTGAGAACATGCTCGACGGTGATGTTGTCGCTGACGACGGCGCCGCCGATTCCGCCGGGGGCCAGGGTCAGCGAGGGCCGCAGCCCGGTGGTCGCTCCGACCCCGCCGAGGCTGCCCCAGGTGTTGACCAGGATCCGGAAGGCGGGCTTCTCGATCCCGAAGGCGAGGATCGCCTCGTCGTCGCGGGCGTGGATCACGACCGAGTGGCCGTCGCCGCCGAAGGTGAGCAACTGCATCGCCCGTTCGCAGCCGGCGCGCCAGCCGTCCTCCACCATGAAGCCGAGCACCGTGGTCAGCTTCTCGCGGGACAGCGGGTGGTCCGGGCCGACCCCGGCCAGGTCGGCGACCAGGATCCGGGTGCTGTCGGGCACCGTGATCCCCGCCGCCTTGCCCAGTTCCTGCGGGGTCCGCCCGACGTACTGGGCCAGCATCATCCCGTTGTCGCGGAACATCACCGCGCCGAGCCGGTCTGCCTCGGCCTTGGTCAGCCACTGGGCACCGCGGGCCTGCATCTCGGCCTTCAGCCGCTCCGCGATCGGACGGTCGGCGATCACGACCTGCTCGGTGGCGCAGATCGTCGAGCAGTCGAAGGACTTCGACTCCACGATCATCTGGGCTGCCCGGACGATGTGGGCCGAGCGGTCGACATAGGCCGGCACGTTGCCCGGGCCGACGCCGAGGGCCGGCTTGCCGCAGCTGTGGGCGGCCTTGACCATCCCCGGGCCGCCGGTGGCCAGGATCATCGCGGTGTCCCGGTGGTTCATCAGGGCGTTCGTCCCGGCCAGGGTCAGCTCGGTCATGCACGAGATCATCCCGGCGGGCAGGCCCTCGGCCTGGGCCGCCTCGGCCATCACCCGGACCGCCTCGGCCGTCGACTTCCGCGCCGAGGGGTGGGGCGCGACCACGATCGCGTTGCGGGCCTTGATCGCGATCAGGATCTTGAAGATCGCCGTCGAGGTCGGGTTGGTGGACGGGGTCAGCGCGCACAGCACACCGACCGGCCAGCCGATCTCGGTGATCCCGCGGGCCTCGTCGCGACGCAGCACGCCGCAGGTCGGCACGTCCTTGATCGACTCCCAGACACCCTGGGAGGCGAACTCGTTCTTCAACTTCTTGTGCGCCGGGTAGCCGAAGCCGGTCTCGTCATGGGCCAGCTGGCCGAGCCGCCCAGCCTCCCGCATCGCCGCCGCCACCATCGCTTCGCAGATCCGGTCGACCTGCTGTTGGGAGGCGAACTGGAAGGTCCGCAGGGCGGCCCGGGCTGCGGTGACCAGCTCCCGCGCCTGCTGGATCGACCGGAGGTCCGGATCGAAATTGGTATTGCTCATTGACATGTCACTCAGTTCCATCACTCGCTCTAGTAGGTCGTGGGGTCGGCGGCGACCGCCAGGACGGCGTCGCTGAAGGCGTCGCAGGCGGCCCGGCAGGCGCTCTGGGAGCCGGTCAGCAAGGCTCCGGAGAAGTTGGTCTCGCTCGGCGGGCGGTAGTAGGTCCGGACCTCGACCTCGGCCGCCTTCAGCGCCTGGTCGAGCGCATAGCTGGCTTCCAGCGGAGGTGCGATCAGGTAGGCCAGCGGCTCACCGACTGCGATCCCCGCCTCGGCGGACAGGTAGCTGCCGGTGCTGCTGATCAGGTGCGGGAAGTAGGCCAGCTCGCCGGCGGCGTCTGCGGTGTAGAACCAGGCCTTCTCGGTGGCGTAGGCGATGCAGGCGTCCAGCCCGGCGCGCACCTCGGACGGTGACGGCCCGGCGAGCATCCCGATCACCTCCCCAGACAGCGGACCGGAAGCGTTTCCGGAGCCGGCGTAGAAGCTGTGGGCGTAGGCGACCTCGACCTCGGCGCACTTGGTCGCCTCATCCAGCGCGACGTACAGCGAGTCATCGATGTCACAGGTGACCAGTCCGACGCTGCGCTGCCAGTCGGCCAGGCCCCACTGTTCGGCGAGCCCGCGCTCGACCTGGGTGATCACCTTGGCGGCGAGGATCCGGGGCTTCAGGGGTTTGCGGAGGTCCATCTCAGCTCTTCCTGAACGTCGTCTGGCCGTCGACCTCGAGGGAGTCGAGGATCCCCATGATGACTGCGTCCACCGGACACTCCTGGGTGGCCGGGGTGAACCGACCGGCGCTGCCCTCGCTGATCAGGACGAGTTCACCGGCACCGGCACCGACCGCATCCACGGCGACCAGCGGAGGGCCGATCAGCTCGTCGCCGACGGTGGCCTCGCGCACGATCAGCAGCGAGCGTCCGCGCAGGCTTTCCGTCTTGACGGTGGACACCGCCGAACCAACAACTCGGGCGATCCGCATCTGTTTCTCCCCTCAGACCGCGCCGGCGATGTCGCGCAGCTTCACGCCGCTGGCCTGGTGGCGCAGCATCCGGCCGATGAACTCGACGATGTAGGCGCCGGCCTCCAGCGGATTGACCCCGCCGTGGCGGGTGATCATGCAGATCAGGTCCCGGTCGGCGTCGGTCTTGCCGGGCTGGGGGTCGTAGCCCATGTAGGCGCTCATGGCGTCGGCGATGCCGAGGCCGGGGCGCTCTCCGATCAGCAGCAGCACGACCTTGGCGCCGATGATCGCGTTGATGTCGTTCATCACTGCGACGCGGGCGTTGGTGAGGAAGAACGGGGTGCCGACAGTCAGGCCGGCCGCAGCCAGGCCCTGGTCGATCACCGGCAGAATGTCGGGCAGGTTGTTCTCGATCGCCGCCGCCGACAGCCCGTCTGCCACGCAGATCTGGACATCCGGCCGCGGCCGGCAACGTTCGGCCAGCACCTGCCGCGCCTCGTCACTGAGCCGGCGGCCGAGGTCAGGACGCAACAGGTACTGCTCCCGGTCGGTGACCCGCGTGGTCACCGTGAACAGCCCGAACTGCTCCTTGAGCTGGTCGCTGACCACGCCGTGGATCGCGTCCTGGGTCACCGCGTGGTCGGCCTCGAACAGCAGGTGGGAGGAGGTCCTCGGACGGGCACCGGCGCGACCGACCGCCAGCCGCGCCGAGGTGGCCTCGGCGAGGTTGCGCAGGCCGTCGGGGTCGACCGGGTCGTCCACCTGGAGCCGACGACGGATCGTCCGCTCGGACGGATCGGGCAGGTCGATCACCAGCGACGATGCGGTATCCGGCTGCGGGGTCGCCTGGCCGGCGCGGGGGTCGCGCAGTTCGGCGAGCACCCGGGCGACAATCTCCTGGACGGTTGGGTTCATCACGGTCACCTCTGCAGGAAGAAGGACGGATCGCCGGCCTTCGCGGTCAGGGCCCCGTCCCGCCACAGGCCGATCTCGGTCAGCCACTGCTCGAACTCCGGCAGCGGCCGCAGGCCGAGCGCCTGCCGCAGCGACGGCGCATCGTGGTAGCGGGTGGACTGGTAGGACAGCATCACGTCGTCGCCCATCGGGACGCCCATGATGAAGTTGCAGCCGGCCGCGGCCAGCAGCACGGCGAGGTTCTCCAGGTCGTTCTGGGTCGCCCGCGCGTGGTTGGTGTAGCAGACGTCGCAGCCCATCGACAGGCCGGACAACTTGCCCATGAAGTGGTCCTCCAGGCCTGCCCGGGTGATCTGGACGGCGTCGTAGAGGTACTCCGGGCCGATGAACCCGACCACGGTGTTGACCTGGAAGGGATCCCACCGCCGGGCCATCGCGTAGATCCGGGCCTCCATCACCAACTGGTCGGCCCCGTAGTGCGCATCGGCGGACAGCGCCGAGCCCTGCCCGGTCTCGAAATACATGTGCTGCGGACCCTGGGTCCAGGAGTACTTGCGGGCCAGCGCCTCGGCCTCGTCGATCAGGCCGACGCTGACCCCGAAGCTCTCCATCGCCTTCTGCGATCCGGCCAGGGACTGGAAGACCAGGCCGACCGGGGCGCCCCGCTTGAGGCACTCCATCTGGGTCGTGATGTGGGACAGGACGCAGTTCTGGGTCGGGATCTGCCAGCGATCGATGACGCCCTTGGTCATCTCCAGCAGCCGGCTCACGCTGCTCACCGAGTCATCGGCGGGGTTGATCCCGATCACCGAGTCCCCCGAGCCGTAGGACAGGCCCTCGTACAGCGAGGCCCGGATCCCGTCGACGTCATCGGTGGGATGGTTCGGCTGGTTCCGCGAGGCCAGGGTGCCCGGCAGCCCGATCGTGTTCTGGCAGTGCTTGACGACCTGGATCTTCTTCGCCCCGACGACGAGGTCGAGGTTCGACATCAGCTTGGTGACGGCCGCGACCATCTCACCGGTCAGCGCCCGGGAGATCCGGGAGATCATCGCGGAGGTGGTGTCGTTGTCGAGGATCCACTCGCGCAGCTCACCGACCGTCCAGCCCTTGATCTCGGCGTAGACCGTTTCGTTGAGGCCGTCCTCGACCGCCCTGGTCACCTCGTCGTCCTCATACGGCACCACCGGGTTCTCCCGGAGCACGGACAGCGGCACCTCGGCCAGCACGAAACGGGCGGCGGCCCGTTCGGCCATCGAGTCCGCGGCGATCCCGGCCTGCCGGTCCCCCGACTTCTCCTCGTTCGCCTTCGCCAGCAACTCGACCAGCGAGCCGAACTCGTAGGTCCGGCCGAACAGGCGGGTGCGCAGCAACATCAGCGCGACTCCTTCCGGGGCTTCACTGGTAGAACACCAGCGTCTTGACAGAGACCGGGACCACCCGGCCGTCGAACATGGGTTCGCCGATATCGATGTAGTCACCCTCGGCGAGGTGCACCTGGTCGATCACGATCACGGGTTGCTCGGGGAGTTCCGCGGCGATCGTCTGGCCGAGCACCTTGGCGTAGTCGGCACGGGAGACCAGGATCAGTGCCCGATCTGGTTCCTGCCGCTGCCGGGCGTACCGGGCCAGGCCCGCCGACAGTTCGAGCAGGTCCCGGTAGCCGAGCCGCTCGGGCAGGTCGAGGGAGATCGCCAGGTCGACCTCGGAGGCATCCGATGTCCCCCACCGCTTGACCGCTGCTGCGACCCGGTCCGCCACCGCCTCAGCGGACGGGGCGGGGTCACCGCCGAGATCGGGCTGGACCACGGGCAGGTTCCGCAGCGGAAGCTGACCGGCGGCCCAGATCGTCGAACCGGACAGGCTCACCTGCTGGTGGCTCGCACCGAGCACGGTGGCCCGCAGGGTCTGCGCCGGGGGCCCCACTGGCAACGCCGCCCAGCGCGGGTTCTCACGCAGGGAGCGCGCCAGCAGGGGACCCACATCGCCGTAGCGCGCAATCTCGGCCAGATTGCTGCACGGCAGATTGTCGTAGTACGCCGCCCCGACGCCGCCCGAGACGGTGTACTGCGCCACCGGCGGCTCGACCGCCAGTGGCGGTGCGAGCGCGACCAGTTCCCCCAGCGGCGAGGTGACCCCGGTGACCAGGTCCACCACGATCTCCGCCATCGCGTCGGTGAACCGACGCAGGGTGTCCAATGAGGGTTGCCGACCGACGGCCAGATCGGGCAGATCCAGCGCGGCGGCAAGGTCACGGCCGGCGGGCTTGACCGCCAGCACGGTTCCGGTGTCCGGATCCAGGCGCACCTGGCGTCCGCCCACCATGGCAGCTGACGCGCCGCACACGGCGCCGGAGCGGAAGGCCGCGACATTGGCCGACCCGCCGCCGATGTCGACGTTGACCGCTGTCGCATAGTGTTCGGCCGACCACTGGGCCGCCCCCGCGCCGCGACCGGCGAGTTGGGCCTCGACCAACGGACCGGCAACGGTGACCACGAAGTCCCCCGCCAGCCCCGCCAGGTTGTCGATGATCAGGGGGGCGTTGCCGGCGCGAGCCGACTCACCGGTGACGATCACCGCGCCGGTCTGGATCGCTGTCGGGTCGATCCCGGAACGCTGATACTCCGCCGCGATCCAGGCCCGGACGCCGGCCAGGTCGATTTCGTCCTCGGCCACGAGCGGGGTCAGCGCCGGCTCGCCCCGATAGGTGACCTCGCGGCGATCCACGCCGATTCTCGGCACCAGGCCACCCTGGGCCTGGTTGCTGACCTCCAGCCGGGACACCACCAGCTGGCTGGTCGTGGTGCCGATGTCGATGCCGACGCTCGACAGCTCACGCATCCTGCTCACCCCCGAACTTGCTCGTCAGGGATGGTCAGTTGCCGGCCAGGTCCACCGACACCGGCCCACCGGTGCCCGAGACCCCGGAGAGGAGCTGGTGCGGGACCCGGAAGACACGGCCCGGCGCAGCGGGCCACCAGGTGGTGACCCGGCCGATCTCGCGTCCGTCCTGTCGCGCGACGACGGTCGGCCGGTTGCGGAGCACCGTGGGCCACAGCAGCAGGTGGCCGCGGGCCGGCGCCCCCTCACCCGGCTGGAACCGGGTCGGGCAGATCCACTTGAAGCTCGATCCGGCTTGGACCGGGACGCCGCGAGGCGCCGGGGCGGGGGCGTCGAGGTAGCGCAGCACCTGCGGGGCGACGTGGGCGCCATCAAGTGCGGCGCTGTCTGCCGTGTCGACCGGGTGCACCAGGTTCCCGATCGCGAAGATCCCCTGCTGCTGGGTGCGCAACTGCGTGTCCACCACGGGCCCCAGGGTCTTCTCGTCCAGGCAGATGCCGGCAGATCGGGCGAGTTCGTGGTCGGGAATCCAGTCCCCCGAGAAGACCACCGTGTCGCACTCCACCACCTGTCGCTGACCGGTCTGGAGGTTCTCCACCTCGACACCGGTCACCCGGCCCCGGCCGATCACCCGCACGACGCGGGTTCGCGTCGCGACCCGGGTGCGCAGGTACAGGGGGCCGAAGGTGGAAAAGACACGGTAGGCATCGGCAGCCGGGTACTCCGTCGTCATGACCACCGTCTCGCAGCCGGCGTGCTTCAGGGTGAGCACCGCTGACCAGCTGACCAGTTCGGCACCGACGACGACCGCCTTGCTGCCGACCTTGCGACCGTGGAGGTGGACGAGGTTCTGCAACTGACCGGTCGTCAGTACCCCAGCCGGCCGATCCCCGGGGATCCGGCGGGCGGTACGCGGCCGCTCCCGCGCGCCGGTGGCGAGGATCGTCGCTGCGGCCTTCACGGTGAAGCGTCCGCCGGGCGCGGTGACTTCCATTGCACCGTCAGCACTCCACCCGGTGACCATCGCGGAGGTCCTGATCTCGGCTCCGGCGTCCGCTGCGCGGCCGGCCAGGAGCTGGGCGTACCGCGGCCCCGTCATGACCCGGCGCAGGTCGCGCAGGCCGTAGCCGGTGTGATGGCAGTGGCGAGGGATGCCGCCCGGCTCGCTCTCCCGGTCCAGGACCAGGACGTCGCCCCGCAGGGCGGTGGCCAGATCGGCCGCAGCCCGCAGGCCGGACGGGCCGGCCCCCACAATGGCAACCGCCGGCGTCAGCACGGGCCGGTTCACTTCTGTGCCTCCCTCTCAGCAGCGGCGGTCTCCATCAGCGCCGCCACAGCGGCACCGCAGAAGAAGCCCTG
>JAEZHJ010000187.1 GCA_023436925.1 Actinomycetes bacterium
GAAGTCGGCGGTCAACCGGCCCGTCATCAACCCCAGCCAGGTGCGGTAGGCGGCCGCCTTGTCGGCCCCGTCCACGGTGGCTACCGAGTCCTCGAGGTCGACGATGGTGGTCACCGCCGACTCCACCAGGACGTCCGCGACGCCTGCGGGGTGCCCACTGCCCACCGGGTGGGAGCGGTCGATCAGCAACTCGACGTGCAGCCCGTTGCGGCGCAGCAGCAGCGAGCCCTCGCCGGCGCCGGCGAACTGGGACGGGTCCGCCAGCCGGGCCGCGCCGGCCGAGCCGCGGGCGACCAGCGCGCCGTCGATGACGCGGTAGCTCGTCACGTCCGAGTGCGAGCCCGCGGTGAGCGGGAAGAACTCGTCCAGCAGCCGGTCCACCGCGGCGATCACCTGGCCGCCGCGGCGCGGATCGTAGCCGGGGGCGAGCCAGCCGTGCAGCGGCAGCGCGTCCGTGCCGTAGAGCGCGTCGTAGAGCGATCCCCAGCGGGCGTTCGCGGCGTTCAGCGCGTACCGCGGCACCGTCGAGGGCACCACGAGCTGCGGCCCGGCGATCCGGCTGATCTCCTCGTCCACGCCGGTCACCTCGACACTGACCTGCGGCACCGGGACGAGGTAGCCCAGCTCGGTCAGGAAGGCCTCGTACTCGGCGGGGTCGGACGCACCCCGGCTGCGGTGCCAGTCGTCGATCGCGGCCTGGAACCGGTCCCGCTCGGCGAGCAGCCCGCGGATCGCTGGAGCGAAGCGCTGCTCCAGGTCGGCAAGGGTGTCCCAGAACGCCTCGGGAGCGATGTCCAGGCCGGGCAGCAGCTCGTCGGCAATGAAGTCCGCGAGCGCCGGGTCTACCGTGACGCAGGGGCGGGTGTTGAGCGACATCGTCGTCCTCTCAGGTGGTCTGACCATTTCTAGCACACCACCCGCGGGGCTCACCGGTTCTTGCGACGTTCCCTTGCCCGCACCTGCACATCGACCGGCGTGCCCCGGAAGCCGAAGTCCTCCCGCAGCCGCCGCTGGACGAACCGCAGGTACTGCGGATCAAACTGCCCGGAGGTGAACAGGGCGAAGGTCGGCGGGCAGTTGTGGGCCTGCGTCCCGAACAGGATCCGGGGCTGCTTCCCGCCCCGAACCGGGTGCGGGTGGGCGGCGGCGAGCCGGCCCAGGAAGGCGTTCAGCTTGCCGGTGGAGATCCGGGTCTCCCAGCCCTCCAGCGCCTCCTCGATCGCCTTGGACAGCCGGTCCACGTTGCGTCCGGTCAGCGCCGAGATGTTGACGCTCGGCGCCCAGGCGAAGGCCTGGATGTCCTGCTCGATCTCGCGGGCCAGATAGCGGCGGCGCTCCTCGTCGGTGAGGTCCCACTTGTTGTAGGCGATCACCAGCGCCCGGCCGGCCTCCTCGACCATGCTGATCACCCGCAGGTCCTGGTCGCTGATCGTCTCGGACGCGTCCAGCACCACCACGCAGACCTCGGCCCGCTCGATCGCGGCCTGGGTGCGCAGCGAAGCGTAGTACTCGTGACCGGACGCCTCCTTCACGCGGCGGCGCAGCCCGGCGGTGTCGATGAACCGGTAGACCACTCCCCCGACCTCGACCAGTTCGTCGACCGGGTCGACAGTGGTGCCAGCGACGTTGTCGCCGCCCACCCGCTGGGCGCCGGCGAGCCGGTTCAACAGGGACGACTTGCCGACGTTCGGGCGGCCGATGATCGCCACCCGGCGCGGCCCGCCGACCTGCGGCTCGGATGCCCGCGGCGCCTGCGGCAGGACGGCCAGCAGGGCGTCCAGCAGGTCGCCGGTGCCGCGGCCGTGCATCGCCGAGACCGGGTACGGCTCCCCCAGCCCCAGGTTCCACATCATGGCGGCGTCCGCCTCCTGGCGGGCGTCGTCGACCTTGTTGGCGGCCAGCACGACCGGCTTGCGGGAGCGGCGCAGCACGTCGACGACGGCCTCGTCCACGTCCTGGGTGCCGACGGTGGCGTCCACCACGAACAGGACGGCGTCCGCGGCGGCGATCGCCAGTTCGGCCTGCTCGGCGATCTGGGCGGCCATCCCGACCGCGTCCGGGGCCCAGCCGCCGGTGTCGACCACGACGAACTCGCGGCCGTTCCACTCCGCGTCATAGGAGACCCGGTCGCGGGTCACGCCCGGCTTGTCCTGCACGACCGCCTCGCGGCGGCCGATGATGCGGTTGACCAGCATGGACTTGCCGACATTGGGACGGCCGACCACCGCCACCACGGGCTTGTCCAGCGGGTCGACCAGCGCGTCTTCCACGATCTCGGTCACGGGGTCCTCACCAGGTTGAGCACGGCCTCGATCGTCTGCTCGAGGTTCAGGTAGGTGCAGTCCAGGTGGACCACACCGTCCGCCGCGGTGGTGAAGTTCACCAGCTTGGAGTCGTCCTGGTCGCGGCGCAGCACCTGGTCGGCCAGGGCGGCGGAGTCGACCTCGCCGCCCAGGTCGAGCTTGCGCCGGGCCATCCGGATCTCCGGATCGGCGGTCAGCAGCACCCGCAGGTCGGCGTCCGGCGCGACCACCGTGGTGATGTCGCGGCCCTCGGCGACGATCCCGGCCGGGGCGGCGTCGATGATCGCCCGCTGCCGGGCGACCAGGTTCTCCCGGCACTCCGGCAGGGTCGAGACGGCGCTGACCGTGGCGGAGATCTCCTGTTCGCGGATCCGGGTGGTCACGTCGACCCCGTTCACCCGCACCCACTGGTCGTTCGGGTCGGTGCTGATCTCGAGGTCGGCGTCGCGGGTCGCTGCGATCACCCCGGCCGCGTCGGACGGGTCGACGCCGGCGTCCAGGAAGGCGCAGGTCACCGCCCGGTACATGGCGCCGGTGTCGAGGTAGGCCAGCCCGAGGCGGTCGGCGACCCCGCGGGATGTGCTCGACTTGCCCGACCCGCTGGGGCCGTCGATGGCGATCACCAGTCGTTGCGGCATGAGACTCCTTGTCTACAGGGTGGATTCCGGCTCGCGCAGGCGCCAGCCGGCCGAGGTCATGGCGGAGCGGAGGTCGTCGACCCGGCCCGGGCCGACCTGCAGCGACAGGTAGCCGATCTCCCGCTCCACGTCGTGGTCGATCGACAGGTCCTCGACGTTGACGCCGGCGGACTCGATGTCGGCGAACAGGCGGGCCAGCGCACCGGGCTCGTCGGGGATCTCGACCACCACCCGGGCGTAGTCGACCGGCGCCAGGCCGTGCTTGCCGGGCAGCGCCCGAGTTCCCTCGCGGGCCCGTTCGAGCAGGGCGGTGATCTCGGCGGGGTCGTCCAGCGCGGCGAGCATGGCCGCCAAGTCGTCCTGCAGGGCGGTGAGTTCGTGCCGGACGGCGGCCCGGTTGGCGGTGATGATCTGGCGCCACAGCTCGGGGTCGGAGCCGGCGATCCGGGTGACGTCGCGGACCCCCTGGCCGGCCAGGCGGAGGTGTTCGGTCGGCACCCGGGTCAGGCCGCCGGCCACCAGGGCCGAGACCAGGTGCGGCAGGTGGGAGACCTGGGCGACCGCCTCGTCGTGGTGGGCGGCGCCCATCGTGACCCGGCGGGCGCCACAGAGCCGGGCCAGTTCCTGCACGTCGAGGACGGCGTGGGCCGCGGAGGTGTCGTGCGGGGTGACCACCCAGGTGCGGTCGACGAACAGGTCGGCGGTGGCGGTGAGCGGGCCCATCTTCTGGGAGCCCGCCATCGGGTGGGAGCCGACGTAGCGGTCCAGCGGCAGCCCCTTGCTGCGCAGCGCGGCGAGCACGGTGCCCTTCACCGAGCCGACGTCGGTGACGGTGGCGTTCGGGTAGGTGGCGAGGGCGCGTTCGACCACGCCGGCCAGGGCATCCGGCGGGACCGCGACGACGACCAGCCGGACGGCCGCCGGGTCGGGCCTGGTGGTCGTCCCGGCGCCGCGGGAGGCGGCCACCCGGGCGTGGCTGGAGGACCGGTCGGAGAGGTGGACGGTGACGCCGGCGCGGCTCAGGGCGAGGCCCACCGAGGCACCCACCAGCCCGGTGCCGATGATCAGGGTCGGCGAGAGATCGATGGGGGTCACTGCCCGCCCTTCTGCACGAAGGCCCGGACGTACTCCTCGGCGTCGCTCTCCAGGACCTGGTCGATCTCGTCGAGGATGGCGTCGTAATCGGCCGGACGGACGGTCGACGAGGTGCTGAGGTCGACCCCGCTGTGCTCCTCGCGGGATCCCTGGCGCTGCTGGCGCACCCTCTCGGCCATCGACTGTCTCCTTGTTCGAGGATCCACCCTACCGAGCCAGCGCCGCGAGCACCGCATCCGGGTCGCCTGGCAGCAGCGGGTCGGACAGGTCGAGCCGGTGCCGGCGGCCGGCGGCGTCACGCACGACCAGCCAGTCCCACGACCCCGCCACGACCGCGTCGGCGGCGTGCTGGACGATGGTCCCGCGCAGCCAGGCCCGGGTGTCGGACGGCGGCGCGCTGATCGCGGCGTCGGGGTCGGGCTGGAACGGCAGCGGGCGCAGGCCGCCGCGGGTGGTGAGCAGTTCGAACGGTGAGGTGGGCGCAAGTTCGGCCCAGGCCAGGTCGAGCTGGGCCAGCCGCGGCGAGTCCGCGGGGAGCCCGTGCCGGTCGGCGTAGGACGTCAGCAGCCTCCGCTTGGCGGCCCAGTCCAGCCGGTCGGCCAGCCGGTCGGGGTCGGCGTCGAAGTCGGCGAGCACCTCCTGCCAGGCGTCCAGCACCGCCTGGTCGCCGCCGGCGCGGTCGGCGTGGGCCCGGGCGGCGGCCAGGTACTCCGCCTGCAGGGCGGCGGCGGTGATGGTGCGGCCGTCCGCCAGCGGCACCGGGTGGTGCGGCTCGTGGCTGATCGAGTGCAGCGCGGCGACCGGGTCGGCCAGCTCGAACTCCGGCAGCGCGTCCGCCTCCAGGGCTGCCAGCACGGCGGCGGCGCCGCCCACCTTGAGCCAGGTGGACCACGCCGACCGGTTGGCGTCCCCGGTGATCACGTGCAGCCGGCGATAGTGCTGCGGCGGGGCGTGGGGCTCGTCGCGGGTGTTGACGATCGGGCGGTTGCGGGTGGTCTGGATCCCCTCCAGGGTCTCGAAGAAGTCGGCCCGCTGGCTGAGCTGGAAGCCGGGCCGCTCGCCGTGCTGGCCGCGTCCGAGGCGTCCGGCGCCGCTGACGATCGTCCGAGAGACCAGGTAGCCGGTGAACTGCCGCAGGATCCGCTGCCACGGCGTGGAGCGGGCCAGCAGGTAGTTCTCGTGGCAGCCGTAGGAGGCGCCGTGGGAGTCGGTGTTGTTCTTGAAGATGCGGACGGGGGTGCCCAGCCGCCGGGAGGCGGCCTGCGCCGCGGCCGCCACGATCCGGTCGCCGGCGAGGTCGTAGCTGACCGCGGCGGCGGCCGAGGTCACCTCCGGCCCGGAGTACTCGGGGTGGGCATGGTCGACGTAGAAGCGGGCGCCGTTGCCGAGGATCCGGTTGTGCAGGTCCTCGATCGGCAGCGGGTCGTCGAAGTCGAGGGTGGTGTGGGTGGCGGGCCCGGGCCAGCCCAGCACGACCGCCGTCGAGAGCAGGTAGGGGTCGAGGTCGGGCACCTGCGGGGCGAGGACGCCGTACTCGGTCTCGACCCCCATCACCGCCGGCATGGGCTACACCGGCAGGGAGCGGGAGCCGGCGAAGGTGCGCAGGAACACGATCCGCTCCCCCTTGCGGCCCGAGATCCGCGCCCAGTCGTCGGGGTTGGTGGTGTTGGGCAGGTCCTCGTTCTCGGCGACCTCGGCGGCGCAGGCACCGGCGACATGGTCGGCGGTGATGCCGTGCGGCCGGCCGCCGATGACGTCCTTGATGGCGGCCTTCTTGGCCCGGTCGACGATATTGGCCAGCATCGCGCCGGAGACGAAGTCGGCGACGTGGAGTTCCTCACGGGCGCCGCTGGCGTAGGTGACCTCGATGAAGCGGGTCTGGTCCGACCTGGTGTAGAGCCGCTCGACGATGAGGTCGATGAGTTCGGGCGCGCCGCCGGGGTGGTTGAGCGGCAGGTCGGGGGTCAGGTAGCGGGCGAGCACGTCGCGGGCTCCGTCCGCGTCGGGCCGGTCGAGCTTGATCTTCACGTCCAGCCGGCCGGGGCGCAGGATCGCCGGGTCGATCAGGTCCTCCCGGTTCGTGGCCCCGATCACGATCACGTTGGCGAGGCTCTCGACGCCGTCGATCTCGCTCAGCAGCTGCGGGACGATGGTCGACTCGACGTCGGAGGACACCCCGCTGCCGCGGGTGCGGAAGAGCGAGTCCATCTCGTCGAAGAAGACCACCACCGGACGACCGTCGCTGGCGTGCTCGCGGGCCCGGCGGAAGATCAGCCGGATCTGCCGCTCGGTCTCGCCGACGTACTTGTCGAGCAGTTCGGGGCCCTTGATGTTGAGGAAGTGGCTGCCGGCGGCGTTCGCGACCGCCTTGGCGATCATGGTCTTGCCGCAGCCGGGCGGGCCGTACAGCAGGACGCCCTTGGGTGCCCGCAGCCGGTACTGCTCGTACAGCTCGCGGTTCCGGAACGGCAGTTCGACGGCGTCGCGGATCTGCTCGATCTGGCTGGTCAGTCCGCCGATGTCGGCGTAGGTGACGTCCGGCACCTCCTCCAGCGTCAGTTCGGTGACGTCGGTGCGCTGGACCACCTCGAGCGCGACCCCGGCGCGGGAGTCGGCCAGCAGGGTCTGGCCGACCGCGAGCTCGCTCTCGGCCAGGGCGTCGGAGGAGACCAGGACGACGTCCTCCCCGCCCGCGGTCGCCGCCAGCAGCCGGCCGTCGGGCAGCACCTCGCGCAGCCGGACGGTCTCGCCGCTGCGGGTCGCAGGGGCGGCCCCGATCACCATCATCGCCTCGTTGAGCAATACCCGGGCGCCGGTCGCCAGCGCTGCGGCGTCGAGTTCGGGGTTGACCTGGCAGCGCAGCAACCGGCCGCCCGTGCTGACGTCGGCGGTGCCCTCGCCGGCCGCCACGACGACCCCGAAGCTGTTCGGCGGGGTGGCCAGGTCCTCCAGCTGGGCCCGCAGGGTGACCAGGGAATCCCGGGCCTGGGTCAGTGTGGCGTTCAGCTTCTCGTTCTGCCGGGCGAGTGACCGTGCGTCGGCCCGGGCGTCGGCCAGTCGCCGCTCCGCGAGCTCGCGGGCCCGGCGCAGCTGGTCGACCTCGTCCATCTCAGCCCTCCACCGGCTCGCTGGTCACTCCGGCCGGACGGGGCCCGGTGTAGTCCGGGCCGTACGCCCCGGGGGCGGGACGGCGGCGGCGCAGCGGCGCGGTGGTGCCGTGCGCCAGCCGGCGGGCGAAGATCAGGAAGCCGGTGTGCCCCGAGGTGCCGTGGCCGGGCCGGATCGCCAGGCCCTCGGCGTGCCACTCGCGGGCCGCGTACTCCCGGGCCACCGGTTCGGTGAAGCCGCCGTGCACCCGCATCGTGTCCATCGTCCGGCCGAGCTGGGTGGTGGTGGCGACGTAGCAGCACAGCACCCCGCCGGCCTCCAGCACCTCGCCGACCACGTCGAGGCATTCCCAGGGGGCGAGCATGTCGAGCACCACCCGGTCGACCGGCTCGGGGCCGATCGTCTCGACCAGGTCGCCCTCGCGCAGCTCCCACGCCGGGTGGGGGCCGCCGAAGAAGGTCTCGACATTGCGCCGGGCGATCTGGGCGAAGTCGGGGCGCCGCTCGTAGGAGTAGAGCCGTCCGCCGGTGCCGATCGCGCGCAGCAGGTGCAGGCTGAGCGCCCCCGAACCGGCGCCCGCCTCCAGCACCCGGGCGCCGGGGAAGATGTCGGTCTGCATCAGGATGTGGGCGGCGTCCTTGGGGTACACCACGGCCGCCCCGCGCGGCATCGTGACGGTGAACTCCTCCAGCAGCGGCCGGAAGGCGACGTAGGACACCCCGCCCGCCGAGGTGACCACCTGGCCGTCCGGGCCGCCGATCAGGGCGTCGTGGCTGATCCCGCCGCGGGTGGTGTGGAAGACCGCGCCCGGGGTGAGCAGGATCGAGTGCCGGCGGCCCTTCGGGTCGGTCAGCGCGACCCGCTCCCCTACCACCAACGGTCCGGTCCGTACCCCGCTCGGCTCAGGCATTCCGCAGTCCCCACAATCCCAGGTGTCCCGAGCTGCCCAGCGGCAGCCCGGCCAGGGAGACACCCCGGCCGAGGAAGAGTATCCCGTCGGTCTGCGACACCGGCAGCACGGTGGCATCCACCGCCGCCTGCTTCTGCAGTTCGCCCAGCGCGACCAGCCGGGCGTCCCCCGAGGTGGTGCGGGAGCGGTGGTCGAGTTCGGCCAGCTTGTCGGCGCTGCCGGGCAGCGGCTCGTCCAGGTAGCCCTGCAGCCAGCCTCCGGCGGTGGGGACCCAGGCCGGGAAGTCGGACAGCACCAGGTCGGCGGCGCCTTCGGTGACCAGCCGGACGCTGACCCGGTCCAGTTCCTCGATGCGGGCCCGCAGCATGCTGGCGGTGTCGGCGTGGCCGGGGGCGGACGGGTCGTAGCGCAGCCGCAGCGTGATCCGCTCGCCCTTGATCTCGGGAAGGATCGGGCGTCCACCCACCCGGAAGGCGGCGATGTGCGCCTCGACGCCGGCCGGGACGAGCGAGTCCAGCGTCCGGTCGGCCTGCAGCGCGCGGGCCACGCCGTCGCGCAGGTCGGCGTCGGAGCGGTGCTTGGAGTCGACAGCCCACGCCAGGTGCGTCACCCGGGCACCGTCCAGCGGCCAGCGGGTGAAGCCCTCGGCCGTGGTCTGGTCGGGGTTGGTCTTGATCTCGTTCTCCAGCCGGTCCAGGGCGGGCGGGTCGAGGGTGCGCCAGACCACGTCCGTGGTGGCCTCGGCGATCGCGGTCTCGGCCGCCACCGAATCGGCGACGTGCTGCAGCCGGATCCGGTCGATCACCCCGGCCACCGGCCCGGCGTAGTCGACGTACCGGCTGAACACCACGGCGTCCTCACCGATCTGGTCGACCCGGTACGGACCCGACCCGATCGGGAGGGCGTCCAGCGGCAGCGCGGCGTCCGGGTCGAAGCTCTCCTCGTCCACGATCGAGGCGGCCACCGAGGTGAGCGCGTAGCCGAACCGCTTGTCCGCGTAGGCGAGGTGGAAACGCACCGTCTGCGGGTCGGGGACGGAGATCCGCACCAGGGAGTCGAGCAGGCTCACCGCGGTCCCGGCCACGTCCAGCCGCAGCGCCCGCTGGATGCTGAACCGGACGTCGGAGGAGGTCAGCGCATTGCCGTTGTGGAAGGTGAGGGTCTGCGGCAGCGTGCACTCGTAGATCGTCTCCGCGCTGAAGATGCAGTCGGTCGCGGCGTCCGGCTTCAGCTCGCCGGTGTCGGTCTGGACGTGCATCAGGCGCTGGTAGATGTTCGTCGCGATCAGCGCGTCGGTGTCGCCCAGCGCCACCGCCGGGTCGGCCGAGCGGATCGGTCCGGACGTGGAGACGGTGAAGTCCCGGGCGGTCGGGGTCGGCGACGGGGTCGGTTCCTCACTCGGCAGCGGCAGGTCGGGCGTACAGCCGGCCAGCAGGATCGTCGCCAGGCCGGCAGCCAGCCACCTGAAGTCAGCGCGCATTGAAGTACTTCGCCTCCGGATGGTGCACCACCAGGGCGTCGGTGGACTGCTCGGGGTGCAGTTGCAGTTCTTCGGACAAGGTAACCCCGATCCGCTCCGGTTCGAGCAGCGCGACGAGTTTCGCCCGGTCGGCGAGGTCGGGGCAGGCCGGGTAGCCGAACGAGTAGCGCGAGCCGCGGTAGGCCTGGTCGCGGATCATCGCCTCGCGGCTGCCGTCACCCCCCAGACCGAGCTCGGACCGGACCCGGGCATGCCAGCACTCGGCCAGCGCCTCGGTGAGCTGCACCGACAGCCCGTGCAATTCCAGGTAGTCGCGGTAGTTGTCGGCGGCGAACAGCTGGGCAGTCGCCTCGGCGACCGCCGACCCCATCGTGACCAACTGGAAGGAGACCACGTCGGGCCCGAGTTCGTCCGCCTCCTGCCGGTCCCGGAAGAAGTCGGCAAGGCAGAGCCGGCGATCGCGGGACTGGCGCGGGAAGGTGAACCGGTGGAGTTCTTGGCCCGGATCGTCCGGGTCGCCCACAATCAGGGTGTTGCCCTCGGAGTGGCACGGCCAGTAGCCGTAGACGACGGCGAACTCGGCCAGCCCGCGGGTGGCGACCTCGTCCAGCCAGCGGCGCAGCCGCGGCATCCCCTCCGCTGCGACGAGTTCCTCGTAGCTGGGGCCGCCGGGGGCGCCGCGCAGGCCCCACTGGCCCATGAAGGTGGCCCGGTGGTCGAGCCACTGGGCGACCTCGGCCAGCTTGATCCCCTTGACCACCCGGCTGCCCCAGAACGGCGGTACCGGGACGTCGACCCGGCGGGCCACGTCGGAGCGGGTTTCGTCCGGGGCGGCGTCCTCGGCCGGACGCCGGGTCGCCGCGGTGACCCGGCGGCGGCGCGGGGCGGGCAGGGCCGCCCCCGGCTCGCCGCGGCGGACGGCCATCACCGACTCCATCAGCGAGAGGCCTTCGAAGGCGTCCCGGGCGTACCTCACCTCGCCCTCGTACAGCTCGTTGAGGTCCTCCTCGACGAAGGCGCGGGTGAGCGCGGCCCCGCCGAGCAGGACGGGGTATCCGCTCAGCCCGCGGGCGTTCAGTTCGGCCAGGTTGTCGCGCATCACGACGGTCGACTTCACCAGCAGCCCGGACATCCCGATCGCGTCGGCGTTGTGGGCCAGGGCTGCCTCGATGATCGCGCTGACCGGCTGCTTGATGCCGAGGTTGATGACCGTGTAGCCGTTGTTGGTCAGGATGATGTCGACCAGGTTCTTGCCGATGTCGTGCACGTCCCCCTTCACGGTGGCCAGCACGATGGTGCCCTTGCCGGCGGTGTCGGAGGCGTCGATGTGCGGCTCGAGGTAGCGCACCGCGGACTTCATCACCTCGGCCGAGGCCAGGACGAAGGGCAGCTGCATCTGGCCGGCCCCGAACAGCTCGCCCACCGTCTTCATCCCCGCCAGCAGGTGGTCGTCGATGATGGCCAGGGCGGGCCGCTCCGCCAGCGCCAGGTCGAGGTCGGCCTCCAGCCCGTTGGCGTCGCCATCCACGATCCGGCGGGCGAGCCGCTCCCCCACCGGGAGTGCCTCGAGCTCGGCGCGCCGGGCCTGGCGGGTGTCGGCGGTGGTGACCCCCTCGAACAGCTCGAGGAAGCGGGTCAGCGGGTCGTAGCCGGGGGCGCGCCGGTCGTAGATCAGGTCGAGGGCGACCTCGCGCTGCTCGTCGGGGATCCGGGCCATCGGCACGATCCGGGCGGCGTGGACGATCGCCGAGTCGAGCCCGGCCTGCATGCACTCGTGCAGGAAAACCGAGTTGAGCACGACCCGGGCGGCCGGGTTCAGGCCGAAGGACACGTTCGAGATGCCGAGCGTGGTGTGGATGCCGGGGTGGCGGCGCACCACTTCCCGGATCGCCTCGATGGTCTCCAGCGCGTCGCGGCGGGTCTCCTCCTGGCCGGTGGCGATCGGGAAGGTCAGGCAGTCGACGATGATGTCCTCGACCCGCATCCCCCAGGTCCCGGTGAGGTCGGCGATCAGCCGCTCGGCGACCCGGATCTTCCACTCGGCGGTGCGGGCCTGGCCCTCCTCGTCGATCGTGAGCGCCACGACGGCGGCGCCGTGCTCCTTGACCAGCGGCATCACCTTGGCGAACCGGGACTCGGGGCCGTCGCCGTCCTCGTAGTTGACCGAGTTCACCGCGCAGCGACCGGCCAGCCGTTCCAGCCCGGCCCGCAGCACCTCCGGCTCGGTGGAGTCCAGCACGATCGGCAGGGACACCGCGGTCGCCAGCCGGGAGGCCAGCTCGGCCATGTCGGCGACCCCGTCTCGTCCGACGTAGTCGACGCACAGGTCGAGGACGTGCGCCCCGTCGCGGCTCTGCTCCTTGGCGATCTCGACGCAGTCCGCCCAGGCGCCGGCGAGCATGGCGTCGCGGAAGGCGCGCGAGCCGTTGGCGTTGGTGCGCTCCCCGATCACCAGGTAGCTGGTGTCCTGGCGCAGCGGCACCTCGGCGTACAGCGACGAGACGCTGGCCACCGCCGAGGGGCTGCGGGGCGCCGGGCGGGCGCCGGCCACCGCGTCGGCCAGCCGCCGGATGTGGTCCGGGGTGGTGCCGCAGCAGCCGCCGACCAGCCCCAGCCCGAACTCGCCGGTGAACTGCTCGAGGTAGGCGGTGAAGGAGTCCGGACCCATCGGGTAGCGGGCGCCGTCGGAGGTGAGTTCGGGCAGGCCGGCGTTGGGCATGCAGGCCACCGGGATCGACGCGAAGCGCGACAGGTGGCGCAGGTGCTCGCTCATCTCGGTCGGGCCGGTGCCGCAGTTCAGGCCGATGGCGTCGATCCCGAGCGGCTCCAGCGCGGTCAGCGCAGCCCCGATCTCGCTGCCCAGCAGCATCGCCCCGGTGGTCTCGATCGTGACATTGACCAGCACCGGCAGGTCGGCGCCCAGCGCGGTCAGCGCGTGCCGGACGCCGGCGACCGCGGCCTTGGCCTGCAGCAGGTCCTGGCAGGTCTCGATCTGGAAGCCGTCCACCCCGCCGGCGATCATCGCCTCGGCCTGCACCTGGTAGGCGTCGCGCAGCGCGGCGTAGCCGACATGGCCCAGGCTCGGCAGCTTGGTGCCGGGGCCGATGCTGCCCAGCACAAAGCGCGGACGGCCGTCCGCGGCGGCGGTGTCGGCGGACGCCCGGGCCAGGGCCGCGCCCGCCTCGGCGAGTTCCGCGATCCGTCCGGCGATCTCGTACTCCCCCAGGGCGGCCAGGTTGGCGCCGAAGGTGTTGGTCTCGATGCAGTCCGCCCCGGCGTCCAGGTAGGCGCCGTGGATCGCCGTCACCACGTCGGGCCGGGTGACGTTGAGCACCTCGTTGCAGCCCTCGTAGCCCTGGAAGTCGTCCAGCGACAGGTCGAAGCCCTGCAGCATCGTCCCCATCGCGCCGTCGGCCACGAGGATGCGGTCGGCCAGGGCAGCGCGCAGGTCACGATTCATGCAGCGAAGTGTACGAGGGGGGTTGCGGACCGAGGGTTACAGTGGCCCCATGGCAAGACTCGGGCTCAGGGACCTGCGCAACCCGGCCGTCGTGGCTGCGTTCGGCGGGTGGAACGACGCCGGCGACGCCGCCAGCGGGGTGATCGACCATCTTGCCGACTGCTACAAGGCCAGACTCGAGTTCTCCTTCGACCCTGAGGACTTCTACGACTTCCAGGTCAACCGGCCCACCGCCCGGCTGCTGTCGCCCACGGAGCGGATCGTGGAGTGGCCGACCACCGAGGTGCTCGTGGCGTCCCTGCCGGAGCGCGACCTGGTGCTGATCGGCGGCCCGGAGCCGAACTACCGCTGGCGGGAGTACGCCGGTCGCCTGCTGTCGATGCTGCGGACGGTGCGGCCCGAGATCGTCGTGCTGCTGGGCGCCCTGCTGACCGATGCGCCGCACTCGCGGCCGGTGCCGGTGGCGGCGACCGCCAGCACCGCCGACCTGGCCGACGAGCTGGGCCTGTCGCTGTCGACCTACGAGGGGCCGACCGGGATCGTCGGCGTGCTGGCGAACGAGGCGGCGATGGCCGGGATGCCGGTGGTGTCGCTGTGGGCGTCCGTCCCGCACTACGTCGCCGAACCGCCCAACCCGAAGGCCACGCTGGCCCTGCTGGCCCGGCTGGAGGACGTGCTGAACACGCCGCTGGAGGCCGAGGGCCTGGCCGAGGCGGCCGCGTCCTGGGAGTCGCAGGTCAACGAGCTGGTCGCCGACGATCCGGACATCTCCAGCTACATCTCCGCCCTGGAGGAGCGGCGCGACGAGGAGACCCCGCAGCCCTCGGGCGATTCGATCGCCGCCGAGTTCGAGCGCTACCTGAAGCGGCGCAACCGGCGGCCGTAGGCCTCAGCCGGCGTGGCTGAGCGCCAGTTCGCGCAGCGCCCGGACCACCGCGTCGGGATCCTCGGCGGAGTACACCGCCGAACCGGCCACGAAGGTGTCGGCACCCGCCTCGGCGCACTGCGCGATTGTGTCCGCCGAGACGCCGCCGTCGACCTGCACCCAGATCTCCTTGCCGAGCGCGGCCACCAGCTCCCGGGTGCGCGCGACCTTCGGCATCATGTCGGTCATGAAGGCCTGGCCGCCGAACCCGGGCTCGACGGTCATGATGAGGACCATGTCGAGATCGGGCAGCAGATCGGCGTAGGGCTCGATCGGGGTGCCCGGCTTGAGCGCCATGGACGCCCGCGCGCCGAGGGAGCGCAGGGTCCGGGCGAGCTTGCGCGGGTCGTCGGAGGCCTCCACGTGGAAGGTCACCGACTCACAGCCCGCCTCGGCGTACCCCGGTGCCCAGCGGTCGACCTCGGCGATCATCAGGTGCAGGTCCATCGGCATCGTGGTGTGCCGCCGCAGCGCCTCCACCACCGGCAGCCCGAAGGACAGGTTGGGGACGAAGCGGTTGTCCATCACGTCGAGGTGGACGAGATCGGCGCTGGGGATCCGGGCCACCTCGCCGGCGAGGTTCGAAAGATCGGAGTTCAGGACACTCGGTGTAATGCGGATTCCCACAGGTCGACAGCCTAGCCAACCCGCCCCGGCCGCCACGCCGCGCGACGATGGGTGAGCCGATGCCGGCTCAGCCGAGTTTGCGCAGCAGGGCCAGGAACATGGCGTCGGTGCCGTGGCGGTGCGGCCACAGCTGCACGAACTCACCGGCGGCCGCGTCGGGCACCTCGGGCAGGTAGCCGGGGGCGTCCAGCACCTCCACCCCGGTGGCGCCGGCCACCACGGCCCGGGTCTCGGCCAGGTGCGGCGAGCAGGTGACGTAGGCCACCACCCCGCCGGGCCGGGCTGCGGCGATCGCCGACCGCAACAGCGCTGACTGCAGGGCGACCAGCCCGGGCAGGTCGTCGGGGCTGCGGCGCCAGCGGCTCTCGGGCCGGCGCCGCAGCGCTCCCAGGCCGGTGCACGGGACGTCAGCCATCACCCGGGCGAAACTGCCGGGCTGCCAGGCGGGCCGGGTGCCGTCGGCCACCAGCGTGACCGGACGGTGCTCGCCGGCGTAGCCGGCCAGGTTGGCCGCCACCAACCGGCCACGGTGGGGTTGCACCTCACTGGCGACCAGCCGGGCGTCCTGCCCGATCGCCAGCCCGGCCAGCAGGGCAGCCTTGCCGCCGGGTCCGGCGCACAGGTCGAGCCAGGGACCGTCGGGCGCGGCCACCCGGCTGAGCGCGAGGGCAACCAGCTGCGAGCCCTCGTCCTGCACCCCGGCGCGGCCCTCGGCCACCGCGGCAACCTGCTGCGGCGGCCCGGACAGGTACGCACCGAAGGGCGAGTAGCGCGCGGGCTCGCCACCCAGCTCGGCGACCTCCGCCAGGCCGGGCCGGACCACGAGGTGGTTGGTGGGCGCGACATTGTCGGCGGCGAGCGCGTCCTCCAGCTCCGCGGCGGCCCGCTCCCCCAGCGCGTCCTGCCACGCCTCGACGATCCAGCGCGGGTGCTGGCTGGTGAGGGCGAGGGTGTCGAGCCGGTCCCGTCCGGCGGTCAGCTTCGCCAGCCACTCCGCCAGCGGACGGGCCGCGATCTTGCGCAGCACCGCGTTCACCAGGCCGGTCACCCGACGGCCGACCTCGGCGGCGGCCAGGTCGACCGTCGCCGAGACCGCCGCATGGGTGGGGACCCGCATCGCGAGCACCTGATGGGCGCCCAGCCGCAGCACGTCCAGCACCGGCGGGTCGAGCCGGGCCACCGGACGTCCGCCGGCCGCCTCGATCACCGCGTCGTAGGTGCCCAGCGCCCGGCAGGTGCCGAAGCACAGCTCGGTGGCGAAGGCGGCGTCGCGCCGGCTCAGTCCGGCCGCCTCGGCGGCCATCGTCAGGTTGGCGTAGGCACCCTGGGACTCGACCCGGCGCAGCACCCGGAAGGCCGCCCGACGCGCCGGGTCAGGGCTGGGCCTGCTCACTCGAAGGGCTCCGGCTCGCCGCGCAGCCCGTTGGCCCAGGCGCCGGCCGGCATCGCGGCCTTGCCCTGCGGCTGCACCTGTGCGAGCCGCAGCAGCCCCGAGCCGGTGCCGACGAGCACCTCGCGACGACTGACCTGCACGGTGCCGGCGGGCAGGTCTCCGGGCACGGCCTCGGCCCGCAGCACCCGGAACCGGTCGCCCGACCAGGTGGTCCACGCCATGGGCGACGGGTTGCAGGCCCGGACCTGGCGGGCGAGCTCGTCGGCGGGCCGGTGCCAGTCCAGCCGCGCGTCGGCGACCGTCAACTTCCCGGCGAGGGTGATCCCCTCCTCGGGCTGCTCGACCGCGCGGGCCGTGCCGTCGGCCACCTGGGTGAGCACCTCGGCGAGCAGGTCGGCGCCGAGCGGGGTGAGCCGCTCCAGGAGTTCACCGGCGGTCTCGTCCGGGCCGATCGGGGTGGTGCGGGTGGCCAGGACGGGGCCGGCATCCATCGCGGGAACCAGCCGGAACACGGTGACACCGGTCTCCTCATCGCCGGCCAGGATGGCGCGCTGCACGGGGGCGGCGCCCCGCCAGCGTGGCAGCACCGAGTAGTGGACATTGAGCCAGCCGTGCGCCGGCAGGTCGAGCACGGGTTGCGGGATCAGCGCACCATAGGCGATCACCACGGCCGCGTCCGGGGCGAGCTCGGCCAGCCTGGCGGCCAGCTCGGGGTCGCGGGCGCTGGCCGGGCGGAGCACCTCCAGCCCACGCTCGGCGGCAAGCTGGGCGACCGGGCTGGGCACCAGCCGCTTCGACCGGCCCTGGGGGGCGTCCGGCCGGGTGATCGCGGCGAGCACCTCGTGGTCGGTGTGGTCGAGCAGGTGGGAGAGGGTGCGCGCGGCGACAACCGGGGTCCCGGCAAAGACGAGGCGCATGAGGTCAGCCTACGACCTGTGGATCGACCCGAACGCGCAGCGCCCCTTCGGCCTTGCGCGCGACCCGCTGGGCCAGCATCAGCCGCACCGCCGCCACCAGTTGGGGGCCCTGCCCGAGCGGACTGCGCAGCGTGAGCCGGGCCGGCGTGCCCTCCTCGTTGCGACCGGCCGGGACCTCGAACGGCCCCCGCAGGTCGACCCCCTCCGGCGGCTGCAGCACCTCGGCGATCTGGCCCAGCAGGGTCAGGTCACCCTCGATGGTGACGAGCTTGGCGGCGGGCGGGAACCCGGTGGCGCGTCGCTCGGCGAGTTCCCGCTCGGCGTAGCCGACCGGATCGACCCGCAGCATGGCCTGGACCTGGCGGTCGGACGGCTCACCGACGAGCAGGACGGTGCCGCCGGCCTCACCGGGGCGGACCAGTGCCGCGACCGCCAGCCAGCGCCGCAGCGCCTCCTCCCCGACGCGCAGGTCGGGCCGGGACAGCGTGGCGGCGGTGTCCAGCACGAGGGCGGCGGCGTAGCCGGTCGGTGCGACCGGTTCGACCCCGGGGGTGGCCAGCACGATGGCGGGCTTGTCGCCGACCTGCTCGAGCGGGTGCTCGCCGTTGGAGTGCAGCACGGTGGTGCCGGGGAAGGCCTTGCCGAACTCCTCGGCCGTGCGCACCACGCCGGCCACCGGGGTGCGGAGCTGGCCGCCGCCGCACTCGGCGCACCGCCAGGCGGTGGTCAGCGGGCCGCAGAATCGGCAGGCGAGGCCACCGGGGCCGCGGACCAGGGCTTGCGAGCAGTGCCGGCAGCGGGCCACCTCGCGGCAGCGTTCGCAGACCACCAGGGGCTGGTAGCCGGCCCGCGGGACGCTGACCAGCACCGGGCCGGAGGTCAGGCCGTCGCGGATCGCGGCGAACACCGGCCACGGCAGGCGCTGCTCGTCAGGGCAGGAACGCATCGCCGGCGAGACCGCCCGGGCCTGGCCGGGGGTGAGGGCGAGCGGGCGCAGCCACCCGCTCTCGACCAGCCGCTGGACTTCGCAGGTCCGGTTCCGGGCCGCGAGCAGCAGCCCGCAGCCGGTCAGGTGGGCCCGCAGCGCGACCACCTCGCGAGCGTGCGGGTAGGGCGCCCGCAGGTCGGCGTGGGAGTCGTCCCCGTCGTCCCACAGCGCCAGCAGGCCGAGGTTGTGGACGGGGGCGAAGGCGGCGGCACGGGTGCCCAGCACGAGCCGGACCTGGCCCCGCAGGGCGGCCAGGAAGGCCCGGTACCGGGCGGCGGGCCCGGCCTCGGCGCTGAGGGTGACGAAGCTGCCCTTGCCGAACCACTGCTCGGCCAGCTTGCCCAGCGCGGCCAGGTCACGCTGGTCGGGCACCACGACGATCGCGCCCTTGCCGGACCGAAGCGTGGCTGCCGCGGCCTGGAGCAGCCCGGCCTGCCAGTCGCCCTCGGGGCCGCTGGTGGGGGCGACCGTCCAGGCCGCCCGGGGCGCGCCGCCGCCGGTCAGGGCGGCCAGCAGGCCCTCGCCGGACGGGTAGCCGGGCAGCGGGCCGGGCGGCAGGTCCTCCAGCCGCGGGGCGGGGTAGTCGGGCGGGACGGCGTTCTCGGTGACGCCGTGCCGGGGCGGTACAGCCAGCCGGACGACGTCGGTGAAGCTGCCGGCGTAGTGGTCGGCCACCGCGCGCACCAGGGCGGCGACCTCGTCGGTGAGCACCGGCTCGGGCGAGACGACGGCGTGCAGCGGCTTGAGATCGGGGTGATCCGAGCCGTCCGACAGCCCCAGGATGAACCCGTTGACCTGACGTCCGGCGAACCTCACCCGCACCCGGGCACCCGGCACCGCCTGGTCGCGGAGCGCCTCGGGGACGAGATAGTCGAAGGGGCGGTCCAGGTGCGCCAGCGGGACGTCGACCGCCACGCTCGCCACCCGCCCCTGTGCCATGACACGCAGCCTAGAGGCCGGTGCCGACATCGGGCGGTGGGAGCCGGGCTACTCCGCTGCAGCGGCGTACCCTAAGTCACCGGCCGTCCGGTCGATCAACCGCAGCAGTTCGGCGGAGCCCCGGAACACGTCCGCGATCACCGGGACCACCCGGCCGTCCGCGCCGCGCACCATCCGGGTGTCGCCGTCCCGCTCGACACCTGCGACCTCCGACCACCGCATCGAGCTCGCATAGCCGTCGACCTGGAGCGTGAGGCCCTCGTCGCCGACCGTGACCGCGGTGTCCAGCGGTGCGAGGGTCAGGACTCGGCGCCGGAACCTCCGGCCGGCGTGCCTGGGCGCCTCCGGCCAGACATCGTCGGTGCAATCCCGCAGGCCGGCGATCTCGAGCGAGACCTCATCACTGACCTCCACCAGCAGCCGCCCGAGCGCCTCCCGGGCGCGCGCCTGCACCCGCTCGATGCCGACGCTGCTCATCAGCGCCAGGAGTTCATCACCCCCGCGCGGCTCGCGGCCGGTCTCAAGCAGCCGGACTGCCTCGTCCTCGAGCGCCTCCAGCGGATCGCCGGGATCGTCGAGCCACGCCGCGAAACTGCGAACCTCGTACTCCAGTTGCTCGGGTGTCGGACCGTGGTCAGCGAGGCGTCGCAGTTCGTCCACCATCGCCTGGGCCATCGCAGGCAGGTCCTCGGTTCTACCGGTGCAGGCCACCACCGACAGCGTGGTCTCGGTGCTGACCCGGCGCCGGGCCGCGTAGACGTCGTACACCATGGCGCGACGGTGGCGAAGGTCCTCTTCGAGCGCGGTTTGCAGCACGGCCAACAGCAGGACGCCGCTGGCCGCGTCCTCGGCCGTGAGCTCGTAGGAGAGGGTGGCCCCCTCACAGGCCGTCCGGAGCAGGCTGGGAGCCTCGATGTGGGACGCAACAGGCACCGGCATGTGCGGCCTGGGACCCTCCGGCAGCTCGATCGACCAGCCGTCGGGGAGTTCCCCGGTGACCAGCAGGACGGCGTTCTCTCGGGTCAGGCAGCGCCGGGTGAACTCCATCACCTGGGCCTCGGTGACCTGGTCTGCCGCCGGACCGCAGGCTCCGGCCAGTCCCACGCCGTGAATCCCGTAACGCGTGAGCAAGGCGCCGGCCATCGGCGGAGCCACCGCAAGTCCCTCTTCGAGGCCCACCACTTTCGCCTCATGTGCGAGCCTGTGCAACGGCGGGTCAGCGACGGTCCGGGCGACCTGCTGGATCAGGTCGAGGACCGCGCTCCGCTCGCCGCTCGCGTGGAACACCATGACCTCATCGTCGACCCGCGCGTTGTGAGCCAGTGGCACCCGCGGCAGCTCCGACATGATGAGATGCTCCACCAGGTGCGGGACGGGCAGCGTCCGGAAGCTGGCATAGCGCAATCCCGCCCGGAACAGCAAGCCTGCCCGGAACGGTCCCGGGGCGTCCCGGCGAACCACAGGAACGCCGACCTGACCCACCTTGCGTCCCATCTGGGATCCTCCTGGCGCCGGTTGTGCCGCTATTCCTACCAGCCGGACGCGGCGTCGCACAGGAGAAACCCGGAGGTCAGCCCTTCACCGCGGCGGCGAGGGCCTCGGCCCGGTCCGTCCGCTCCCAGGTCATCACGTCCAGCTCGCGGCCGAAGTGGCCGTAGTTGGTGATCCTGGAGTAGATCGGGCGCAGCAGGTCGAGGTCGCGGATGATGGCGGCCGGTCGCAGGTCGAACACCGACAGGACGGCGTCGGTGATCTGGCCCAGCGGCACCTTCTCGGTGCCGAAGCACTCGGTGTAAAAACCGACCGGGTGCGCCCGTCCGATCGCGTAGGCGACCTGCACCTCGCAGCGCTCGGCCAGCCCGGCGGCGACCACGTTCTTGGCGACCCAGCGCATGGCGTAGGCGGCCGAGCGGTCGACCTTGGA
>JAEZHJ010000050.1 GCA_023436925.1 Actinomycetes bacterium
GGCCCGCGGGACGATTTGCCCGGCGGGCTTGAGCCCCCCGTAAACTTGCAGGTCTGAGGGGAGTACTTCCCAAGTCGCCTTGCGGTCAGTCCGGGCACGTGTGTGCCCTCGTGGGCGCGCCCGTCACAACGGGTGAAGCAGACCTCACGACTCAGTGAGGCATGCCTGTGCAAGGAATCGGATCCCCCCTGCTGTGGGCCATCAGCATCGCCGGCGTTCTGCTGCTCTTCGTCCTCGACTTCCTCATCACCCGCCGCCCCCATGAGGTGTCGATGCGCGAGGCGATCGGGTGGTCGGTCTTCTACATCGCGCTGCCGCTGGTGTTCGGCGTCTGGGTCTGGCAGGCCTTCGGCGATGAGACCGGCCTGGAGTTCTACGCCGGGTACCTGGTCGAGAAGTCCCTCAGCGTCGACAACCTGTTCGTCTTCATGCTGCTGATGGCGGCCTTCGCCGTCCCCAAGAAGTTGCAGCAGCGGGTGCTGCTGATCGGCGTGGCCGGCGCCCTGGTGCTGCGCGGCATCTTCATCGCCCTCGGTGCGGTGCTGATCTCGTCCTTCGCCTGGACCTTCCTGCTGTTCGGGGTCATCCTGCTGGCCACCGCGGTGAAGGTCCTGAGGGACGCCATGAGCCCGGCCGAGCACGAGGTCGAGGTCGGCTCGCTGCGGATCGTCCGGCTGGTGCGCCGCTTCTGGCCGGTGACCGACGACTACCGCGGGACGGCGATGACGGTGGTGGAGAACGGACGCCGCGCGATCACCCCGCTGGCGCTGGCCTGCCTGGCGATCCTGGCCACCGATGTCGTCTTCGCCGTCGACTCGGTGCCGGCGGTCTACGGCATCACCGGCGACCCCTACCTGGTCTTCGTCACCAACGCTTTCGCCCTGCTGGGCCTGCGGGCGCTCTACTTCGTCCTGGCCGGCGCGCTCGGCGCCCTGGTGCACCTGGGCTACGGCCTGGCCGCGATCCTGGCCTTCATCGGCGTGAAGCTGGTGCTGCACTGGGCGCACGGGATCTGGGCGTGGGTGCCGGTCGTGCCGACGATGACCTCGCTGCTGGTCATCGTAGGCATTCTGGCCATCGTGATCACCACCAGCCTGATTGCCAACCGACGGCGTGAGCGGCGCGAGGGCGTCGAACCGGACGCCTCCTGACCGACCCTGGCATTGCCGGATCCCGTGTGAGCGGGGTCCGGCAAGCCCATTTCCAGAGCCTCCCGGCGACGGGGTGCCCCCGCTAGAGTGCCGACGACGATCGGGGGAGCGGATGGACCAACTGGATCGCGAGCTGATGCGCAGCGCAGCGGCCTACCTCAAGCACGCGGCGGCCTGGGCGGAGCGGGAGCAGGCGAGCGACCCGAGCCCGCTGGGGCTGCGGCTGTCAGCCCATCTCGGCGCGGACGCCCTGACCCTGCCGGTGGTCACCGAGGTGGTCGCCGAGGAACGGCTGGTCGACGCGGACCTGGCGCTGGCGGAGTTGCAGCAAGCCGGGGACGGCGAGTTGGTGGGGGTGTCCGGCAACGGCTACCGACGGCACGCCGACACACCCGAGCTGCTGCGCGGGGAGCACGGCCGATTCGACGTCGGTCCGGTCGACTACGAGGAGCGGCCCACCGGGCCGGACAGCTCTCGGCGGGTCGTCCGGCTCGGCGTCCGGTTGCTGCGCTTCCAGGAGCGTCCGCTGGTGGTCGTCCAGCGCGGCGCCGACGAGCGATTCGGACGCGAGCACGCCAGCCTCGACGTCATCGCGGAAGACCCCGACCTGGTGTCGAGCTTCCTGGCCAGGCTGCGCGAGCGGATGGTCGCCCTGAGCGTCCTGCGCGGCCAGCTGATCAGCTTCACCCACAGCCAGTTCGGCGCGGCGGCCTCGGCGGGCTTCCTGCGCCGTCCGCAGGTGCCCGCCGACGACATCGTCCTGCCCGACGGGATCCTGGCCGAGGTCTCCGCCAGGGTGCTTGGGATCGGGCGGCACCGGGAGTTGCTCACCGGCCTGGGCCAGCACCTCAAGCGGGGAGTCCTGCTGTACGGGCCTCCCGGGACCGGGAAGACCCTGGTCGCCCGGCACCTGGTGGGGATGGCAGAGGGCGCCACGGTCGTCCTGCTGCGCGGTGCAGCACTGAGTCTGATCGACCGCGCCGCCGACATCGCCCGCACCTTCCAGCCTTCGATCGTCGTGCTCGAGGACGTCGACCTGGTGGCCATGGAGCGCGACTACAGCCCGCAACCCCTGCTGTTCGAGCTGCTGGACGCCCTCGACGGCCTGGACGGGGACGCCGATGTCGCCTTCTTGATGACGACCAACCGGGTGGACGTGCTGGAGCGGGCCCTGGTGGAGCGTCCGGGACGGGTCGACCTCGCCGTCGAGCTGCCGCCACCGGGCCGGGCCGAACGACGCCGGCTGCTGGAGCTGTACTCCCGGGGGATGGGGTTCTCCGCCGAAGCGCTCGACGACGCCGCGGCGCGCACCGACCACACCACCGCCTCGTTCGCCAAGGAACTCGTCCGCAGCAGTGTCCTGCTGGCCGCCGACCGGGGTGAACCCCTGGCCGACGCTCACCTGGCCGAGGCCCTGGAACGCCTGCTCAGCTCCGCCCACGCGCTGACCCGCCGAATGCTCGGGGAGCAGGTGGAAGACCCTGACGACCAGGTCGACGAGGTCGGTGAAGCCCGCTAGCTCTGCGGCGCCCCGAACGGTCGGTCAGGCGTTCTTGGCGCGGCTGCGGACCTTGGCCCGCTCGTTGGCGTCGAGGATGACCTTGCGGATCCGGACCGTCTTCGGAGTGACCTCAAGGCACTCGTCGCCCCGGCAGAACTCGAGCGACTGCTCGAGGCTCATCAGCCGCGGCGGAATCAGGCGCTCAAGCTCGTCACCGGTGGAGGAGCGGACGTTGGTCAGCTTCTTCTCCTTGGTCGGGTTCACGTCCATGTCTTCCTGGCGCGGGTTCTCCCCGACGATCATCCCCTCGTAGACCTCATCGCCCGGGGCCACGAACAGGCTGCCGCGCTCCTGCAGGTTGAACAGGGCGTAGCCGGTGACGGTACCGCTCCGATCGGCGACCAGGGAGCCGGTCAGCCGGGTCTTGATCTCGCCGGAGAAGGGCTCGTAGCCCTCGAAGACGTGGTGCATGATGCCGGTGCCGCGGGTCTCGGTCAGGAACTCGGTCCGGAAGCCGATCAGGCCGCGGGCCGGGATCACGTACTCGACCCGCACCCAGCCGGTGCCGTGGTTGACCATCTGTTCCATCCGGGCCCGCCGCGTCCCCATCAGCTGGGTGATCGTGCCGACGTGCTCCTCGGGGATGTCGACGGTGAGCCGCTCCACGGGCTCGTACTGCTTGCCGTCGATGGTGCGCATCAGCACCTCGGGCTTGCCCACGGTGAGCTCGAAGCCCTCGCGCCGCATCATCTCGACCAGCACGGCCAGCTGCAGCTCACCGCGTCCCTGCACCTCCCAGGTGTCGGGGCGATCGGTCGGCAGCACCCGGATCGACACATTGCCGATCAGCTCGGTGTCGAGGCGGTTCTTCACCAGCCGGGCGGTCAGCAGCTTGCCGTCCTTGCCGGACAGCGGGGCGGTGTTGATCCCGATGGTCATCGAGATCGACGGCTCGTCGACGTGGATCAGCGGTAGTGGACGCGGGTCGGCCGGGTCGGCGATCGTCTCGCCGATGGTGATGTCCGGGATGCCGGCGATCGCGACGATGTCGCCCGGGCCGGCGGTGTCGGCCGGCACCCGCTCGAGCGCCTTGGTGATCAGCAGCTCGGACAGCTTGACGTTGCTGATCGAGCCGTCGCGGCGGCACCACGCGACCTGCTGGCCGCGCTTGAGGGTGCCCTCGACGATCCGGCACAGCGCGAGCCGGCCGAGGTACGGGGAGGCGTCGAGGTTGGTCACCAGCGCCTGCAGGGGGGCGCCCTCGGTGTAGGTGGGCGCCGGGATGGTGTCCATGATGAGCTGGAACAGCGGCTCCAGGTCGGGGGAGTCCGGCAGCGTGGCATCGGCGGGCTGGGTGAGCGAGGCGCGTCCGGCCTTCGCGGCGCAGTAGATGATCGGGAAGTCGAGGTGGTGCGCCTCGTTCTCGTCCAGCAGGTCGAGGAACAGGGCGTAGACCTCGTCGACGACCTCGGCGATCCGGGCGTCCGGACGGTCCACCTTGTTGATCACCAGGATGATCGGCAGGTTCTTGGCCAGCGCCTTGCGCAGCACGAACCGGGTCTGGGGGAGCGGGCCCTCGGAGGCGTCCACCAGCAGCAGGACGCCGTCCACCATCTCCAGGCCACGTTCCACCTCCCCGCCGAAGTCGGCGTGGCCGGGGGTGTCGATGATGTTGACCGTCACCGTGGACCCGTCCGCCAGGACGTGGTCGACAGCGGTGTTCTTGGCCAGGATCGTGATGCCCTTCTCCCGCTCCAGGTCCATGGAGTCCATCACGCGGGTGTTCACGTCCTGGTTCTCGCGGAAGGCTCCCGACTGCCACAGCATGGCGTCCACCAGGGTGGTCTTGCCGTGGTCGACGTGGGCGATGATGGCGACATTGCGCAGGTCTGCGCGTACGGGCATGCGGGCTCCGGATCTGTAGACAACCTTCCAGATTGTACTGCAGCCCCGATACCCCGCTGTCGGCGCCCCCTC
>JAEZHJ010000119.1 GCA_023436925.1 Actinomycetes bacterium
GGTGACGTTCGCCGCCCGGGCCAAGGGCTCGTACAAGGTCAGTGCGACGTACACCCCGACCTCGTCGTCGGCGACGTACCTGACCGGCGGGACGTCCTCGACCGTCACCCTCAAGGTCACCTGACGCACCAACGGTCCCGGGGCGGGCGGCGCTGACCCGTCCGCCCCCGGGACCAGGTACCGCCGTGCGGCTCGCGGACGCCGTCCGCCGCGCGGCACCCCCGTCTGTGCCGCGCCTCACGTGAGCGCCGTGGTCAGTCCTGCGCGGTGGCGTGCTCGTCGAGGAACTGCACGACTTCCTTCAGGTACCGCTCGCGTGCCGGAGCGGGGGACAGCGCGAGGTCGTGCGCGCCGCCGGGGACGACGACGAGCGTGACGTCCGGGCCCAGGAGCGGTGCCCGCGCGGCGATGTGGGCGACGTCCAGCACGGAGTCCGTGGTCAGCAGCGCGTCGTGCTCGCGGTCGTCGGGGCCGGTGGCGTCCGAGCTCAGCACGAGCACGGGCGCGGCGATGTGCAGTCCGCGCCCCACACGCGCCTGGCCGACCCGGACCGTGCGGATGAAGGAGGCCCGGGCGGGGAAGCCCTCGTGAGGCTTCCAGGTCAGGTCGAAGTCCCACTCGCCGCCCGTCGCGGCGTGCAGCGCGCGCCCGTAGTGCGGCTTGATGCGTCCGACGACGAGGTCGGGAGCGACCTTCGCGACCGGGCCCAGCGCATGAGTGAGGAGGTGCCGCTCGAACCAGCTGCCGCGCAGGTCGAGCCACGGCGAGTTCAGGACGAGCGCGTCGACCGCGCCCGGCCTCGCGTCGGCCCACAACGCCGCGACAAGTCCTCCCGTCGAGTGCCCGAGCAGCGCCACGTGCTCGTGGTCCTCGCGCAGCAGCGCGACCGCTGCGTCGATCTCCTGGGCGTACGTGGCGAGCTCGCGCGTGTGGTTGGGCGGTCGGCCCGGCCGGATCGAGCGGCCGTAGTCGCGCAGGTCGAGCGCGTACAGGTCCCACCCGGCCGCGTCGAGGGCGTCCGCGACGTGCGGGTGGAAGAAGTAGTCGACGAACCCGTGCACGTAGAGCGCGGCACGACGATGCCGCGCGGGCCGGTGCACGAGCGTCGCGACCGGCTCGACGCCCTCGCGGGCCGTCTCCGCGTCGGGCGGCAGGTGCAGCGTGCGCGCCACCCACGGTTCCCCGAGCACGTCGCGGCGTTCGTCGTCCCAGACCGCGGCTCCGCGACCCTCGGCGCTCGTCGTCGCACTCCTGGCGTCGTCCGTCTCGTCAGCCACGGGGGCATCGTCGCACCTCCTGCGGTCGCCCGGCCCGATGAGTGCGGGCGAGCCCTCGGGGGCGTGGCGGCGGGGCGTCGGTCAGGCGACGGGTGCCAGGGCGGGACGCGCGGCGAGCTGGCCCTGGCCGGCCACGTCGTGGGCGAGCGTCGTGATGCGGGCAACCCCGGGCTCGTCGACCTCGACCGTCGTGACGGAGGCGTTCGGCAGGGCGACCAGCCCGATCGGCGCGAGCGTCGCCAGGTAGGCACCCAGCGCCAGGCCGTGGCCGACGACGAGCACGTGCTCGTCGGTCCCGAGGTGCCGTTCGACCAGCCGGGCGAACACGCTCGTCGTGCGGCGCATGAAGTCCGCAGCGTGCTCGCCGCCGGGCAGCCCGGGGTGGGTGCCGGCGAGCACCTGCCCGACGAGCACGGGCCAGGCGACCACCGCGTCCAGGCTGCTCTCGGGTCGACGCTCGAACGTGCCGAAGTGGTACTCGCGCAGGTCGGCGTCGGTCCGGAGCCGGACGTCCGGGTGGCGCCGCAGGAGCTCGACCGCCGTGGTGATCGCACGGCCCGCAGGGGAGGACCACGCGGCGGTGAACGGCGTCGCAGCCAGGTGCTGTGCGGTGGCGCGCACGCCGGCGCGTCCTTCGCGGGTGAGCGGGGAGTCGCTGCGGCCCTGCAGGATGCGCCGCGCGTTGAAGTGGGTCCGCCCGTGCCGCACGAGCGTGAGTGTGAGGGTCATCGTCGCCCTTTCGTCGTCTCGGTCGCTGTGACGCTAGGGGAGTCGGATGGCCGGACGGCGACGACCGCGTGACGTCCCGTCGACGACCGCGCGACGCGCGGCTCCCCGGCCGCTGCGCCGCCCGGGTGCGGCCGGTGGGGCCGGCAGCCTCCGGACGAGCGGGGGCCGGGGCGGCGGTCAGGCTGGCGGGCGGCGGTCAGGGGGCAGCGGTCGGGCGCGCCGCGGCGGACGGACAGGTGGCGCTGGTCAGGCTGGGAGGGCGGCGTCGATCAGGACCTCCGCGGCGCGCCGCGCGACCTGCGCCGCGTCGCCGCAGCCCGCGATGGCCGCGGTGGTCTGGGCGCCCTCGGCGAGGAGCGCGAGCTGCGAGCCGAGTGACGCGTCGGCGCCTGCGTCCTGCGCAAGGTGGGCGACGTAGTCCTGGAAGGCCTGCTTGTGCTCGCGCGTGGCGGCGGCGACGGGCGGAGAGGTGGCGCCGAGCTCGCCGAACGCGTTGACGAAGCCGCACCCGCGGAAGGACTCCTCGGCGAACCACGTTTCGAGGAAGTCGAACACCGCGAGCAGGCGTGCGCGGGGGTCGTCGCAGTTCTCGACCGCCTGGGCGAGCCCGGTCTGCCACTGCTGGCGGCGCCAGTCCAGGACGGCGAGCACGAGCTGCTCCTTGCCGGGGAACTCGGCGTACAGGCGCTTGAGGGAGACGCCGGCGGCGCCCCGGACCTCGTCCATGCCGACGGCCTGGATGCCGCGCGCGTAGAAGAGCTCGGCCGCCGCGGTCACGATCCGCTCGCGCGGGTCGAGCGGGGTCGGGCGGTCCTGCCTGACGTTCCCGCCGGCGGTCCCTGCCGTGGCCCCGGTGCTGTTCCGGGGGCTCGTCACGGTGCTCGTCCGGGTGGTGCCGCGGCGCTGGGCGGTCACGCGCGGGGGCATCGTCGGGATGGTCTCCTCGGGTGCCGCGTCGGTCATCGTCGTCGCCTTCCTTGTCCTGTTCTGAGCAGTCTCGGCCGAGCCCTTGCGCCGAGAACGCTCGTTCTCTAGTGTAGGCCACACCAGTCGGAGAACGACCGTTCTCCCGGACGCGAGGAGGGTGCACCATGGGACGCATCAAGGTCGGCACGGAGAACTCGGTCGACATCGAGCTGCACTACGAGGACAAGGGCACCGGCCAGCCGGTCGTCCTGATCCACGGCTTCCCGCTGGACGGCAACTCGTGGGAGGGCCAGACCGCGGCGCTCCTCGACGCCGGGTACCGGGTCGTCACCTACGACCGCCGCGGGTTCGGCCAGTCGAGCCAGCCCTCGGTGGGGTACGACTACGACACGTTCGCAGCGGACCTGAACACCGTGCTCGAGACGCTCGACCTCCACGACGTCGTCCTCGTCGGCTTCTCGATGGGCACGGGCGAGGTCGGCCGCTACCTCGGCACGTACGGCTCGGCGCGCGTGGCGAAGGCCGCGTTCCTCGGCTCGCTCGAGCCGTACCTCACCAAGACGGACGACAACCCCGACGGCGCCGCCCCGGCCTCGTTCTTCGAGGACATCGCCGCGAACGTGCGCAAGGACCGGTACGCGTACTTCACCGGCTTCTACCAGGACTTCTTCAACCTCGACGAGTACCTCGGCTCGCGCATCAGCGAGGAGCAGGTGCGCCACGCGTGGGACGTCGCAGCCGGGTCCGGCTCGGTCGCCTCGGCCGCTGCCCCGCTCACCTGGGGCACCGACTTCCGCGCCGACATCCCCAAGATCGACGTGCCCGCCCTGATCCTGCACGGCACGGCCGACCGCATCCTGCCGATCGACGCGACGGCCCGGCTGTTCGCCAAGGCGCTGCCCTCGGCGCAGTACGTGGAGATCGAGGGCGCGCCGCACGGCCTGCTCACCACGCACACCGCCGAGGTCAACGAGGCCCTGCTCGCGTTCCTCGCGAGCTGACCGCGCTCGCACCTGCACGGCCGGTTGGCGGCCGCAACGGGTGGAGAAAGTCACGCCCTGCGTGACCAGGTCCACCCACACGACGCATGCAGGGACGACGAGGCCCCCCGACCGCTGTCGGGGGGCCTCGTCGTGTGCGCGTCCGGGCGCGGTGCGCTCGCCGTCCGCGCGAGCGGTGGCGCACCGCGCCCGGACGGGTCCTCAGGCGGCCTGGCAGGTGACCGTGGCGCCGGCACCCGTGCCGACACCCTGGAACCCGAAGCTCGTGGACTGCCCGGCCGCGACGTTGCCGTTCCACGGCGCGTTGCGCACCGTCGGCGCCTGGCTCGGACCGGACTGCACGCCGTTCCACGTGTTGCTCGCCGTGGCACCGTTGGCCAGCGTCACCTGCACGACCCACCCGGACAGCGGCTGCCCGGCCTTGACGTCCACCTGGGCGACGAAGCCGCCCGGCCACTGGTCGACGACCCGGTAGGTCGCCGTGCACGCGCCGCCGGGGGCGGGCGTCTCGCTCGGCGTCGGCGTGGCAGTGGGCGTCGGGGTCGGCGTCGCGGTCGGCGTCGGGGTGGGCGTGGGCGTGGGCGTCGCGGTCGGCGTCGGGGTGGGTGTGGGCGTCGGGTCCGTCAGGGCCAGGTTCTTGCGCTGCACGGACCACTGCGCGCCGTTCGCGCACAGCCCGCAGCCCTGGCCGGCGAACACGCGGCCCGCGTCGTTGTCGCCCTTGAGCTGCCACTTGACCCACAGCACCGCGGCCCGGCCGAACTCGCCGCCGTTCGGCTGGTCGTACGTGCCGCCGTGGCCCACGTTCAGGTTGCCCATGAAGGCCGGCAGCCCGGAGGGCAGCTTGCCCCAGTCGTCCATCGCGTTCGGGTAGGCGATGTCGCTCGGACCGCCGATGAAGTACGCGATCGGGTGGTCGAGCCGCCGCAGCTGGTAGTCGTCGGCGTCGTTGAGCAGGCCACTGCTGAAGATCATCGTCGTCGTCACGCGCGGGTCGCCGGAGACGGCGTAGGCCTCGATGCCGCCGCACGAGAACCCGGCGACCGCGATCTTGCTGGTGTCGAGGCGGTCGCGCAGGGGACTGCCGTTGCGCGCGTTCTCGGCCACGGCCCAGTCGATCGACTGCGTGAGCATCGCCGAGCTCGTCGAGCCCGAGCCGTTGGGTGCGCCGTTGGAGATGACCAGGAACCCGTGCGAGGCGATCTCGCGCAGGAAGTTGTACGCGGACGTGCCGTTCGCGGAGCACGCGCCGTTGCCCCACACGAGGATCGGCATCTTCGCCGACGGCAGGTTCACGGGCCGGTAGATGGTGTGGTTGGCCAGCGTGCCGGACGTCTCGTAGTCCGCCGGGTAGGGGCCGGAGCCCCCGGCAGCCGCCGAGGCGGGCGCGGCGACGAGCGTCGTCGCGAGCAGGGTCCCCGCGAGTGCCGTGGCGATCGCGACGGCGCCGGCTCGCAGCGCCCGTACAGGTCGTCTCATGGTGCAACCTCCCAGGTGGTGGGGTCTGGCGCGGCGGGGGGCGGCGACGTTGCGCGCCCCGGTGCCGCTGCGCGCCTCCACCGTGGCCGGGCCGCTCACGGGTGTCGAGCGCTACGCCCCTGCCACGATGAAGAAAATCGATTCGGACGCCGCTGCCTCGACGCCGCTCGCGGGCGCAGGGGCCCGCGCGGGCCTGCGACACAGGACTGGCGGCGCCGTCGACGACGGGGTGCGAACGTGCGCGTTCGGGGCGGGTCCTGGCCGAGGGTGCCGCAGGCGACCCGGGTGTGCCGGATGAAGTTGAGCGGCGTAGACTCAACTTGGTCGCGTTGAGACGAGCCGCAATGCAGAATCGACGATGCGCGAGCCGTTCGCGCTAGGAGGTCACGTGGACGCGAAGTTCACCACCCGCTCGCAGGAGGCGCTCGGCAGCGCCTTCCAGTCGGCGAGCGCCGCCGGCAACCCCCAGCTGGAGCCGGCCCACATCCTCGAGGCCCTGCTCCAGCAGGAGGGGGGCGTCGCCAACGGGCTCCTCGACGCCGTGGGCGCCGATCGCGGGGCCCTCGGCCGCGCGGTGCGCGGCATCCTGGTCAACCTTCCCTCGTCGTCCGGCGCGACGGTCAGCCAGCCTCCGGCCTCGCGGCAGACCACCGCCGCGCTGCTCGCCGCCAACGACGAGGCACGTGCGCTCGGCGACGACTACGTCTCGACCGAGCACCTGCTCATGGGACTGGCCGCGGGCCAGTCCGGCGTGGCCGATGCGCTGCGGGCCGCGGGGGCCTCACGCGAGGCCCTGGTCGCCGCCCTGCCGAGCGTGCGGGGCAACAGCCGCGTGACGTCCGCCAACCCGGAGGGCACGTACAAGGCGCTCGAGCAGTACGGCCTCGACCTCACCCAGCGCGCGGCGGACGGCAAGCTCGACCCGGTGATCGGCCGCGACGCCGAGATCCGGCGGGTCGTGCAGGTGCTCTCGCGGCGCACCAAGAACAACCCTGTGCTGATCGGCGAGCCCGGCGTCGGCAAGACGGCCGTGGTGGAGGGCCTCGCGCAGCGGATCGTCGCAGGTGACGTCCCGGAGTCGCTGCGGGGCAAGAAGCTCGTCGCGCTCGACCTGGCCTCGATGGTCGCGGGCGCCAAGTACCGCGGCGAGTTCGAGGAGCGGCTCAAGGCCGTCCTCGACGAGATCACCGCGTCCGACGGTGAGGTCGTCACGTTCATCGACGAGCTCCACACGGTCGTCGGTGCGGGCGCCGGCGGCGAGGGCGCGATGGACGCCGGCAACATGCTCAAGCCGATGCTCGCGCGCGGCGAGCTGCGCCTGGTCGGCGCCACGACGCTCGACGAGTACCGCGAGCACATCGAGAAGGACCCGGCGCTCGAGCGGCGGTTCCAGCAGGTGTTCGTCGGCGAGCCCTCCGTGGAGGACACGGTCGCGATCCTGCGCGGGCTCAAGGAGCGCTACGAGGCGCACCACAAGGTCACGATCTCCGACGCCGCTCTCGTCGCGGCCGCCACGCTGTCCGACCGGTACATCACCGGCCGCCAGCTCCCGGACAAGGCGATCGACCTCGTCGACGAGGCCGCCTCGCGGCTGCGGATGGAGCTCGACTCCTCACCCATCGAGATCGACGAGCTGCAGCGCGCCGTCACCCGCCTCGAGATGGAGGAGGTCGTCCTGTCCGAGTCGGACGACCCGGCCTCGCTCGACCGGCTCGAGCGGCTGCGCAAGGACCTTGCCGACCGTCGTGAGGAGCTCGCGGCGCTCAACGCCCGCTGGGAGAAGGAGAAGGCCGGCCACAACCTGGTCGGTGACCTCAAGGCGCGCCTCGACTCGCTGCGCTCCGAGTCCGAGCGGCTGCAGCGCGAAGGCGACCTCGAGAAGGCCGCCCGCATCCTGTACGGCGAGATCCCGACGCTGGAGCGGCAGATCGCCGACGCGGAGGCGAGCGAGACGGAGCAGGACGTCGTCGACGGGCCGCCGATGATCGCCGAGGCCGTCGGGCCCGACGAGATCGCGGAGGTCGTCTCGGCGTGGACGGGCATCCCCGCGGGCCGCATGCTCGAAGGCGAGACCGCCAAGCTCCTGCGCATGGAGGAGGTGCTCGGTGAGCGCCTGATCGGCCAGAAGCAGGCCGTCGCCGCGGTCTCCGACGCGGTGCGCCGCGCCCGGGCCGGCATCTCCGACCCGGACCGTCCCACCGGCTCGTTCCTGTTCCTCGGCCCCACGGGCGTCGGCAAGACCGAGCTCGCCAAGTCGCTCGCGGACTTCCTGTTCGACGACGAGCGCGCGATGGTCCGGATCGACATGTCGGAGTACGCCGAGAAGCACTCGGTCGCGCGGCTCGTCGGCGCTCCTCCCGGGTACGTCGGCTACGAGGAGGGCGGTCAGCTCACCGAGGCCGTGCGGCGCCGCCCCTACTCGGTGGTACTGCTCGACGAGGTCGAGAAGGCGCACCCCGAGGTGTTCAACATCCTGCTGCAGGTGCTCGACGACGGCCGGCTGACCGACGGCCAGGGCCGTACCGTCGACTTCCGCAACGTGATCCTGATCATGACCAGCAACCTCGGCTCGCAGTTCCTGGCCGATGCCTCGCTCGACCCCGACACGAAGTCGAAGGCGGTGATGGGGGTCGTCCGGCAGGCGTTCAAGCCCGAGTTCCTCAACCGGCTGGACGAGACGGTGATGTTCGAGCCGCTGGGGACCGGCGAGCTCTCGCGGATCGTCGACCTGCAGCTGGCGCGGCTCAACGAGCGGCTGGCGGACCGGCGGATCTCGGTCGAGGTCACCCAGGCCGGCAAGGACTGGCTGGCGCTGACCGGCTTCGATCCGGTCTACGGTGCCCGCCCGCTGAAGCGGCTGGTGCAGACCACGATCGAGGACGGCCTGGCCCGCCGGGTCCTGGCCGGCGACGTGGTGGACGGCGACACCGTCCGGTTCGACGTCAACGCCGACAATTCCGGGCTCGAGGTCTCCGAGGCCGCCCAGGTCGACGCCGGCTGACGGGAAGCCTGACCCAGCGGCCCCGGGGACGACCAGTCCCCGGGGCCGCTGTCTGACGTGGTCTCAGCGCTTCTCGCAGGCGATCCCGTCGCGATCGCGGTCCAGGTGCTTGTTGCGCAGGTAGAGAGCGTTGTGGCGCTTGAAGTTGGTGACCTTCTTGGAGCGGCCGCTCACCTTGTCCTTGGCATTCTTCTTGCCGACGCCGTGCTTGTACTTCTTGTTCAGCGCCTTGCAGTTCTTGTACTTCTTCACCGTCACCTTGGCCAGTGCCGCCGCCGTTCCCGGCTCGGCGACCGGGGCTGCGGCCGGGGCGGGCGCGACGAGCGCGGCGGGCGTCGCCACCGTGCCCAGAGCCGGTCCGAGGGCCGACAGCAGGCCGACCACCACTGCGCCTGCCACAAGCTTCGAGCGCACACTCATAACTGCCTCCTCAAGGGTGTTCGCGGCCACCCTAGGGCCCGGCTCGATCGCGCGCTGCGTCCACCTGACCCGCGGCAAGGTGCGGGCGAGACTTGCGGTCGGACGACGAGCACGCCTGTCCCCGCTGCGGGGGACTGCGAGCAGGACCCTCTGCGGAGGGCTAGCATCTGGCCCCATGACAGCGCAGCAGGACCGGGCGCCGTCGATCTACACGGTCGCCTCCCTGGCAGGCGTCTCACCCTCCACCGTCTCGCGGGTGTTCGCCCGCCCCGGACAGGTCAGCCCGGCGACCGCGGCCCGGGTCCGCGAGGCGGCAGCCGAGGTCGGCTACCGGACGCGGCTGCGGACCACGCCGGGCAGGCCGCGCAGCCACGTCCTCGCCCTCGTCCTGACCGACATCCGCAACCCCGGCTACCTGGAGATCATCCGGGGTTGTGAGGACGCAGCCTCCGAGGCGGGCTCCATGCTGCTGGTCGCCAACGCCCGCGAGTCCGGGCACAGTGAGCGCGCGGTGATGGAGCGCGTGCTTTCGCAAGTCGACGGCATGGTCGTGGCCAGCTCCCGGATGACCGACTCCGCGATCACGCAGATCGCCAAACAGGCGCCGCTGGTGATGCTCAACCGGGTGGTGACCGACCTGCCGTCGGTGGTCCACGACAACGCCGAGGGGATGGCGCTCGCCCTGGACCACCTGGCCGGACTGGGGCACCGCCGGATCTGCTACCTGGGCGGGCCGGAGTCGTCCTGGGCGAACTCGGTCCGCTGGCAGGCGCTGCGCACCGGGGGTCGCGAACGGCAGCTGCCGATCACGCGGCTCGGGCCGTTCGACCCCACCTTCGAAGGCGGCCTGGAAGCCGCAGCCGCGTGGCAGGAGCGGCCGTCGACGGCCGTGGTCGCCTTCAACGACCTGGTCGCGGTCGGCTTCATCCACGGCATGAAGGCGGCCGGGGTCGCGGTCCCTGCCGAGGTGAGCGTGGTCGGCTTCGACAACTCCAACGTGGCCCGGATCGTCTCCCCGCAGCTGACCACCGTGGCCTCCCCGATGCACCTGCTGGGCGAGGTGGCGGTCCGCAACCTGCTCTCGATCATCGTCGGAGCCCAGTCCTGGACCGGGCACCCGTTGATGCTGCCGACCCGGCTGGTCACCCGGCAGTCGACCGCGGTCCCGCGCGCCGAAGCCTGAGCCCTCCTCGCGCCGTCCGGGATGGGCCGAACCGGGGCGGGGGCTGAAACAGTCTGCAACAGTTGGACCGTCCCCGAGTCGCGCTGGTTCGCTAACCCGCAGGCGCCCCGCATCGGAGCAGGCGCCGCGCCCTCGAAATGGAGCACGACCTGATGGGACACTTCAAGACCGTCCTCGGATCAGCACTGGCCATCGGACTTCTCGCCGGTTGTTCCGGCGCGCCGGCGGCCCCCGGAGCCTCGTCGGCTCCCGGCAGCGAGCCCGCTGAGCAGCCGGTGACCTGGCGACTGGCCCTGAACCAGACCACCGACCACCCGATCACCGTCTCGGTCGAGGCGATGGCGAAGCGGATCGCGGACGCCACCGGCGGCCGGGTGAAGATCGACGTCTACCCCAACGAGACCCTCGGCACCCAGCCCGAGACCCTGCAGCTGCTCTCGGACAACCTGCTCGAGCTGTCGGTCATCTCCGGCCCGCAGCTGGAGAACCTCAACGCCGACTTCGCCGTGTTCAACTCGCCGTTCGTCTTCGACGACATCGACCACCAGATGGCCGTCGTCCACAACCAGGAGATCGTCGGCGACCTGTACAAGAGCCTCGAGGCCAGCAACAACGCCACCGTGCTCGGCGCCTTCACCGCCGGCGAGCGCAGCCTCTACCAGACCGAGCGCGAGGTGAAGGTTCCGGCTGACACCGCCGGGCTGAAGATCCGCGTCCAGGAGTCCGCCACCCACATGCGGATGATCGAGCTGATGGGCGGTTCGCCGACCCCGATGGCCTTCGGTGAGGTCTACACCGCGCTGCAGGCCGGGGTGCTCGACGGTGCCGAGAACAACGAGGTGTCGTTCGTGACCCAGCGTCACTACGAGGTGGCCCCGCACTTCTCCTACACCCGCCACCTGATCGTGCCCGACTACATCGTCGCCAGCACGAAGGCGCTCAATGCCTTGTCCGAGGCTGATCGCGCGCTCATCCTCGACGAGCTGAAGAAGGCCGTCGACGAGCAGGTGCAGGCTTGGCAGGGTGCCACCGCCGAGGCCATCGAGACCGCCAAGGCCGCCGGCGCGACCTTCACCGAGGTGGACGCCGCCGCGTTCCGCACGGCGCTCGAGCCGCTGCTCGGCGAGGTGCTCAAGACCGACACCGCCAAGGCGCTGTACGAGGCCACCCGGGCAGCGTCCACGAAGTAGCGCACACCACCGCGTCGGCCATGTTCCCGCACGCCCAGCTGGGCCTGGTGCAAGAGATCGCCCAGGCCCGGGGGCTCGACACGGTCATCCTGCGCAGCCCGGCAGCGCTGTCGTGGATGACGGGGGCACGGTGGCACCTGCAGCACGACCTGCACGCCACCACCTTCGACCTGGTGATCACCGGCCTGGACGGCGGCGAGCCCGCCGTCCAGGTCGTCACCAACGTGATCGAGGGCCCGCGGCTGCGGGCCGAGGAACTGTCCGGCCTGATCGGCCACTGGGACGTCCGGGAACTGCCGTGGACGACCCCGCGGCCGCAGGCGCTGCCGACCGGCCCGCGGGTCGGTGCCGACCTGCCGTTGGCGGGGATGGTCGATCTGGGGCCCGACCTGGCCCGCGTCCGCAGGGTTCTCACCCCGGGCCAGGTCGCCCGGCTCACCGCTCTCGTGCACGACGCCGCAGCCATCGTCGGGCTCGAAGCCAGCCGCAGCCACCCCGGGGAACGGGAATGGGACGTGGCGGCCCGGGTCCGGGCGGCGCTGGTCGCGGCCGGGATGGAACCGGTGGTCTGCCTGGTCGGCAGTGGCGAACGACTCGACACTGTCCGCCATCCGCTGCCGACCGAGCGTCGGGTCACCGCCCGGCTGATGATCTCGATCTCGGCTCGTCGCCATGGCCTGCTCGCCGCGATCACCCGCTGCGTCCGCTGGGCGGACGGGGTGGGGGAGCGCCGCTACCTCGACCTGCTGAAGGTGGAGTCCCGCTTCCTCGCGGCCAGTCGTCCCGGACGCACCCTCGCCGCGGCTTTCGCGGACGGCATCGCCGGCTACGCCGCCCACGGCTTCGCGGCCGACGAGTGGACGCGACACCACCAGGGCGGGTTCACCGGGTTCGCCCCGCGGGAACTGCTGGCCACGCCGGACACCGACGAGCCGATCGAACTCGGCGCAGCGGTCGCCTGGAACCCGTCCGCCTGGGGCTGGAAGGTCGAAGCGACCAGCCTCGTCACCGCCGCCGGTGCCCGCCCGCTCGACCTCTGTCCGGGCTGGCCGGTCGTCGAAGTCGACGGACGGACCCGCCCCGCCATCCTCCATCTCTAGCGCCTGTCACCGGCCCGTGCCGGTGGGAAAGCCCGTCATGACACAGACCCTTCACTACCTGCCCGCGGAGCTCCTCGACCGCGTCGAGCCCGCCCGGATGGGGCACCGCTACACCTGCGTCCAGCGGGTGGAACTCAGCGACACGGCCTCGACGCTCGCCTCCGACCCAGGCGAGGAGGTCCTCCTGGTGTGCATCGCCGGCGAGGCCGCCTACCGCCACGGCGACCAGACTGGCACCGCCGTCGTCCGCGACATGCTCTACCTGCCGGCCGGCGACCAGCTTGAGCTGAGCGGTGCCGGGGCCGTGGTGATGAGGTTCGGCGCGCCCTGCGACCGCTCCACCTCGTTCGCCCACCTGTCCTTCGCCGAGGCGGACGCCGACGAGCGCCACAAGCGCTACGGCGACCCCGGCAAGGGCAGTCGGCGCGATGTCTGGGAGCTGCTGGACGAGCGCTTCGACTCCCAGCGCTTCCTGGCCGGTCTCGCCACCGGCGACCCGGGCGGCTGGACCGCCTGGCCGCCGCACGAGCACGCGGCGCAGCGCGAGGAGACCTATGTCTACTTCGGCCTGAACGGGTCCTTCGGGATCCAGTGCGTCTACGAGGAGATGGACCGCCCGCTGGCGGTGGCGCTGGTCCGCGAAGGCCACGTGGTCGCCGTCCCCAAGGGCTACCACCCGTCCTGCGGGTCCCCGGCCGGGCCGATCTCCTACGCCTATGTGATGGTCTCGGTGGCTCCGGACGACCGCAACTTCATGGACCTGACGATCCAGCCGGAATACGGCACGAGCTTCGAGTGAGGACCCGGTGATCAACGCACCTTCCCTGGCGAACTGCAACTTCCTCCAACTCGCCGATGACCTGGCGGCCCTGATCGAGGGCGGGGTGGAGGTCGTCCACGTCGACGTGATGGACGGCCATTACGTCCCGAACCTGTGCTTCCCGGTCGCCCTGATCCGCGACCTGAAGCAGGCCTACCCGCGGCTGCGGGTGGACGCCCACCTGATGGTGACCGACCCGGTCGCCTACCTCGAACCCCTGGCCTCGGCCGGCGCCGACCTGGTGAGCTTCCCCAGCGACAGCACCCGATTCGTGCGGCGAGTGCTCGGCCAGTACCACGCCGCCGGGATGCGGGCCGGTGTCGCGATCAACCCGTCCCAGCGGATCGACGTGATCGCCCCGTACGCGGCCGACCTGGATATCGCGGTGCTGATGTCGGTCGAGCCCGGCTTCGCCGGCCAGCGCTTCCTGGACCGCTCCCTGGAACGGGTCGCCGAACTCGCTGCGCTGCGCGAGCAGGTGGGCGGCCACTTCCTGATCGAGGTGGACGGCGGAGTCGACCCGGAACTCGCGGTAGCCTGCGTCGACCGGGGTGCCGACATCATCATCACCGGTGTGTATGCGGTCTTCCAGCAGCCGGACGGGATCGTGTCGGCCGTGCGCCGGTTCGACGCCGGGGTGCGCGATGCCGCGGACCCGGCCGGCTACCAGAGCTCGCTCGATCGTCAGCGTGCGCTGTGGGAAGGAGCGCATTCATGAAGATCTTGCGCGCCGTGGAGGGTGGCGCGGTCCGGTTCCTACGGGTGGCATCGGCGGTGATCTTCGCAGCCCTGGTCGTCTTCGTGACGATCCAGGTCTTCACCCGCCAGATCCTCCAGTCGCCGGCGGCCTGGACTGAGGAGGCGGCCCGCTACACGTTCATCGTGGCGGTCTACCTGACCGCGGCGCTGGTCTTCTTCGAACGGGGACATATCGCCGTCCAGATGCTGCTGCGGCGGCTCAAGCCCCGTCCGCAATTGGTGTTGGCAACAGTGCTGGAGGTGATGGTCTTCGCCTTCTGCGCCTACGTGTTCGTCTACGGCGGGGCCCGGATCGTCGCCAACGCCTGGAACCAGGGGCTGGTCGCGATCCCCGGGACCGTCGGCATGGTCTACCTGGTGATGCCGATCGCCGGGGTGTTGATCTGCCTGTCGTCGCTGGTGCAGGTGGTGCGGATGTGGCGGGGCGAGATTCCCGCACTCCCGGCCACCGACGAGGACATCGAGGTCTAGGAGCATCATGGACGCTGCATCTCTTGCCGGACTCATCCTGCTTGTCGGGATGGTGGTGCTGATCGGCCTGGGGCTGCCGATCGCCATCGCGATCGCCCTGCCGTGCACCATCTCCGCCATCGTCCTGGTCGGCTTCAGTGGTGCGCCGCTGGTGATGACCCAACGGATCTTCGCCGCCAACAACTCCTTCGTGCTGCTCGCGATCCCCTTCTTCATACTTGCCGGCGTGCTGATGAACAACGGCGGGATCGCCGGGCGGCTGGTCGACCTGGCCAAGGTGCTGGTCGGCCGGGCGCCCGCCCCGCTGGCGCAGACCTCGATCGCTGCCAATGCGATCTTCGGCGCCGTCTCGGGCGCCTCGGTGGCCTCGGCCGCCGCGGTCGGGACGATCCTCACGCCGCGGATGAAGCAGGAGGGGTACGACATGAAGTTCGCCGCCACGGTCAACGTGGCGGCCTCCCCGGCGGGCATGCTGATCCCGCCGTCGAACACCTTCATCGTCTACTCCCTGGTCTCCAGCACTTCGGTCTCGGCCCTGTTCATGGCCGGCATCATCCCGGGCCTGATGTGGGCCGCGGCCTGTGCCCTGGTGGTCGCCTGGTATGCCCGCAAGATGCCCGACCTGCCCGTCCAGGAGCGGGTGACGCTGCGGCAGGCGCTGATCGTGGTCTGGCGTGCCCTGCCCGCACTGGTGATGATGCTCGTGGTGATCGGGGGCCTGCTCGCCGGCTACTTCACCGCGACCGAGTCGGCGGTGATCGCCGTCCTGTACGCGCTGGTCTTCGGCCTCGTCACCCGCTCGGTCGCGGTTCGCGACCTGTACGGCATCGTGCTCACGGCGGCCCGGACCACGGGCGTCATCATGCTGCTGGTCGGGGTGTCCGGGGCGCTGTCGTGGATCCTGGCCTACTCCCGGATCCCCGAGCAGGTGGCCGAGTTCATGCTCGGCATCTCGACCAATCCGACCGTGATCCTGATCATCATCATGATCGTGCTGCTGGTCGCCGGAACGGTGATGGACCCGACCCCCGAGATCCTGATCTTCACCCCGATCTTCCTGCCGGTGGTGACCCAGTTGGGGATCGACCCGATCCACTTCGGCGCAATGATGGTGTTCAACATGTCGCTGGGCAATATCAGCCCTCCGGTCGGCAACAACCTCTTCGTCGGAGCCAAGATCGGCGGCGTGCCGGTGGAGTCGGTGTTCACCAGGATCCTGCCGTTCTTCGCGGCGTTGGTGGTGGCGCTCTTCCTGGTCGTCTTCATCCCCGAGCTCTCACTCTGGCTGCCGACGATGGCCGGCCTCATCACGCCCTAGTTCCCCCACCGCGAGCGGGCCGTTCCTGTCTGGGCGGCCCGCTCGCGGCATCGGTCGTGGGCCGGGGACGGTGCCGTGGTCGCTGCGGCGTCGCTGGCTAGGCTGGCGGTATGCCGAGCCGGCGCTACCGTCCGTGCGGCCAGGGGCCGTCCGAGCGCGTGCGGGACGGCCGCCGGGAGCCGAGCGATGTCCGTCCCTGATCGTCGCTTGCGCCCTGCGCGGCTGGCCGACCGCACCCGTCGCGCGCTCACCCGCGGCTGGTACTGGGGTGCGGACTACCGCTACGCCGTCCAGGCACAGGGCCGCGGCCTGGTCAGCCGGGAGGTGCCGGATGACTACGGGTCCGGGACGCTGCCGCCGGTGGTGCTCATCGCCGGCGTCCTCGAGCCGTGGACGCTGCTGCGGCCGGTCGCGGACCGGCTCAACGCCGCCGGCCACCCGGTCCACGTCATCCCGGAACTGGCCTACAACGTGATCACCGTCGCGGAGGCCGCCGAGCTCGCCGCCGGGGTGCTGGCCGCACGCGGGCTGCAGGACGTGATCCTGGTCGCGCACAGCAAGGGCGGCCTGGTCGGCAAGCAAATGCTGGCGACCGACACCGACGGCCGGATCCGGCGGCTGATCGCGATCGCCACCCCCTTCGGCGGGTCGACCCTGGCCCGGCTCATCCCCTCGCCGACGATCCGGGCGTTGCGGCCGGAGGACGCGACCATCCTCGACCTGGCCGGCCGACTCGAGTTGAACTCCCGGATCACCTCGATCTACCCCGTCTTCGACCCTCACATCCCGGAGGGCTCGCGCCTGGCGGGGGCGACCAATGTCGAGGTTCCAGTGATGGGCCACTTCCGGGTGCTCGCCGACCCGGGCGTGCTGGACGCCGTGGTGGCGGCCGCCGGCTGAGGGCGGGTTTCGGGAACTTAGCGGAGGATCTCGCGGGCGAAGCCCAGGTAGCGGCCGCCCTGCCACTCCACGACGCCGCTGTCGCCGATGGCCAGCAGGCCGGACTCGGGGCCGCTCAGGTTCAGCTCGATGCGGCTGCCGTCGGGGAACT
>JAEZHJ010000007.1 GCA_023436925.1 Actinomycetes bacterium
CAACCAGCGCAGCGGCGGGCAGAGCCTGCGGGCCACCGGCGCGGCGGCCTCCAACCTCGACCTGTACCAGGTCAACTGCACCTTCTACGACGCGCTCGGCCGCGATGACGACCGCTACCTGCTGGCACGGCTGTTGCAGCTCTTCGTCCCGGGCATCCCGCAGGTCTACTACGTCGGCCTGCTGGCCGGGACCAACGACATGGAGCTGCTGGCGGCGACCGGGACCGGGCGCGACATCAACCGGCACCGCTACACCGCCGAGGAGATCGAGGCGGAACTGCGCAGGCCGGTGGTCCGGCGCCAACTGGAGGCGCTGCGGCTGCGGGCCTCGTTCCCGGCCTTCCAGGGCGAGTTCGGCGCGACCTGGCACGAGACCGGCGGCCGCTTCACCTGGCGGCACGAGGCGACCGAGGCGGTGCTCGACTTCGACCTTGCGTCGAGCGCGTTCCGGGTGACGACCAGTGAAGGCGGGGTCGGGCAGGTCCGGCTGGCGGGCGGGCCCGCGACGACCTGAGGCACCCCGGGTTCCGACCCGGGAAACAGGGCCATCAGACCGGCCCGGGCACACCTGAGCCTCCCGCCGGGCGGATCAGTCCTCGTCGGGCTCGTCGGTGAGGTCGCGGGTGTCGGTGTCGACCACCCCGTCCAGGTTCATGTCGGCGGCGCGGGCCTGCCGGGCGTCCCAGCGCAGGAAGCCGGCGCCCAGGGCGGCGGCGACCACGGTGCCCGCGATGATCCCGAGCTTGGCCGCGCCCTGGTGAGTGCCGTCGCTGAACGAGAGCTCGGCGATCAGCAGCGACACCGTGAACCCGATGCCGGTCAGGAAGCCGACTGGCAGCAGGTCCCGCAACCCGATCGCGTCCGGCAGGCGCAGCGGGGTGAAGCGGGTGACGATCGCGGTCGTGCCCATGATCCCGATCAGCTTTCCGGCCACCAGCGCGACCGCGACCGCGAGGAAGACCGGCTCGGTGAGGACGGCGGCCGGCCCCTCGCCGTCGACGAGGGTCACCCCGGCGGAGAAGAAGGCGAACAGGGGCAGCGCGATGCCGGACGAGAGCGGCCGCACCGCCTCATCGAGCCGGTGGGTGCGCGAGTGCCGCTCGCCGTGGACGGCCAGCGCCGGAACGGTCAGGCCGAGCAGCACACCGGCGATCGTGGCGTGAACCCCCGACGCGTGCATGAACACCCAGGCGACCAGGCCGATGGGGATCAGGAGCCACCAGTACGGGCGGGCGGAGCGGACCACGACGGCGAACAGGGCGACCGCGGCGAGGGCCCCCAGCAGCGGCAGCAGTTGGATCTGCGCGGTGTAGAACACCGCGATCACGATGATCGCCAGCAGGTCGTCCACCACCGCGAGGGTGAGCAGGAAGGTCCGCAGCGCCCGCGGCAGCCCCCGTCCGGCGATCGCCAGCACGGCGAGCGCGAAGGCGATGTCGGTGGCGGTCGGGATCGCCCAGCCATTCAGCGCCGTGGGTTCGCCCAGGCCGATCACCATGAGGGCGAAGATCACCGCGGGCAGCACCATCCCGCCGACCGCGGCGAACACCGGGACGGCGGCCTGGCGCAGGTTGCGCAGACTGCCGGCGACCAGTTCGTGCTTCAGTTCGACACCGACCACGAAGAAGAAGATGGCCAGCAGCCCGTCCGCGGCCCAGGTGGACAGCGACAGGTCGAGGTGCAGGGCGGCCGGTCCCACCACGGTGCCGGCCAGCGCGTGGAAAGCGTCACGCCACGGTGTGTTCGCCCACACCAGCCCGAGCGTGGCCGCCACCAGCAGCAGCACTCCACTGGTCGTCTCCTGGGTCACCCAGCGGCGGGCGCGCACGCGCCGGCTGGGGACCACTGCCGGTCCCGTCAAAAGGTCCTCCTCTGATCCATGACGAACCCCGCGGAAGGGGAACGTGCCGACCAGACTTCCCGGCTCACCAGTGGTGAGTCTAGACGCCGCCCTCGACAGGTGCTGCCGGGCGTGAGTGGGCAGGAGGCGGGCCCGTCCGGCGCGGGCTACAGCACGCCTTTGACGAGCAGGTAGCAGCCGAACGGCGCCGACTCGGAGGTGTGCACCGTCACATAGGCTCGCTCGGCGCGGGCGTAGAAGCCGTCGGGGCCGTGCCGCAGGACGCCGAGCTCGGGCACCTCGCGTCCGTCCAGCCGGTTCCAGACTTCGCGGACGCCGCCCAGCGCGGCACCCTCGCTGCCGTCGTCGGCCAGCATGTGCACCACGGCGGGCTCGGTGAAGGTCTCCAGTGGCATCAGGGTGAGGATGGCCTCGATCGCGGTGGCCGCGTCCACCCCCGGCAGCTCGATCACCCGGTTGCCGCGGGTGTAGCAGGGATAGTTGCTGTCCACCACGGCGATCACGTCGCCGTGGCCCATCTCCGCCAGGCAGGTCAGCAGGGCGGGGGTCAGCAGCGACGGAACGTTCTTGAGCATGGGCCAAGCTTCCCATCGCCGAACGTCCCCGTGCGGCTCTCAGCCGCTACTCGCAGGCCAGCCCGTCGCCGTCGCCGTCCCCGTTGTTGCCGGTGCGGTGCGCGAACCACTCGTAGATCTCGGTCTCGGCCGGGTCGTCGCGGGAAAACGGGCCGGTCGGGTGGCCGGCCGTGTTGCGCTTCAGTCGTCCGCAGGAGGTGTACTGCTGCCACCACGGTCCCTCCAGAGAGGTGCCACCGGGTGCGGCGCCGGCGCAGGTGAGCGTAAGGACGCCGCCGCCTGGGCCAGTCGAGGCGACCTGGGCCGCGTGGTAGGCCGACTGCCGCGGATGGGCGGGGTAGCCGTCGGTGCCGTCGTAGCGGGCGACCGCGTGGCCCGCCTCCAGCTGGACCAGGCCGAGGTCCGTCCCGTCGGTGGTGATGACGTAGCGCAGCAGCCGGCCGTGCCGGTCGCGGTCGTTCTGGCCGGACGGCAGCTCGAGGCTGATCGCGTCGCCGCGGGCGACCCGCCGTCCCAGCTCGGCGGCAGCCTCGTCGTGCCCGCACTCGCCCCGTTCGGGGGTGTCGATCCCGATCAACCGGACGGTGCCGGCCGAGGTCTTGACGGTGTCGCCGTCGACCACCGACCGGAAGGTCGCCAGCTCGGTCACCCCGGCCGGCGCGGCAGGCACGGACGGACGCGGCGCGTCCCCCGGCTGGGCGGCAGAGGTCCCCAGGCCGCACCCGGCCAGCAGCAGCGCCACCGCGGTCACTCCCAGCGCGGCCGGACGGCGACGCCGGCAGGCTCTGGGCTGCCCGGAGTGCTTCACGGCCTCAGCATAGGAAGGCCCGCGCGGCCCCGCCGGGCGAACCGGGCAAGGCCGGCGACACCCCGGCCTACCAGCCTTCCCGGCGAGCCCGCGCCGCCGCCGCGCCGCGGCTGGTGACGCCGAGCTTGGCCAGGATGTTGGAGACGTGGACGCTCACCGTCTTGGGCGAGACGAACAGTTCCGCGGCGATCGCACCGTTGCTGCGGCCCTCCACGACCAGCGACAGCACCTCGCGCTCCCGCGGCGTCAGCCCCAGTCCGTCCGGCCCGGCACCGGTGGTCGCGACGGCGAGCCCGGCCCGACGGCGCAGCGCGGTGAGCTCGGCCAGCCGCTGGTCGGCACCGAGCCGGTGCGCGACCTGCTCGGCCGCGTCCAGGGTCGCCGCGACCGGTTCCCCGGCGGCGATCAGGTGCCGGGCGCACTGCAGCAGGGCGTCCAGCCGCAGGCTCTGGGGACCGTCGACGAAGGCGTCGGCGGACGCCTGCCAGCCGGCCACGTCGTCCTCGAGCTCGGCCACCAGCAGCGCCCGCCAGCGGTCCTCGGTGAGGGTCGTGGCAAGGCCGGACGTCACCGCGAGCAGCCAGGCGCCGTCGGCGGCCAGGTCCCCGGCCCCGAACCGCAGCGCACGGGCGGCCAGGCAGGCCGACTGCCAGGAGAACACCGGGTGCTCCTGCACCGGCAGGGTCAGCATGGTCCGGGCGTGCTCCAGCGCCCGGTCGGGCTGCCCGCGCAGCAGCGCCAGGTTGGCCAGGCCGCGCCCGACCCGCAGCCGGTCCTGCACGGTGGAGGTGTCGGAGGCGAAGACCGGCTGGAACTCGGCCAGGATCGTCTCGGCATGGTCGAGTTGGCCGCGCACCAGTGCGATCTCGGCCAGTGCCATCCGCAGGTGGAGCAGTTGGGAGCCGGGCGGGTTCAGGGCGAGCGCCCGCTCCACCAGGGTGCGGGCCTCGTCCGGCTCCCCGAGGGCGAGCAGGCTCTCGGCCCCGTTCGCGGCCATCATCACCCCGATCGAGCGTTCGACGCCCAGGTCACGGGCCTCCCGCGAGCCGAGCTGGGCCACCTCGACCGCCTCCGGGAACCGTCCGGCCAGGTGGAGGTGGTGGCTGAGGTTGATGCACCACCGGGTGCGGGAGCGCCGCACCGCGATCCGGCCCGCCTCCTGCAGCAGCGCGAGACCGGCCTCGTCGTCGCCCAGCGCGGCGATCACGCAGCCCTTGGTGTTGAGCAGGTTCGCCTCGGCGGTGATGCTGCCGACCGCCCGTGCGACCGGGAGCCCTTCCTCGGCGGTGGCCAGGCTCTCGTCGAGGCGGCCCTCCAGCATGAGCTGCGCGCTGATGAACTCCAGCGCCCGGGCCCGTTGCGGCGTGGGCCGATCGGAGGGAGTCAGCGCGAGCGCTTCGGTGAGGATCGACAGGCCGCCGGTGGTGTGCGCGTGCCGCTGCAGGGCATAGGTCATCAGCCGGTCGGCGCGCACCAGCGGGTCGGTCCCGGGCGGGGTCTCGCGCAGCGAGGCTTCGATCAGCGCGAGCGCCTTGTCGGACTCGCCGGCGGATCGGGCCGCCCGGGCCGCGAGGTTGAGCACCTCGTCGCGGCTGCCCAGGACGGCGGCCGCCTCCGGCGCCCGGTCCCACACCTCGAGCGCCCGTTCCAGGACCCGCAGCCGCTTCAAGTGGGCGCGCGGGGAGCCGTCCAGCACCCGGCGGCAGGCCTGGAAGCCCTCCTCAAGGCGGTGTGCAGCGAAGAGGTGGTGAACCAGTTCCGCCTCGCCGCCGCCGTTGAGGTCGGGGTGCTCGGCCAGGACGTCGGCGATCCGGCTGTGCAGCCGGGTGTGCTCGCCGGGCAGCAGCCGGTCGTGGATCACTTCGCGCAGCAGCGAGTGCCGGAATGCGTACCCGTCCGAGGTCGGCATCAGCAGCAGCCCATCCACCGCCTCGCGCAGCGCACCGTCCAACTCGGCCGGCGCCAGGCCTGCGAGGGCCTCCAGCAGGTCGTGGCTGACCTGCAGGCCCACGCCGCTGGCCAGCCGCAGCACCTCGACGGCCGCCTCCGACCGGGCGTACACCCTGGCCAGCAGGGCATCGCGCAAGGTGGCGGGCAGCTCGACACAGCCCTCCCGGCTGCCGCGGGCGAGCTCCTCGGCGAAGTAGGGGACCCCGTCGCTGCGCTGGGCGAGCAGCGAGACCAGCGCCGGGCCGGCTTCCGGGGCGACGCTGCGGACCAGCCGGGCCAGTTCGTCGGAGGCCATCGGCTCGAGCTCGAGCACCCCGACGCCAGGACGGCGGCTCAGTTCGGCGAGCACGGGCCGCAGCGGGTGCCGTCCGGGCACCTCGTCGGAACGGTGGGTGGCGATCAGCAGGAGCCGGACGTGGGTCAGCGTCGCCTGGAGGAATTGCAGCAGGTGCCAGGTCAGCGGATCGCCGGCGTGGAGATCTTCGACCACCACGCAGACCGGGCGGGTGGCCGCGGCACCCTCCAGGACGGACGCGATCGCCTCGAACAGCACCAGCCGGTCCGGGGTGCCGTCACGGGGGAGGCCGAGCTGGGGGAGCAGCGCGCCGAGCGCGGGCCAGCCCGCACCGGCCCACTGCTGCAACTGGTCGGCACCGACCTCGGCCAGCAGCTGCTGCAGCACGGTGACCGCGGCGGCGTACGGCACCGGCTGGTCGCCGAACCGGAGGCACTGCCCGATCAGCACGCAGGGGTCGTCGGGCAGGTTCTCGAGGAAGGCGTGCACCAGGCTGGTCTTGCCCATGCCGGCCTCGCCGCCGATCAGGGCCAGCCACGGCTCAGCCGACTGCACCCGCCGCCACGCGTCGCGCAGCTGGGCGAGCTCGGCTTCCCGGCCGACGAAGGTCGCCTGGGCAGGGATCAGGGCCATGGCCGACATCGTGCCACCCCGCGCCCACGATGCAGCAGGGGCGACGGGAATGGACACTGCCGTGGCGGCCGGGCTCACGGACGCGCGGACTGCAGCCTGGCCGGGTGGTGCCGGACGACCCGGCGCCGTCCGGTCGCCAGCCGCTGCCACCAGTCGGCGAGCCGGCGTCCGGCCGGGGTGGTGGCCGAGGCGGCCAGGCGACGCTCGGCGGCCTCCCGCTCGAGCTCGGCATGCTGCTGCCGGTACAGGTACCCGAAGTGGTAATCGGAAGTGGACATGGCTCCAGCCTGCTGCTGAGGCCGCCCGGCCCACATCGGACGAACTCCCGAACCGCCACCTCAGGCGGGCGTCTGAGGTACCTCAGTCCTGCGGAGTGCGACACCCGTGGCGCCGGGTCGGGGTGGCCCTAGGATCGCAGCGTGCTCCGGATACGACGGCTGCCCCCCACGCGGGTGCTGCGCCGGCCGGTCTACGAGATCGAGGCCGGGCCGAGCGCCGCGCACCCGTCCGGCTGGACGGCGACCACGACGACCCCGGCGACCCGGATCGACACTCTGATCGGGGTGGAGGAGGCCTGGGCCCTGGTGGATGCCGCCGATGCGGCGTGGACCGGCGGGGTCGGCGCGTGGGTGAGCCCGGACGGGGTGGTCACCGCCGAACCGGAGGCAGCCGGCGAGCCCCCGTCCAGCGAGCCGCTGGCCGGGCGCAGCTTCCAGGTGTGGGAGTACGACGTCGGCCATGGCAGCGTGCTGTTCCGCAGCCCGATGGACGCCGGCCACCAGACCAATCTCGACCTGATCTTCGACAAGGTCACCTACCTGGCCTGCCCGAGCCGGTTGACCGAGCCCGTCCTGGTGGCGGCCGAGCCCGAGGACCACGCCCGCCTCGAAGCGGCGATCGGCGCCGTGACGGCACGGCAGCGGCTGTTCGTGCTGGCCGCGCAGGGCCGCCGCCACCTCGTGGTGGCCACATCGTGCCGGGTGATCGAGCACCTGGCCGACCCGCTGAGCAGCCCGTTCGCCGCCCCGCGGTTCAGCCGCGACTGGTGGTCGACCCTGCTCAACGGCCAAGGTCGCTGACCCGCCCCGGTCAGGCGGCCTGCAGGCTTGCCAGCGCGTCCAGCACCTCAGGCTTGCGGGGTGCGCCGGTGATCCGTCGGCGCACCGTGCCGGTGCCGTCCAGCAGCAGGACGGTCGGCGTCCGGACGACACCGAACCGCTCGACCAGGTCGAGCCGCTGCTCGGCGTCGATCTCGATGTGGCGCAGTTCCGGCTCGGACGCCACCAGTTCGGTGAGGAGCGTCCGGGTGGCACGGCAGGGTGCACACACGGCGGAGGAGAACTGGACGAAGGTCGCCGCCCGGCCGAGCTCGTCGCCCAGGTCCTCGCTGGCGAGCCGGGCCTCGTCCCTGGCGGCGCGGACCCGTCCGTCGGTGGCCCGCCGGTACAGCCCGAAGGCTGCTGCGACCGCGACCGCGGCCAGGACCACGATCAGGCCGGTCATCGGGTCGTCTCCGCCGCCGGCCGGCGGGCCAGCAGACGCCGGCCGAGCAGGAAGATCTCGCAGCCAAGGCAGAAGTCGAAGACCGCGTTGAGCAGGGAGGCGACCAGCGCGAAGCCGGCCGCGACATAGAAGACGGTCGCGCTGCCGAGCAGCGCCCCGAGCACCCCGGTGACGGCGAACAGCAGGCCGACGAGCTGGGCGAACCGGGGCGGCGCCGCCTCCTCGAGCTCGGCGGGCGGCGCCAGCCGCGGCCGCACCAGGTACCGGAAGGCGAGTCCCCAGGGCTGGTAGTCCAGCCGGAGCGCGCCGGCGGCGAAGGCGAGCAACTGGACGACGAGCAGCGGCAGCCCCGCGGTGGGGCCGAGCAACAGGGCGAGGACCAGGATCACCGCGGTGATCCCGGCGGCGAAGCGGGGCCCGCGCGGGTCGACGCGGGTGGTGGCGGGAGAAGCGTCAGTCATCGTGATCTTTCCGAAGAGATGGCCGGAGGAACAGCGGGGCACTCGGGGTGAGGCTGGGGCACGCTCGCGATCAGGCAGGAGCGGCAGGGATGGTGTTGTCGGCGGCGATCAGCAACAACAACACAGGCACGAGAAGGCGCGTCGAACCGCTGCGGCGACGTTCGCGGGCTTGTGCACGGCTAAACGGTACCAGCCGATGTGAAGCCGGCCCGGGCGGACCAGTTCAGGGGTGGCAGCCATGGACTCCTGGCTCTGGACACGGCCCGGGATTGGCGCGGATTTCCTCCGTCCTGCGCAACGATTCCGGGGCCGGTCTTGTCGTCTGATTTTCGAAACCGTCCGAATGCGTCCATTCTCTGCGCGGAGTTGTGACTGGCGCTCTCCCATGTGGCACGGTAGTCGAACAGCCGCACGACTTGTCCATGACGAATCGAAGAGTTGTCCTCTCCGTATCGCCCCCAACTGAGGATCATGACGACGAACAACAGAGCCCGACCGCTGCCCGGCGGCGGGTTGCGTGGAATCCAACCCGTAGGTCCGATTCCGCTGCCGGTGACGGTCCGCCGACTGATCATGGTCGGCTGGGATGTCGCCTGCTGGGTGGTCGCGTTCCTGTTGTTCGCCGCGATGCGGACGGGTGCGCCGCTGAGCGAGGTGTACTGGGCCAGCGGCGTGCTGTACACCACCGTTGCGGCCACCCTGCAGGTGATCGCCGGACTGGTCACCCAGATTTATCTCGGGCGTAGCCGCGTCGGGAGTTTCGCCGAAGTGACCCAGTTGGCGATCGCGCTGGTCATCATTGCGGTGGTCGTCGGCCTCCCGTTGTTGGTGAGCCCGACCCCGTTCCCGCGCAGCTTTGCGCTGGGCATTCCCGCGCTCGCGTTCACCCTGATGGCTTTCGGCCGGTGGCTGTTCCGGGTGCTGTTCAGCAAGGAACTGCGCCGCGGCGGGCTGGCGGGTGCGATTCCGGCCGTCGTGTACGGCGCCGGCGACGCCGGTCACCAGGTCGCCAAGCTGGTGGACAGCGCTGATGAACCCCACTACCGGATCATCGGTTTCGTCGACGACGACCCGGGCAAGCGATTCCTCCGCGTGCGCGGCTACCGCGTGCTGGGCCGGGGGCCGGACGTGGTCGACGTGGCTCGGGCGCATGGTGCCGAGCTGGTCATCCTCGCCATCTCGAGCCCGACGCCGACCCTGATGCAGCAGCTCTCCGACCGCTGCCGCGACGCCGGCCTGAAGCTCGTGGTGGTGCCGTCGGTGCGAGAGCTGATCGGCGGTCGGGTGGATCTGGCCCAGCTGCGCGAGTTCAACGTCACCGACCTGCTGGGACGGCGACCCATCCAGACCGACCTGGCGGCCATCTCGGACTACGTCACGGACCACGTCGTGATGGTGACCGGTGCCGGCGGCTCGATCGGCTCCGAGCTCGCCCGTCAGGTGCGCGACCTGAAGCCGTCCAAGCTCGTGCTGCTGGACCGCGACGAGTCCGCGTTGCACGCCGTCCAGCTGGCGCTGTACGGGGCGGGCCTGCTGGACACCGACGACATGGTGCTGTGCAGCATCCGCGACCACGAGGCGCTGCGACGGGTGTTCGAGACCCACCGTCCGGACGTGGTCTTCCACGCCGCCGCGCTGAAGCACCTGCCGAT
>JAEZHJ010000028.1 GCA_023436925.1 Actinomycetes bacterium
GCCGGGTGCAGCGACTGCAGCAGCAGCGCGGTCAGGCCGCCCACAAACATCGACGCGTCGGCGTGGACGCGCCAGATCGGGTCGGCGGTGGTGAACCATCGCGGCCCCGGCTTGCCCCAGATCTCCACCGCCCGCTCGGCGGCGTCGCTGCCGGCAACGCGCTCGCGCAGCAGCAGGCCGAGGCTTCGCTGGAGGTCGATCATCGCGACGCTCCACCGGGGCAGATCGGGTCGTTCATCTCCCCAGTCTGCCCGGCCACCGAAACCCGGCCTGCGGCGCTACTGTCCGGCTCAGTTCTGCATGTTGAACTGTTGGCCCTTGACCAGGGGGTAGAGGGCCAGCGAGCTGCCGTCCAGATCCTCCTTGTGCATGTCGACCCCGGTGACCTGGCTGTTCTCGTAGGTCGTGTAGTAGTAAATCCCCTTGTCGGTGTTGCAGCACGAGGAGTAGATCGTGTACTCGAACTTGCCGGGGGAGACCTCGACCAGCCCGCGCTGCTGGGCCACCGAGCCGAGAATCTGGAGGAACTGGCTGACCGACTCCGACTCCGAATCACCCGAGATCGAGTTGAGTTTGGTGAAGACGGCCTTCACGAACCGCGAGGACGAGGACAGGTCGCCGGGCAGCCCGAACCCGCCCATGCCGCGGCTGTAGACCTCGAACGGCACCTTGTCGGAGAAGTTCGGCTGGGGCGGCTGGGTCGACACGTTCATGTAGTTGTTGAGCCCGAAGAACTGAATCGGCCACTGCGGGTTGTTGGTGAGGACGCCGACGGGGTTGTCGTACACCATCAGCCCTTCCTTGACGCTCTCCACGGTGATCGACTCGTTGCGGTCCGAGATCATCCAGTGCAACGGGGAGAGCGGGAAGGCCTCACTGAACGAGATGTTGACCAGGCTCACCGACTCCAGCGCAGCCTTCACCTGCGCGACGGTCTCGAACTGGCCGAGCACCCAGGGGATGAACTCGAACGGGGTGACGTTGGTCTTGCCCTCGGCCTCGGGCTTGTAGTCGCAATTGTCCGGGAAGTTGAGCCCGGCCATGCTGAGCCCCTTCTCGTTGGTCGCGTCGTAGTAGAGGGGGTAGTTGTCGACCACGGTCGCCATGCCGATGATCGCGTGGTGGGTGTCCATCGTCGGCAGCTTGCGGAAGGTGAACGGGAAGTTCCGCGGCGTGACCGTCACGGTCTCGTTGTAGGAGAACTCCAGGTCAAGGTTCCGGCCGAAGTAATGATCTTTGGTGGTGTAGTTGGCTCCGGTGCACATCTATGGCCTCCGTTGGGATGGTGTCCTGTTTCAACGTTACGCCGCGGTTTGACACATCCCCAGAGCAGTCGGAGGGGCAGGGTTCGGCGCCTCAGGGCTGCCGTCCAACTGCTCAGTCGGCGCGCGACGGGCGGGCGCCGTAGGTGACACCCAGGTACTCCGGGTGGCGCTCGATCCAGCCCTTGATGAAGGGGCACACCGCCAGCGCCTTGCGGCTGCCGTCGGCGGCCAGTGCGTCCAGCGCGGAGCGGGCAATGGCGGAACCAACCCCGCGGCCCTCGAAGGCAGGGTCTACCTCGGTGTGGGTGAACACCATCAGCTGATCGGTGAGCTGGTACTCGGCGTAGCCGGCGAGGCGACCGTCCAGGTGCGCCTCGAAACGGTTGGCACTGCGGTTGTCGGTGATGACGGGCTCGGTCATGTCGGTCTCCTGTGGCCGTGCGGGACGCTGCCCCCTCAACGCACGCAGTCCCGGAAAGACTCCCGAGCGGCGAGCCGCTTCAGCTGACGCCTGACCCAAGCCGGTCCGTCGGTCAGACAACGGAGTCCGGACGCGATACGCTGGTGCGCTGCCCGCTGTCTGTTGGTCACCCCACCGCTGGAGCGAGACGAACCACCCATCTACCTCGGGCCGAGGCCCGAAGGACCAGCGATGCCCGGGAACCTGACGGTCGGACGACCCACGCGCGTGATCGTGCTCTTCACGCTGCCGCTGCTGATCGGCAACCTCTTCCAGCAGTTCTACCAGTTCACCGACGCCGCCGTGGTCGGCCGGATGGTCGGGGTCGACGCGCTCGGGGCGGTCGGCTCCACAGGGTCGCTGACCTTCCTGCTGCTCGGCTTCACCTTCGGCCTGGCCGCCGGCCTGGCCATCCCGGTGGCCCGCGCCTTCGGGGCCGGCGACCTGCCCGCGATGCGGCGCCACGTCGCGATCGGCGTCCGGGTGGCCGCTGCGGTCGCCGTCCTGCTCACCCTGATCGGGACACTCGGCGCACGGTGGGTGCTCGAGTTGATGCAGACCCCGCCGGAACTCCTGGCCGACGCGACCACCTTCTTGAAGATCAGCTGCCTGGGTGTCCCGGTGGTCATGGCCTTCAACTTCCTGGCCGCCGTGATTCGTGCGCTGGGCGACAGCCGGACGCCGCTGGTCTTCCTGGTCATCTCCTGCCTGCTCAACGCGGGACTGGTCGTGCTCTTCGTCGGGCCGTTCGACATGGGGGTCGCGGGCGCCGCCTGGGCGACCATGCTGGCCCAGTTCATCTCGGTGCTGCTGTGCGTGTGGCTGGTGGTGCGCCGCATGCCGCAACTGCACCTGCGCCGCGGCGACTGGACCCCGCTGCCGGGCGAGGTTGCCGAATCGATCGGGCCTGGCCTGACCATGGGCCTGCAGATGTCGGTGATCGCGATCGGTGCGGTCATCCTCCAGGCGGCCGTCAACGGCCTTGGCCCGGACGCGGTCGCGGCGATGACTGCGGCGATGCGGGTCGACCAGGTGGCGGTGGCGCCGCTCAGCTCGTTCGGGATCGCGCTGAGCACCTACGTCGCCCAGAATCGGGGCGCGGGGCAGTGGGCCCGGATCCGGGTCGGGGTGTTCCACACCACCGTGCTGACCTGGGTGCTGGCGCTGGGCCTCGGCGTGGCGATCATCGCCTTCGGCGAGCAGATCGTCGGCATCTTCGTCGGCCCGGGCGAGAGGACCGTCGTCGAGCTCGCCCACGAGTACCTGCTCGTGCAGGGGCTGCTGTACCCGATCCTCGCCACCTTGTTCGTGCTCCGCAACGCGATCCAGGGGCTCGGGGCCACGGCCGTCCCCACCGTTGCCGGGTTCATGGAGCTCGCGCTCCGCGCCGGCGCCGGCCTGGTGCTGGTCGCCCCCCTCGGCTTCCTCGGTGCCGCGCTGGCCGCTCCGCTGGCCTGGATCGGGGCCCTGCTACCGGTTTTGCCGTCGTGGTTCCTGCGTCGCCGGGCGTTGCTGCGTCAGGAGGCCGAGGAGGCTTCCGCGGGGGCTGTAGAGCCGGTGCTGCCCGCTCTGGCCCAGGGCTGAAAGTTCGGGCGGGAACACCTCCCGCGCAGGCGTCCAGGTCCCTAGGATGACGTCCATCATCGACGCGTGACGTGGGGGACGGAGCGAGATGGTGTGGAGGGGGATTCTCGTCCTGATCGGGGCGGGGCTGACGGCCAACGCCGTGTGGCTGGCTGTGACGTCCAATCTGAACGCCGGAGTGGTGATGCAGCTCGTCCTGGCGGGCCTGCTGATCGCCTTCGGCGCGTGGCAGCGGCTGTCCAGTTCGCGGTGGGTGAGCCTGCCGGCGATCCTGTTGGCCGCGGTGTTGTTCATCGTGTCGATCTTCCTGGCCGGCTTCGGCATGGCCGATGACGCCGACTACCGCGAGGACGCCCTGGTGGTGCTCGGTGCCGCGGTGCACGGCGGCACGGTGTCTCCGTCGCTGGCCCAACGCCTCGACCTGGCCGTCGAGTACCACGAACGGAACCCGGACGCAGTGATCGTGGTGACCGGTGGCCAGGGCCCGCAGGAGGACCTGCCCGAGGCGGTCGCGGCCCGGGACTACCTGGTCGAGCACGGGGTGCCGGCCCGGTCGATCCTGGTCGAGGACCGCTCGACCTCCACAGCGGAGAACTTCAGCTTCGCCAAGCAGCTGCTCGACCAGCAGCTGCCGTCCGGCTACCGGATCGCGTTCGTGACCAACGAGTACCACGTGTGGCGTGCCTCCCGGGCGGCCAGCCGGGCCGGGCTGGACGCGCACCACCTGCACACCGACACCCGCTGGTACCTGTGGCCGTCGAGCTTCCTGCGTGAGAGCGCCGCCGCCGTCTGGAGCTGGACGGACTGAAGCGCGCCCCAGGGGCTGACCCTGAGGCTTCCCCGGGGGATCGCTGAAACCGGCCCGGGGCGGGGCCGCGCACCCTAGGCTCGCGCCCAGGGAGGTCACGGTGAGCGCGACGGGCAGGTACCAACTGAAGTCGGTGCTGGCGGGGTTCCTGCTGGTACCGGTGCTGGCGTCGGTGGTGACGCTGGTGGTTCACATCTGGGTCCTGTCGGGGCTGGACGCGGGCCCGGTGGTGGACCGGTTCGTGGTGCCCGCCGGGATCGCGTTCACGGTCGCGGGACTGGTCGCCTTCGGCTGGGCCCGGCACCGGGAACGCCCGGACGACTGGACGCGCGCGCTGCTGCCGGTGCTGGCCGTGCCGGCCTTCTTCGTCGCCGTCTGGCTGGCCACCTTCCTGGTCACCGGACGCCATTCAGACGCCCTGACCGTCGCAGGCTTCGCCGATGCGCCCTGGCTGGTGGTCACGATCCTCGCCACGCTCTATGGCGAACCGGCCATGCTGCCCGCCGTCCTGGTCGCTGCCCTGCTCGGCAGCCTGGGCGGCTTCCTGATCGGAGCCCGGCGCCGCCCGCCGACCGGACGCCGCGGGCTGGCCGTCCTGGTTGCCGCCAGCCTGGTGATGGCCGGAGCGACCGCCGGCGTCGTGGGCGCGCGGGAGTGGCGGACCTACCAGTGGGAGCAGACCCCGCAGGTCTCTGACGAGGTCGACCTGTGGGAGTACCAGCCGTTCCTGTCCGGCGCCGGGCAGCGCCTCGTCCGCCTCGACGAGGCTCCGTCCCTGCAACTGGCCGAGGGCTTCCCGACCCTGGACGGCGCCACCGCGCTGTACCCGCTCTACGCGGCGGCCGCCCAGGCCACCTACGTCCTGCCGTCCGACTGGGACGACGAGCGGGTGCAGCGGTTCTCCGACGAGCACCTGGCCTGCAGCCGCACCTCGCAGGCCTACGAGAGGCTGGCCGCCGGGGAGGTGGACGGGATCTTCGTCCTGCAGCCCTCCGCGGAGCAACGCGCGCGGATCGAGGCCACCGGCGGAGAGCTCGACCTCCTCCCGATCGCCCGCGACGCCTTCGTCTTCTTCGTCAACCAGGACAACCCGGTCGATGGACTCACCTCGGAACAGATCCGGGCGATCTACACCCGCCAGATCACCAACTGGAAGCAGGTCGGCGGGCGTGACGAGGAGATCCTGCCCTTCCAGCGGCCCGAGGGTTCCGGCAGCCAGACCGCGATGCTCGCGGAGGTGATGGGGGAGGTCGCGATGGCCGAGCCCCTCGAGGAGGAGGTGCAGGCGATGATGGGCGGGGTGATCAACCAGGTCGCCGACTACCGCAACCTGTCCGGGGCGCTGGGCTACTCCTTCCGCTGGTACGCCACCGAGATGAACGGCAATCCGGGGATCAAGCTGCTGGCCGTGGACGGGGTCGCGCCGACTCCCGAGCACATCGCGGACGGCAGCTATCCGTTCACGGTCGACCTCAACCTGGCCACCACCCGCGCGATGCCGGACGGACTGGCCGCGCTGGCCGACTGGCTGCTCAGCGCCGAAGGCCAGGACCTGGTCGCGCGAGTGGGTTACGTCCCGGTGGGCTGAGGCACCGGACCGGTCGAGGAGCGCAGGACGAGCTCGGTGGCGAGTTGCACGTGCCACTGGACGATCTCCTCGCCGCGCAGCATCGCCAGCAGCACCTGCATGGCGGTCTGCCCCAGCGAGCGCAGCGGCTGGGCGATGGTGGTCAGCGCCGGCGTGGCCATCGCCGCCTCGGGGATGTTGTCGAAGCCGATCACCGAGAGGTCCTCGGGCACCCGCAGGCCGAGGGTGCGCGCCACCTGCATGGTGCGGATCGCCATCAGGTCGTTGGCGGCGAAGATGGCCGTCGGCCGGTCCGGCCGGTCCAGCAGTTCCCGGGCCGGGGTGTCGCTGGTCTCCATCCGGAACCCGCCGCTACGGATCAGGTCGGGGTCGACCGGCAGGCCGGCCGCCGCCATGGTGCGGCGGAACCCCGCCTCGCGGCGCCGGGCGGACTCGAGGTCGTCGCGTCCACCGAGGAAGCCGATCCGCCGGTGTCCCAGTTCGATCAGGTGGTGCACCGCTGCGTCGGCGCCGGCCAGGTTGTCGGAGTGGACGGTGGGCAGGCCGCTGGGGCCGGTGTGCGGGTCGATGGCGACCACCGGGATCCGGTAGCCGCCGTCCACGGTGGTCGGAGTGACCAGGACGGCCCCGTCGATCAGCGTGCCGCTCAGCCGGGACAGGGAGCGGCGCTCCCAGCCGACGAAGGACTCCGGGTTGCCGCCGCCGGAGTACGCCAGCAACTGGTAGCCGCTGTCCCGGGCGGCGTGGGAGAGACCCTTGAGCAGTTCGGTGCTGAACGGCTCGAACTCGGCGACCAGGATGCCGATCACGCCGGTGCGGTGGGAGCGCAGGCTCCGGGCGACCAGGCTGGACTCGTAGCCGAGCTGCTCGATCACCTCGCGCACCCGGTCGGCGGTCGCGCTGGCGACTCCGTAACGGTCGTTGATGACCTTCGACACGGTCGCCACCGACACGCCCGCAGCGCGCGCGACATCGGTGATCGTCACCCGGCGCGAAGTCTCCACAGCGGCAGCCTACTCGGGTAGAAATCGTTGTCGATAACGTTCCCCACCGGGGCACGGATCGATATCTGATTGATACCCGCCGGGGAGATGAAATCGGTCTCGATAGTTTCGAATATGCTCGTGCCGTGTCGAAGCGAAGCAGCGCCGGCGACCGGGTGACGTTGGCGTTGGTCGCCGAGGAAGCCGGTCTCTCCCTGGCCACGATCTCCAAGGTCCTCAACGGTCGACCAGACGTGTCCGCGGCCACCAGGGAGCGCGTGGAGGCCTTGCTGGCCGAGCGGGGCTACGAACGCCGGTCGGGAACCGCGCGTTCGCGCGGCGAACTGCTCGAGTTGGTCTTCCACGAGCTGCAGGACAACTGGTCGATGGAGGTCATCGCCGGCGTCGAGCGCGTCGCCCGCAACAACGGGCTCTCGGTGGTGCTGACCGCCAGCGGCACCCGGCACTCGCCCGACGCCGACTGGATCGAGGGCGCGATGCGACGGCGTCCGGTGGGGGTGGTGCTGGTCTTCTCCGACCTGGCACCGCACTACCGTGCCCAGCTCGAGGCCAGGTCGGTGCCGTTCATCATCATCGACCCCGCCGGAGACCCCTCGCCCGAGGTGCCCTCGGTCGGGTCGGCGAACTGGTCGGGTGGTCTGCAGGCCACCCGACACCTGATCGAGCTCGGCCACCGCCGGATCGCTGCGATCACGGGGCCGGAGGACATGATGTGCTCGCTGGCCCGGGTGGACGGCTATCGCACGGCGATGAACGCCGCCGGACTCGAGATCCGCCAGGACTGGATCCGGTTCGGTGACTTCCACGTCGACGGCGGACGCCGGCACGCCCTCGACCTGCTCAGCGAGTCCGAGCCGCCCACCGCGATCTTCGCCGGCAGCGACCTGCAGGCGCTCGGGGTCTACGAGGCTGCCCGCAGCCTGGGGCTGCGGATCCCCGAGGAGCTGTCCGTGGTCGGCTACGACGACATCAAGGTGTCGGAATGGGTCAGCCCCCGGCTGACGACCGTCCACCAGCCACTACGAAGGATGGGCGCCGAGGCCGCCCGGATCGTCATCCAGATGGCCAAACAGCGCCCATCCACCACCCCCCGTCTCGACCTGGCCACTCACCTCGTGGTCAGGGAGAGCACAGCGCCCCCACAGCGCTGAGCTCTCAGTCCGGAGTCACCTCCACGCCCGGGTGCAACCGCCGGGTGTGGTCAACCACGCGAACCGGGCCCGTCAGCTCGACGGGCACCGCCTCGACAATCTCCCCGCTCGACCAGCCGAAGCCGAGTTCGATCGCGCCCGGCTCGACGATCCGGCGGCCGTCGACGCCGGTGAAGCTCGTCAGGTCCGGATGGACCTCGAAGCTCACCCGCGCGGCGGCACCGGCCGCCAGCGGCACCCGGGCGAACCCGATCAGCCGCTGCACCGGACGCACCACCGAGGCGTACGGGTCGTGCAGGTACAGCTGCACCACCTCGACGCCGTCCCGGTCGCCGATATTGGCCACCCGGATCG
>JAEZHJ010000044.1 GCA_023436925.1 Actinomycetes bacterium
TTGGGTCCGTGGTTGCGGGGGAACACCTGGTAGACCACCAGGCCCTGCACCTGCGGGGGCGTGTCGCTGGCCACCGGCACCCTCCTCGGTCCTGCAGCGGGCCGGCCTTCGGGGGTGGGCCGGCCTCTCCTTGCCGCGACTCTAGCCGCCGAGTCCGCCAGGACGGCCGCCCGCCCGGGCCTGAGCCGTCACCGCGGGTCGAGCATCGTCAGCATCAGCGTGGACGGCTCGTGGGCGTAGACCGCGTGGGGCGTCCGGGTCTCCAGGTGCATCAGACCGCCCGGGACGAGGTCCTCGGTGCGCCCGTCGGCGGTGATGCCGAGTCGTCCCGAGAGCACCTGCAGCAACACCGGCATCGCGGCGGTGTGCTCGGTGAGCTCCTGGCCGGTGTCGAAGGCGAACAGGACGACCCGCACGCCGGCGGCCCGCAGCACGGTCCGGGAGACCGTGGACTCGGTCTGCACCTCGATCAGGCCGGGCAGGTCGGGCAGGCTCGAGAAGGCTGCCGTGGTGGTCATACTGACTCCTTCGGGTCGGGTGGATGGTGCTGAGGTGGGCGTGCGGGGGTGCCGGGAACCTTCCCCGGGTGCGGTCAGCCATGCCCGGCACCGTCGAGTTGGTCCAGCACATAGGGCACGAGGTCGACGACCACGGCCAGGGCGTCGCGGACGCCGCCGCGCGAGCCCGGAGCGGCCAGGACGAAGACCGGCGGGTGTCCCGGGCCGAGGATCGCGCCGGCGACCTGGCGCGAGACCAGCGCGAGCGGGGTCTGGGCGGCGCCGCGGCGCCGGATCTCCTCGGCGATGCCGGGGAGATCGAAGGCGATCAGGCCGCGGATCACGTCGGCGGTGTGGTCGGTGGGTCCGATCCCGGTGCCACCGCAGGTCAGCACGAAGCGGCAGCCCTCGGTGATCGCCGTCCTGATCGCAGCCCGGATCCGGTCCGGCTGGTCCGGGACGACCACCCGTTGGGCGGGCAGGCCGGCTGCCGCCAGCAGGTCCAGGGCCAGCAGCCCGCCGCGGTCCTCGGCGCCCGCGGCGACCTCGTCGGAGACCGTGATCACGGCCGCCCGCGGGCCGACCCGGCCCGCCCGCCCGGGAGCGGCGTCCGCTGGCGCGCGGGCGGGGTGACGCCCCTGCCCGAGGCCCGGTTCATGGGTCATCGGCGCCGCGCTTACGGGGCCGGCGCCGAGGACCGGACGGCGGACCGGTTGCGCTCGAGCAGCAGGGTCAGCACCAACGCAGCCAGGGCGGTGATCACCAGCAGCCACAGGCCCAGCGAATAGGAGTTGGTGACCGGGTTGTAGGTGGCGCCCATCACCAGCGGCGGGAAGTACCCGCCCAGGCCACCGGCGGCCGCGACCACGCCGCTGACCGAACCGACCTTGTCCGGCGGGGCCAGCCGCGGGACCCAGCCGAAGACCGCGCCCATCCCGATCCCCAGCGCGGCGGCCATCCCGAGGAAGGCCAGGCCGGTCACGATCCCCTCCGGGGGCTCCAGGCTCACCACCCAGGCCAGCGCCGCGACCCCGGCCAGCGAGATGACGGTGATCAGCTTTGCGCCCAGCCGGTCGGCGAGCACCCCGCCGATCGGACGGGCGATCACCGCCGCTATCACGAAGCTGCCCATCCGGGCACCCGCCCCCACCTGGTCGACCTGGGTGGGGTAGATCGTCGTCAGGTACTTGGGCAGGAAGGTGGAGAAGGCGACGAAGCCGCCGAACACTATCGCGTAGAGGAAGGACATCTGCCAGGTGATCGGCAGCCGCAGGGCGTCCATCACCCGGGGCATCACGGGGTGGGGGTTCGGCTGCCAGGCCGGCGACTCCTTGAGGAAGAACCAGACCACCGCCGCCATCACCACCATGACGCCGGCGATCAGGAAGTGGGTGTTGAGGTAGCCGATCGACTCGGCCAGCCGCGGGGTGAGGAAGGCCGACACAGCGGTGCCGATCATCCCCATCCCGAAGACGCCGTTGGCGAAGCCGCGCTGCTCGGGCCGGTACCAGGCGCTGGAGAACGGGATCCCGACCGCGAAGATCGTCCCGGCCACACCGAGGTAGAAGCCGGCCACGATCAGCAGCCAGAACAGCTGCAGGGTGCCGGCCAACGCCACCAGCAGCACGGCGGGCATCGCGCCGAGCAGCACCAGCGCGAACATCCGGCGTCCACCCAGCCGGTCGGTCAGGGCCCCGACCAGGACCCGGCCGAGCGCCCCGACCAGGACAGGGGTGGCCAGCATCAGCGAGGTCTGGCCCTCGTCGAGCCCCATCGAGACGGCGTAGGTCTTCTGCAGCGGGGCGATCGACATCCACGCCCAGAAGCCGGTGGCGGACGCGACGGTGGCCAGCAGCACCTGGCCGAGCTGACCGGTCAGCTCGGGGCGGTTCGGCTCGCTCATCGCGGGTCCCGCTCCCGGTCCGGCGTGCCCACCGGGTCCCAGCCCCGGACCCGGCCCCGCGACGGGGCGGGGGGGACGGCGTCCCGGCTGCGGTAGACCACGTAGGGCCGGAACAGGTAGTGCAGCGGCACCGTGAAGGCGTGCACCAGCCGGCTGAACGGCACCAGCGCGAACAGCGCCAGCCCGATCAGGATGTGCACCTTGAACTGCCAGGTCGCCTGAGCCATCGCGGCGATGTCGGGCTGCAGGATGAGCAGCGAACGGAACCACACCGAGACGGTCTCGCGGTAGTTGTGGTGCTCGCCGGCCGGGGTCTGGTCGCCGGTGAGCGTCGCCACCAGGCCGAAGAGGATCACCGCGACCAGGACTGCGTACATCAGCTTGTCGTTGCGGGTGGTGGCCAGGAAGACCGGCCCGGTGGCGCGCCGCCGGTAGATCAGCAGCGCGATCCCGATCAGGGTGGCGATCCCGGCCGCGGTCCCCGCCGTGAGCGCGACGACGTGGTAGACCTGCGGCGTCATGAACCGGTTGGTGAAGTCCTCCGGGATCAGCAGGCCGACCAGGTGGCCACCCAGCACGACCAGCAGCCCGAAGTGGAACAGCGGGGAGCCCACCCGCAGCAGCCGTGACTCGTAGAGCTGGGACGACCTGGTGGTCCAGCCGAACTGGTCGTAGCGGTAGCGCCACACCAGCCCCGCGATCAGGGTGAGGGCCACCAGGTAGGGCACGACGCCCCACAGCAGGATGTCGAGCGGGGTCATCCTCGGCTCCTCACAGGTTCGGGACCCACCGCTGCCGCCGACGGCAGCGCGACGTCGTTCAGCCCCACGAACTCCACCGGCTGCGCCTGGCCGTAGCGGGCCTGAACCTGGGCCAGGGTCTGGGGCGACTCCCCCGGCAGCAGGTCGCAGATCGCGGCCAGGACCCCGGCGTGGGGCAGCCGGTCCTTGGCCAGGCCGAGCCGGATCAGTTCCAGGCTGGCCCGGAAGCGCTGCAGGACGGCGATTCCGCGGTCAGGGTCGGCCACGACGAACTCGAGCACCATCGGCAGGTAGTCGGGCAGTTCGCCGCCGGTGTCGACCAGCAGGCCGGACTCCCGGTAGACCGCCTTCACCTGCGCCAACACCTCGCCGCGCCGCCGGGTGTCACCGTCTGTCCAGTAGGACAGGTGCAGCGCGTGCTTGCGGGAGAGGTCGAACTCCTGGATGTGGAAGGACTGCAACTCGAACAGCGGACGGCCCCGCAGGTGGGCCAGGACAGGGGCGAACTGTGCCGCGGCGGGCAGGTCGGCCAGTGCCTGCTCGATCAGGTCGAGCCGCTCCAGCAGGCCGGCGTCCGGATAGGACAGGCACAGCGCCGCCGCCTGGCAGACCAGGTCGGCCCGGTTGGCCTCTTGATGGCGATGGGCACGCCCGCCCAGCGGGGTCATGGGGTGTCCTCGTTGGCGTCCCAGTTCAACATCCCGGCCCGGTTGGCCAGGGCGGACTGGGAGGCGGCCGCCTCGGCCTGCTGGCGCTGCTTCAGCGCGGTGTAGGTCTCGATCGCGACCGGGACCGGCCGGCCCGAGGCCTCCCCGAAGGGTCCGGACTCGTACATCCCCGGCCCGCCCTCGTAGTCGAGCGAGCAGGCCAGTTCTTCCAGGTTGTGCGCTTCCTCGCGGTGGGCGGTCGGGATGACGTAGCGGTCGGAGTACTTGGCGATCGCCAGCAGCCGGTAGAGCTGCTCGATCGCCTCCGGGGTCATCCCGACGGCCGCGGCCAGTTCGGCGTCGCGTCCGGTGCCCAGGGTGACCCCGCGCATGTAGGACCTCATCGCGGCCAGCTTCTGCAGCACGTCGGTGACGATCCCGGTATCCCCGGCCGTGAACAGCTCGGCCAGGTAGCCGACCGGGATCCGCAGCGCGTCGATGGCGCCGAACAGGTTTCCGGCCGCCTCGGCGTCGTGGCCCTGGTCGCGCAGCAGGTCGATCACCGGCGACAGCGGCGGGATGTACCAGACCATCGGCAGCGTCCGGTACTCCGGATGCAGCGGCAGGGCAACCTTGAAGTGCTTGATCAGCGCGTAGATCGGGGACCGCTGCGCGGCAGCGATCCAGTCGTCCGGCATCCCGCCTGCCCTGGCCAGCGCGACCACCTCGGGGTCGCGGGGATCGAGCAGCAGGTCGAGCTGCGCTTCGTACAGCTCGTCGTCGGGCACCGAGGCCGCCTGCGTGACCGCGTCCGGGTCGTAGAGGACCAGGCCGAGGTAGCGCAGCCGTCCGACGCAGGTCTCCGAGCAGACGGTCGGCAGTCCCACCTCGATCCGCGGGTAGCAGAAGGTGCACTTCTCGGCCTTGCCGGAACGGTGGTTGAAGTACATCTTCTTGTAGGGACAACCGGTGATGCATTGCCGCCAGCCGCGGCAGCGGTCCTGATCGACCAGCACGATCCCGTCCTCGGCCCGCTTGTAGATCGCACCGGAGGGGCAGGACGCCATGCAGGACGGGTTGAGGCAGTGCTCGCAGATCCGGGGCAGGAAGAACATGAAGCTCTTCTCGTACTCGAACCGGATCTGCTCATTGGCCCGGGCCCGAAGCTGCTCCACCATCGGATCGGTGTCCCCGGTGGCGTGCACCCCGCCGAGGGAGTCGTCCCAGTTGGCCGACCAGGTGATCGCGGTGTCCTCGCCGGTGATCAGTGACTTGGGACGGGCCACCGGGAAGTCGTCCCCCAGCGGCGCCGAGATCAGGTTCTGGTAGTCGTAGGTCCACGGCTCGTAGTAGTCGGACAGCTCCGGCTGCACCGGGGAGGCGAAGATGCTCAGGAGCTTGGCGAACCGGCCACCGCTGCGCAGCTTGAGCCCACCGGACGGGGTCCGCACCCAGCCGCCGCGCCACTTCTCCTGGTCCTCGTAGCGCCGCGGGTAGCCCAGCCCCGGGCGGGTCTCGACATTGTTGAACCAGACGTACTCGGTGCCGGCCCGGTTGGTCCAGGCCTGCTTGCAGGTGACCGAACAGGTGTGGCAGCCGATGCACTTGTCGAGGTTCATCACCATGCCGACCTGGGCCATCACGCGGGTGGGCTTGCGGGCCATCAGTAGGTCACCTCCTGGGAGCGGCGGCGGACCGTCGAGACGATGTCGCGCTGCACGCCGGTCGGGCCGAGGTAGTTGAAGGCGTAGGACTGGTGGGCGTAGCCGCCGATCAGGTGGGTGGGCTTGAGCAGGATCCGGGTGACCGAGTTGTGGATGCCACCCCGCTTGCCGGTCGCCTCCGACTTGGGCACGTCGATGGTGCGCTCCTGGGCGTGCTGGACGTAGCAGATGCCGTCGGGCAGCTTGTGGGTCACCACCGCCCGGGCGACGAAGACACCGTTGGCATTGGTCAGCTCGATCCAGTCGTTGTCGGCGACCCCGATGGACGCGGCGTCGGCGACGCTCAGCCAGGCCTGGGGGCCGCCGCGGCCCAGGCTCAGCATCAGCAGGTTGTCCTGGTACTCCGAGTGGATCGACCACTTGTTGTGGACGGTGAGGTAGCGCAGCGTGATCGCCTTCTCCCCGGTGGGGCCGAGTTCCGGCTCGCCGAAGGCGCGGGTCATGTCCAGCGGGGGCCGGAAGGTGGGCAGCTGCTCGCCGGCGTCGATCATCCAGTCGTGGTCGAGGAAGAAGTGCATCCGGCCGGACAGTGTGTGCCACGGCTTGAGGCGTTCGGTGTTGATGGTGAAGGCGGCGTACCGCCGTCCGCCGGTCTCCGAACCCGACCACTCCGGGGAGGTGATCACCGGCTGCGGCGCGGCCTGGGTCTGGGCGAAGGTGATCAGGCGTTCCTCCTGGCCCTCGGACAGGTCGACCAGCGGCTGGCCGGTCTTCACCTCCAGGTCGGTGAACCCCTGGGTGGCCAGCTCACCGTTGGTGGTGCCGGAGCAGGCCAGGATCGCCTCGGCGAACCGGGCGTCGGTGTCGATCGCCGGTCGTCCGGCGCCGGCTCCCGAGCCCATCACGCCGTGCAGCCTGCCGAGCCGGGAAACCGGGCCGGTCATGTCGTAGGTGATGTTCTTGACGGTGAAGCCGAGCCGGTCGGCCAGCGGCCCGATGGTGGCGAGCTGGTCCGCGATCGCGGTGTAGTCGCGCTCCACCACCATCAGCGCCGGCAGGTTGCGGCCCGGGACGGCGGGGACGTCGGTGCCGCGCCAGTCCGGGACGGTGCCGCCGGGCTGGGCGACCTGGCCGGGGGTGTCGTGCTGCAGCGGGACGGCGACCAGGTCGCTGCGGGTGTCGAGGCGGCCCTCGGCCAGGGTGGAGATCGCCCGGGCCAGCAGGGTGAAGAACTCGAAGTCGCTCCTGGCCTCCCAGGGCGGGTCGATCGCCGGGGTGAACGCGTGCACGTAGGGGTGCATGTCGGTGCTCGAGATGTCGTACTTCTCGTACCAGGTGGCGGCCGGGAAGACGATGTCGGACAGCAGCGTGGTCGAGGTCATCCGGAAGTCGGCCGAGATCAGCAGGTCGAGCTTTCCCTCGGGCGCCTCGTCGCGGAACCTCACCACCTCCGGACGGGCCTCGGCCGCATGGTTGTTGGGCATCAGGTTGGAGCCGGTGCCCAGCAGGTGCTTCAGGAAGTACTCATTGCCCTTGGCCGAGGAGCCGAAAAGGTTCGAGCGCCAGACCACCATCGTTCTGGGCCAGTTGGCGGGGGCGTCGATGTCCTCCAGGGCGCAGGCCAGCTTGCCCTCCTTGAGCTGACGGGCCACCCACTCCCCCACCGAGTCCGCCTCGCCGTCGGCGACCGCCTGCTTCGCCCGGTCGGCCAGGTCGAGCGGGTTGGCGTCGAACTGGGGGTAGAACGGCATCCAGCCCAGGCGCTGCGAGAGCGCCATCGCATCGGCGGTGTGCAGCCCGTCCAGCCGGCCGGTGGACAGCGGCGACTTCACCCGGTCGGCCGAATAGCCGTCGGTGCGCCACTGGTCGGTGTGCATGTACCAGTAGCCGGTGCCGATCATGGTGCGCGGCGGACGCGACCAGTCCAGCGCATTGGCCAGGTTGAACCAGCCGGTCATCGGCCGGCACTTCTCCTGGCCGACGTAGTGGGCCCAGCCGCCGCCGTTGCGTCCGATGCAGCCGGTCAGCATCAGCAGCGCCATGATCGCGCGGTAGGTGACGTCGGCGTGGAACCAGTGGCAGATCCCGGCCCCGATGATGATCATGGTGCGGCCCTGGGAGTCCTCGGAGTTCTTGGCGAACTCCCGCGCGATCCGCAGGCAGGCCTGCGCCGGGACCGAGGTGATCTCGGCCTGCCAGGCCGGCGTGTAGGGAGTTGTCGCGTCGTCGTAGCCGGTCGGCCACTGCCCCGGCAGGCCGGCTCGGGCGACGCCGTACTGGGCGAGCATCAGGTCGAGCACGGTGCAGACCAGGTGGTCACCGACCCTCACCGCGGGGACACCGCGGCGCAGGATGGTGCCCTCACCGCGGGGGTCCTCGAAGCAGGGCAGGGCGATCTCGACCGGCTGCGCGCCGGCGACGCCGGCCAGGCTGAGCGCTGGCTGCAGGTCTCCGAGGTCGAGGTTCCAGCGGCCCTGGCCGGCCTCGTTGTAGCGGTCGCCCATGGTGCCGTTGGGGACCGCCGGGTGCCCGGCGGCGGCGTCCCACAGCAGCGGCCGGAAGCCGGGGTCGACCTCGCCGTCGGCCGGGCTGCGCTGCGCCAAGGCGAGGGTGTCGGGGTCGAGGTCGGCGGCGGTGAGGAACTTGGCGGCGGTCAGCCCGTGGCCGTCGGGGTGGTCCACCAGGGTGACCAGCATCGGCAGGTCGGTGTACCGCGAGACGTAATCGCTGAAGAAGGGCACCTGCCGGTCGACGAAGTTCTCCTTCAGGATGACGTGGCCCATCGCCATCGCCAGCGCGGCGTCGGTGCCCGCCTGGGCGGGCAGCCACTCGTCGGCGAACTTCACGTTGTCGGCGTAGTCGGGGCTCACGGTGACGACCTTGGTGCCGCGGTAGCGCACCTCGGCCATCCAGTGGGCGTCGGGGGTGCGGGTGACCGGGACGTTGGAGCCCCACATCATCAGGTAGGTGGCGTCCCACCAGTCGCCCGACTCGGGGACGTCGGTCTGGTCGCCGAAGACCTGCGGGGAGGCGACCGGCAGGTCGGCGTACCAGTCGTAGAAGGAGGTCATCGCGCCACCGATCAGGTGGTTGAACCGGGTGCCGATGGCGTGGGAGACCATCGACATCGCCGGGATCGGGGAGAACGAGACGCAGCGGTCCGGCCCGTAGTTCTTGATCGTGTTCACGTAGGAGGCGGCGGCGATCTCGATCGCCTCGTTCCACGACACCCGGACCAGGCCGCCCTTGCCGCGGGCCTGCTGGTAGCGGCGCCGCGTCTCGGGGTTGTTGGCCACCTCCGCGAAGGCGAGGACGGGATCATCCAGCCTGGCCTTCGCCTCGCGGTAAGCCTCGACCAGGACGGCCCGGGCGTACGGGTAGCGCACCCGGGTCGGCGAGTAGGTGTACCAGGAGAAGGCTGCGCCGCGGGGGCAGCCGCGCGGCTCGTACTCGGGGCGGTCCGGACCGGTGGTCGGGTAGTCGGTCTGTTGCGACTCCCAGGTGATGATGCCGTCCTTGACGTACACCTTCCAGGAGCACGAGCCCGTGCAGTTCACCCCGTGGGTGGAGCGAACCACCTTGTCGTGGCTCCATCGGTCCCGGTAGAAGACGTCGCCCTGGCGGCCCCCGTCGCGGAAGACCGCGCGACCGTCCTCGGTCTCGTCCCACCGCGTGAAGAAGCGGCCGAGCTTCAGCAGCGCATCGGCCGCCGGCCCGTCGACCCGTCCCCGTCCGGTCGTCATGGCACTTGCATATCACCGGGGCAGGGTCACCGTCTCGGCTTTCTTCCAAAGACCTTTGTTTTTTCTCCGGCCTTCTTCAAGGCCCGGATCGGCTAGGGCCGGGTGGTTTCGCGCAGCACCAGATCACCCTGGAAGGCCACCCGCTGCTCGGGCAGGGTGCTCTCGGTGCCGTCGAGCAGGATCTGCACCGCGCGTTCCGCGGCCTCAGCGGCGCGCAGCCGGATGGTGGTCAGCGCCGGGGTGGTCTCGATCGGCAGCGCGTCGTCACATCCGATGAACTGGATGTCGTCCGGGATGGACACGCCGGCGGCCCGGCAGCTGTCCAGAGCCGCGTAGGCGATCACGTCGTCGAAGGCCACAACCGCGTCCACCCGGTCGGCCACCAGCGACTTCGCGACCTCGCGAGCCTCCCGGTGGGTGCCCGATTCGACCCGGTACAGCCGCAGCTCGAGCCCGTGGTCGCGGGCGAAGGTCTGGGTGGTGGTCAGCCGCTCCTGGTCCGACCAGGACAACCGCGGCCCACCGACGTAGGCGAAGCGGCGGGCACCGGTGGCGGCCATGGGCTCCAGCCCGGCCCGCAGCGCATCGGGGGCCTGGACCAGGACCCGCGCCGTCCGGGGCTCGTCGCGGTTGATGAAGACCACCCGGGTGGTCTCGGAG
>JAEZHJ010000058.1 GCA_023436925.1 Actinomycetes bacterium
TGGAAGCCGTTGGTGAAGTCGAAGGCCAGGGCCGTTACGACAACGAGCGCCAAGAGCAGAAACTCAGGGGTCACACTTGCCATGGTACGGCCCATTCCGCGATCTGCGGAAACCGGGCTGCGGCGGATAAGGAGGTCGCAGGACCGGTGGATCAGCAGGTGGGCGACCCGCGTCCGGCGCCTGGGACGCAGGCTGCCCGGCGGGGTGGCCGGAGCGTAGCCGCGGCGATCGGGGCCATCCGCGACCGGTCTGCTGGCATCGGCGCCTGAGCCCGCCGGATAGGATCCGGAGCATGACGTCCTCCATCCTGACCGCCGTGGCCTGGCCCTACGCCAACGGCCCCCGGCACATCGGTCACGTGTCCGGCTTCGGTGTCCCCTCGGATGTCTTCTCCCGCTACATGCGGATGGCGGGTCACGACGTCTTGATGGTGTCGGGTACCGACGAGCACGGGACGGCGATCCAGGTGCAGGCCGAGAAGGAGGGGCTGACGCCGCGGGAGACCGCGGACAAGTACCACCGGATCATCGCCGAGGACCTGCAGGGACTGGGCTGCTGCTACGACCTGTACACCCGCACCACGACGGTGAACCACCGCGAGGTCGTGCAGGAGCTGTTCCGGACGCTGCACCGCAACGGCTACCTGGTCGCCGAGAAGCAGATGGGCGCGATCAGCCCGTCCACCGGACGCACGCTGCCCGACCGCTACATCGAGGGCACCTGCCCGTTCTGCGGCTTCGACGGCGCCCGCGGCGACCAGTGCGACAACTGCGGCCGCCAGCTCGATCCGGCCGACCTGAAGAACCCGCGGTCGCGGATCAACGGCGAGGTGCCGCAGTTCATCGAGACCGAGCACTTCTTCCTCGACCTGCCGGCCCTGGCCGGGGCGCTCGGGGAATGGCTGGAGACCCGCACCGACTGGCGTCCCAACGTGCTGCGGTTCAGCGAGAACCTGCTCAAGGAGTTGCGCCCGCGCGCCATCACCCGCGACCTCGACTGGGGGGTACCGATCCCGCTCCCGGGCTGGGAGGACGCCCCGATGAAGCGGATCTACGTCTGGTTCGACGCCGTGATCGGCTACCTGTCCGCCTCGATCGAGTGGGCGAAGCGGTCGGGGAACCCGGACGCCTGGCGCGCCTGGTGGCAGAACGCCGACGCCCGCTCGTACTACTTCATGGGCAAGGACAACATCACCTTCCACTCGGTGATCTGGCCCGGCATCCTGCTCGGGGTCAACGGCCAGGGCGACAAGGGCGGGACGCCCAGCGCCTACGGCCCGCTGGACCTGCCCACCGAGATCGTCTCCTCGGAGTTCCTCACCATGTCCGGCTCCAAGCTGGCCAGCTCGCGGGGCCACGTCATCTACGTCCGCGACTTCCTGGCGGAGTTCGGCCCGGACGCGCTGCGCTACTTCATCGCCGTCGCCGGCCCGGAGAACCAGGACTCCGACTTCACCTGGGAGGAGTTCGTCCGGCGCACCAACTTCGAGCTGGCCAACGAGTGGGGCAACCTGGTCAACCGGTCGATCTCGATGGCGCACAAGAATGTCGGCGCGATCCCGGCGGCGGGCGAGTTCACCGCGGCCGACACCGAACTGCTGCAGGCCTCCCGGGCCGCCTTCGACACCGTCGGTGACCTGTGGGGCCGCTGCAAGTTCAAGGCGGCGACCAGCGAGGCGATGCGGATCGTGGGGCTGGCCAACAAGTACATCTCCGACCAGGAGCCGTGGAAGCTCAAGGACGACCCGGCCCGGCGCGACACCGTGCTGCACGTCGCCCTGCAGGTGGTGCAGGACTGCAACACCCTGCTCACCCCGTTGCTGCCGCACGCCGCCCAGAAGGTGTTCGAGGCGCTCGGCGGGACCGGGGTGTGGGCCGCCCAGCCCGAACTCGTCGAGGTCGAAGAAGCCGGTGCCCCCGGCTACCCGGTGCTGCGCGGTGACTACCACCTGCAGCAGGCCCGCTGGGAGTCGCGCCCGGTCGCGGTCGGGACGCCGCTGGCCAAGCCGGTGCCGATCTTCGCCAAGCTGGACGAGAAGCTCGGCCAGACCGGTCCTTCCTGGGCGCCGATCGCCTGACCCGAAGGACGCGACGGGACTAGTCGAACCAGTGGGCACCCATCCGGGCCTGTGACAGCCCGGAGATCACCGTCGCCCCGGCCGGGGGAGTCTCCAGGGCTGCGGTGGCATGGTCGCAGGCGGCGAGCCGGGCATGGCGGCCGCGGAGCACCAGGTTGAGCGCCTCGCCGAGGCTGGCGCCGTAGTCCTCGATCAGGTTGCGGGACAGCGCGGTGAAACCGGACGCCGCCAGCGCGGTGGTGTCGAGCACGGCCACGCGGGGGTCGAAGGTGGCCGACCCGTGGCCGCAGTGGGCGTGACCGGCGGCCAGCAGCGCCAGCGCCTCGCGCCAGCCGTTGGCCTGCCGGGCCGCGATCCGGCGCAGCAGGGTCGACAGGTCGTCGCGGCCCCGCCGCAGTTCCTCCCGCGCGGCCAGAGCCGCCCCTGCCAGGTCGATGGCGAACAGGGCGTCCAGCGGGCCCCGGACCACGGCGTCGGAGGGCAGCAGCAGCGCGCGGACCCCGTCCGGCAGCGCGCCCAGCACACTGGCCACCAGGAGCGCCTGCTGCTGTTGGGCCGAGCCGCGTTCGGGCACCGGCAAGTCGGCCACCCAACGCACCCCCTCGGCGTGCCGCCCGCCCGGGCCGACCACGACAACAGGCACCTCGGGGGCGTGCTCGCGCAGTGTCTCCAGCAGCCGCGCCACGCCCTTCTCGGACCGCACCGGGGCGTCGACGACCACCAGCCGGGTGGCGGGCGGAGCCGGCACCGAGGGCTGCGGCAGCGGGTGCTCCACCAGCGAGAAGCCGGCCAGGAAGCGTTCCGCCTCGGCGACGTCGGCGGCGCACAACTCTCGCCAGCGGCGGTAGACCTCGTCCTCCCCGGCGCCCGCCAGCAGCAGGCCGAACACCTCTGCGGTCCGCTCCAGCAGGCCCTGGCGCATCGCCTCGAACTGGACGTCGTCGAGCTCCAGCAGCCCGATGTGCCACGGGTCGCTGGGGTTGGCCGGCTCGAACCGGACGCGGGAGCCGATCGCCCGGGCCGGCAGGTAGGAGTGCAGCCGGGAGGTGACCACCTCGGCGTACACCGTGTGGTAGCGGTCCACCCAGTCGCCGGCGCGGCGCAGGTTGGCGGCCAGCGGCTCCCCGGTCAGGTCCCTGCCGTCCGCGGTGGTCACGTCGCCCTTGTCGTCGATCCGGATCAGGTCGTGCGGGTCGAGTGCGATCCTGGCCCGGGCGGGCCGGGGCGAGTCGGGGAACACGGTATCGACGGTGCTGGTCAGGCAGCCGGAGAAGAAGGCCGGGACGCCGGCGGCGTGCAGCAGCGCCACGGTGGCCCAGTCCCGGCAGCCGACCGGGCCGTAGCGGCGCAGCCAGGCCACCGCCTCCCGGCTCAGGGCGGTCGGCTCGGCGAGGTGGAAGGAGAGCAGGATCGGGCGCAGCGCCGGGTGGAATTCGAGCGCATAGCGGCCCCCGGGAGTCCGGTGACCGAACCAGCCGCCCAGGATCGCCCAGGTGGGGTCGGCCAGGCGCTGCCAGGAACTTGCCTCCCGCTGCACTTCGACCAGCTGGACGACCGCCCCGGCTCCCTCGACCTCGCGGCCGGGCTTGACGGTGCCGGCGAACTGGTCGGCCAGGCCGGCCAACCCGGGGTCGCCGACGAAACGCAGCCCGCGGTGCCGCACCAGCAGGCCCAGCCCGGCCAGCGACTGAAGGTAGTCGCCGAGGTTGCTGCTGCGGTGCCAGGGCTGGCGGTGCTCCAGGACACCGAAACGCAGCGTGGCCGCGTGATCCGGCGGCGGTTGTCGCAGCAGCCCTTCGTTGAACCACTCGGCGAGCCGTTCGAAGCCCTGCTGCAGCGGCAGGTAGGGACCGAACCTGCCCTCGCGTGCCCTGGACCAGACCTGGTCGGCGAGCGCCTCATCCCCGGCGGTGAGGGCCGCGTGCGCGATCGTCAGCGCCAGCTCACCGGTCAGGTCGGGCCGCGCCAACCGGTCCAGCAGGTCGGTGGCCACCCCCGCTGCCGCGGCAGGGTCGCGGTCGAAGGCGAGCGGGAAGTAGTCGGTCCCGGCGGCGGCGATCACCCTGGGGTCGCGAAGCTGGGAGAACTCCTGCCAGGCCGGGGTGGCCCCGCCGGTGTCCAGGTAGGTGATCCCGAGCACCGCGTGGCCGAGTTCTGCCCGGGACGGCCGCCGGAGCAGGGAGTGGCCCAGGCGCAGCGCGCCGGCGACGTTCCCGCCCGCCAGGCAGTCCCGGCAGGCGGCGACGGCGGCGTGCGGGCGGGACCGCCCGGCCCGGCGGTGCTCGATGTAACGGCGGATCCCGGTCAGCTTCGCCTGCGGCGCGGTCATCGCCGGCGGCCGGGTCACCCGCTGGAGTCCGGTGGCCCGCCCGACCAGGCCTTCGGCCCGGCGCAGGGCACCCCTGGCCAGCCGGCGGGCACGGCGCGCGGCGGACTGCCAGGGGGCTTCGATCACCTTCTCGATCCTAGCCAGCCCGGGCATGGATGCTTCCGGGGGCCGTCGTCCGGCCCGCTCGCGCGCGTGGCCGGCAGGCGTCAGTCGGTCGGGCAGCTCCCCACCGCGACCAGGGCCTTGCGCATCGACAGCGCGGTGAAGCCGGCCCGGCAGGCCTTGCGCTTCAACCCTGGCTGGGCCTGCCACAGCGCGAGCCCGCGGCGCAGCAGCACCAGCGGCGGCTTGCGCTTCTTGGCCAGGTCGCGGCGCAGCCGCAGCGCGAAGACGAGCCACCCCGGCCGGTCCAGGTAGATGGCGGACGCGGGGATGCCGGCCGCGCGCAGGTGGGGGAGCAACTCGATGGCGAAGACGCCCTCGGCGACGATGGCGGTGGCCTCGCCGAGCCGAACCGTCCGCCGCCCGACGATCCGGCTCTCGCCGATCGAGTACTCGGGCACCTGCACCTCACCGGTGTCGATCAGGGTGCGGATCGCCTCGACCGCTGCCTCGGCGTCCCAGGCGGCCGGGTCGTCCCAGTCGATGATCCCGTAGTCGGTCAGCACGTGGCCGGGGTAGTCGATCTCCCGGTAGAAGTCGTCCAGCCGGAACGGCAGGCAGCCGGACCGGCGGGCCAGCCGGGACTTGCCGCTGCCGGACGCCCCCGCGACCAGCACCACCGAGGGGGTCACACGCCGAGGGCGGCCGCCATCTCGGCGCGCAGCCCTGCCATCACCACCGCGGCCTGCTCCCGGGCGGCGGCCAGGTTCTGGCTCGCCGCGGCGTCCAACCGCACCTGCAGGTAGCACTTCAGCTTCGGCTCGGTGCCCGACGGTCGGGCGACCGCCCGCACCCGCTCGCCCGCCAGGAGCATCCCGTCGGTCGGGGGGAGCCCGTCGAAGCCGTCGGCCAGGTCGACCACCCGGACCGGTTCGCCGACCAGGGTGGCGGGCGGCTGCGAGCGCAGCCGCTGCATCGCAGCGGTGATCAGGGACAGGTCGCTGACCCGCACCGACAGCTGGGAGGTGAGGTGGACGCCGTACTGGCGGGCGATCTCGTCCAACCGGTCGGCCAGGGTCTCACCCCGGGCGCGAAGCCCTGCCACCAGGGTGAGGACGCGCAGCGCGGTGGTGATCCCGTCCTTGTCGGGCACCGCTGCGGCGTCGGTGCAGTAGCCGATCGCCTCCTCGTAGCCGAAGGCGAGCTCGGGCACCCGTCCGATCCATTTGAAGCCGGTTAGGGTGGTGGCCGCGGGCCGGCCGTGGGCGGCCGCCATGGTCGCGAGCAGGGTGCTGGAGACCACCGAGCAGGCGTAGGTGCCGGGCACGCCGCGGCGGAGCGCGTCGTCGGCCAGCAGCGCGCCGAGTTCGTCACCGGTCAGCATCCGCCAGGTCCCGCCCACCACGGCGGCCACCGCGCAGCGGTCGGCGTCCGGGTCGTTGGCGATCGCCACGTCGGCGCCCACGCTCCTGGCGAGTTCGAGGGCGAGGTCGATGGCGCCGGGCTCCTCCGGGTTGGGGAAGGACACCGTCGGGAAATCGGGATCGGGCAGGCGCTGCTCGCCGACGGCGTGGAACGCGGGGAACCCGGCGGCCCGGGCCACCCGCTCGACCACGTCGGCACCGACGCCGTGCAAGGCGGTGTAGGCCCAGGTGAGGTCACGGGGCGCGTCGGCCGGCAGCAGCGAGGCGGCGCGGGCGACATAGGCGTCCACGAGTTCCTCGCCGACCAGGCGGTACTCCTGGCTGCGCGGCAGGCTGCTCACCGGGCCGGCCGAGGCGGCGGCGATCTCGGCGGCGATCTCGGCGTCGGCCGGCGGGATGATCTGCGAGCCGTCACCCAGGTACACCTTGTA
>JAEZHJ010000080.1 GCA_023436925.1 Actinomycetes bacterium
CCTACCCCGGGCACGACCTGGGGCTGCCGGAGAGCGGACGCGGCTCGTTGGCGAGCTGGCGGGCGCGGATCGCCGCGCTGCTGCTGGACTGGGCCGGCTCGATGCTGGTGGCGATCTTCGCCTTCGGCATGGCGGTGATGCGCGAGAGCGACTGGAGATCGTGGATGATCCTGGCCGTCTTCTTCGTCCAGAAGACCGTCCTGACGGCACTGGTCGGCGGTAGCTTCGGCCAGATTCTGGCCCGGATCAGGGTGGTCCGACTCGACGGCCGCCCGCTCGGCTGGTGGCGGGCGGCGGCCCGCGCCGGGATGGTCTGCGTCGTATTGCCGGCGGTGGTGATCGGGGCCGACCGGCGAGGCCTCAATGACCTCGCACTAGGCACTGTGGTGGTAAGTCAGCGGTAGCGGATTTAGGAACCTCGGCTGCGTAGGGTACTTTTCCCCCCATGCTTCGATACATCGGACGGCGCCTGCTCAATTACGCCCTCCTTCTGTTCGTGGCGGTTTCGCTGACCTACGTTCTGGCCGCCACCCAGTTGAACCCGCGGGCGCTCTTCGAGTTGAGGCAGCCGCCAGTTCCTGCGGAGACGATCGACGCGCAGCTCGCGCTGTACAACCTGAGCGACTCCGTTCCCTTGTGGGAGCGCTATTGGACGTGGCTCACCGGTGTTTTCCGTGGCGATTGGGGCTATTCGCCGCTCGGCGCCAACGTCGCCGAGCAGATCAGCATGCGGATGTGGGTCAGCCTGCGCCTGCTGATCATCGGCACGCTGGCCGGCATCATCATCGGCGTCGCAGTCGGCGCCTGGACGGCCACCCGGCAGTACCGCATCTCCGACCGCACCATCACCGCGCTCTCGCTGCTGGTGATCTCCACCCCGGCCTTCGTGATCGGCCACGTGACCCAGATCGGTGCCACCTGGTTCAACAACGTCACCGGGACGCGGGTGTTCGAGTTCCTCGGCGAGACCGGTGAGGTGGGCAATTACCCCTTCGCCGAACTGGTCGACCGTGCCCAGCACCTGTTGTTACCGACCTTCGTCCTGGTCATCATGGGCGTCGCCTCGATGAGCCGGATCCAGCGCAACATCATGCTGGACTCCCTGGGCGCCGACTATGTCCGGACCGCCCGGGCCAAGGGCCTGCCGCAGTCCAAGGCCGTGATGAAGCATGCGCTGCGTACCGCGCTGATCCCGACCGGCACCTACGTGGCGTTCAGTGTGGCCACGATGTTCACCGGCGCGACCTTCACCGAGCGGATCTTCGGCTTCCCCGGGATCGGCCAGTACGGCGTCGACACCATCACCAACCGGGATCCGCACGGCGTCGTGGCAGTGACCGCCTTCGCCGGGGTGTGCGTCCTGGTCGGGGCAGTGCTTTCCGACATCATGGTCGCGATCCTGGACCCGCGGGTCAGGCTGGGCTAGGGGGACGAGATGGCAGACACCGAACTGCGGATCGCCGAATCCGACACGATCGCCCCCGCCGAGGGCCAGCAGGGCGAGGGCGGCCGTCGGCTCACCCGCCGGCGCCTGATCTGGCGCCGCTTCCTGCGCAACAAGCTCGCCGTGGTGGGCTCGCTGGGCATCCTGTTCCTGTGCTTCCTGGCGATCGCCGGCCCGAACCTCATCTACTGGAAGTTCGACCAGATCGACCCGACCGCCTTCCTGCAGCCGCCGAGCAGCTCGCACCCGCTGGGCACCACTCAGGCCGGACGTGACGTGCTGGCGCTGACCGCCCGGGGTCTCGGGAAGTCCCTGATGATCGGCTTCATGGTCGCCCTGATCTCGACCACGATCGCAGCCCTGGTCGGCGCCTCGGCGGCCTACCTGGGCGGCTGGTACGAGAAGGCCATGCTGTGGATCATCGACCTGCTGCTGGTGATCCCGAGCTTCTTCCTGATCGCCATCGCTGCCCGCGGCCAGTACGGCGGCGACCAAGCCTGGCTGATGCTGGTGCTCCTGCTGGCGATCTTCGCGTGGCCGCTCTCGGCCCGCGTCGTCCGTTCGCTGACGCTGTCCATCCGCGAGCGGGAGTACATCCTGGCCGCGCGGTTCATGGGGCTGTCCTCGCTGCGCATCATCGTCCGGCACATCCTGCCGAATGCCTCCTCGCTGCTGATCATCGACGCCACGCTCGGGGTCGGCTACGCGATCCTGTCCGAGACCGGCCTGTCCTACTTCGGGTTCGGCGTCCAGGCGCCGGACACCTCGCTGGGCACGCTGATCGGTGAGGGCGCCCGGATGGCGACCACCTACCCCTGGATCTTCCTCGGGCCCGCCGCAGTGCTGGTCTTCCTCGTGATGTGCGTGAACGCGGTCGGGGACGGCCTGCGTGACGCCCTCGATCCCAGTTCGTCCTCCGGAGGCCGCGCATGACCCAGGAACTGCTCAACCAGCCCGAGGCCCGGGTTGGCGACAAGGTTCTGGAGGTCCGTGACCTCAACGTCACGTTCCCCAGCGAGGCCGGGATGGTCAAGGCCGTCCGCGGGCTGAGTTTCGACCTCAACAAGGGCGAGGCGCTGGCCATCGTCGGCGAGTCCGGCTCGGGCAAGTCGGTCACCTCGCTGGCCGTGATGGGCCTGCACCCCCCGACCACCCGGATCACCGGATCGATCAAGCTCAACGGGGTCGAACTGCTCGGCCGCAGCGATGCCGAGATGTCCCGGCTGCGTGGCCGCAAGCTCGCCATGATCTTCCAGGACCCGCTGTCCGCGCTGACCCCCGTCTACACAGTCGGCGACCAGATCGTCGAGACGATCCTCGCCCACGACATGATGGGCAAGTCCGCCGCCGAGCGTCGTGCGGTCGAGTTGCTCGACCTGGTCGGCATCCCCAACCCGCGGGAGCGGGTGAAGTCGTTCCCGTTCGAGTTCTCCGGCGGCATGCGCCAGCGGGTGATGATCGCCATGGCGATCGCCAACGACCCGGACGTGATCATCGCCGATGAGCCGACCACCGCCCTGGACGTCACCATCCAGGCGCAGGTCATCGAGGTGCTGCAGAAAGCGCAGCAGGAGACCGGCGCCGCGATCATCATGATCACCCACGACCTCGGAATCGTCGCCGGGACGGCCGACCGCGTGATCGTGATGTACGCCGGCCGACCGGTCGAGAAGGGCAGCGTCGACGACATCTTCTACAGGCCCCGGATGCCGTACACGATCGGCCTGCTGGGCACCGTGCCGCGGCTCGACCAGAGCAGCCACGGCGAGGCCCTGCCGGTTCTGGAGGGCAATCCGCCCTCGGTGGTCAACCTGCCTCCGGGCTGCCCCTTCCGGGCGCGCTGCCCGATGGCGATCGACGTCTGCGCCACCGTCGAGCCCGACCTGATGTTGACCGAGAATCCGGACCACACGGCCGCCTGCCACCGGCTTCCGGAGGTGGTGAACGGCAATCTCAGCCATGCCGACATCTTCGGCGTGCCGGTCCTGACCGAGTCACCCCTTGCCGGGACCGCCCGCGAAGAGCGTCCGGTGGTACTGGAACTCACCAACCTGAAGCGGCACTACCCGCTGATGAAGGGCGCGATCTACCGCCGCCGGGTCGGCACCGTGCGGGCCGTCGACGGCATCGATCTCGACCTTCGCGAGGGAGAGACCCTCGGCCTGGTGGGGGAGTCCGGCAGCGGCAAGACCACGACGCTGCTGGAGATCCTGAACATGGCCAAGGCCACCGACGGGACCATCGAACTGCTGGGCCGGGACACCTCGACGTTGTCGCGCCGTGACCGCAAGGCGCTGCGCCGCAACGTCCAGGTCGTCTTCCAGGACCCGATGGCAGCGCTCGACCCGCGGTTGCCGATCTTCGACATCATCGCAGAGCCGATGGGCGTCTACGGCTACTCCAAGGCCGATATCGAACGCCGGGTGGCCGACCTGATGCGGCTGGTGGGGCTGGAGCCCAGTCACGCCGACCGGTACCCCCAGCACTTCTCCGGCGGCCAGCGGCAGCGGATCGGGATCGCCCGGGCCCTCTCGCTCGAACCCAAGGTGCTGGTGCTGGACGAGCCGGTCTCCGCCCTTGACGTCTCGATCCAGGCCGGCGTGATCAACCTGCTGGACGACCTGCAGGCCCGGCTCGGGCTTTCGTACCTGTTCGTGGCCCACGACCTGGCCGTCATCCGGCACATCGCCGACCGGGTGGCCGTGATGTACCTCGGCGGCATCGTCGAGATCGGTGGCGTGGAGCAGGTGTACCGATCGCCGATGCACCCCTACACCCAGGCCCTGATGTCGGCAATTCCGATTCCCGACCCGGTGACCGAACGGTCGCGAAACCGGATTGTGCTCTCGGGTGACCTGCCCAACCCCGCAGATCCGCCCTCGGGCTGCAAGTTCCGGACCCGGTGCCAGAAGTTCGCGGTTTTGTCGGACGCCGATCGCAAGGCGTGCATTGAAATTCCGCCGGCCCTGGCGCTCACCGGTCCCGACCATCGGGCGGCCTGCCATTACCCCGAGGTGGTCGAGGTCGTCTGAGGCCGGTTCAAATCGTTACCACACGGTAATCTCACCGTGCGGTGATCTAGCGTCTCACCATGTAGCCTCATTCAGTGGCCTCGAGCCCGGGGGCTCCCGTGCGATGTGTCCGTTCTCGTGCCGCCCCCGATCGTCCCCCGATCGGGAAACCAAATCATGGAGGAAATGTGACAGCGAAGAAATTCTTGCTGCCCCTACTGGCAGGTGGGCTCGCCCTGGCACTGGCCGCCTGCGGTGGACCGGCACCGACCCCGGACGCCAGCGGTACCGCTAGCCCGGGTGCCAGCGCGCCCGCCACTGAGGCGCCCCAGACCGAGGGCTGGGACATCAATGAGACCCCGCGTGACCAGGTCGCCGATGGCGGCGAGTTCATCGGGTCGATCAGTTTCGAGATCTCGACCTGGAACACCTCCTCGGTGGCCGGCAACGAATCGTCGCTCGTCGACCTGGTGGCGCCGATTTCGCCTCGCTACTTCAACTACCTCCCCTCCGGTGACCCGGAGATCAACAAGGACTACCTCGAGTCGTTCACCGAGGACGTTGTCGACAACAAGCTGACGGTCACGCTGAAGCTGAACCCGAACGCCAAGTGGAACGACGGCGACCCCATCGACGCCGAGGACTGGATCGCCACCTGGAAGGCGCTGAACGGCTCTGATGAGGAGTTCACCGCAGCTTCCACCGAGGGCTGGGTCGACGCCGAGAGCTTCGCGGCCGGCGCCGACAAGTTCGAGGTCGTCATCAAGTTCAAGTCCACCTACCCCGACTGGACCGCGATCATCGGCAGCGGCCCGATGCGCGCCGAGGGTGTCAAGGACGCCAAGACCTTCAACGAAGGCTGGGCGGAGTTCAACAACGACTGGTTCTCCGGTCCGTTCGTGGTGACCAAGTGGGACAAGACCTCCGGCACCGTCACCCAGGAGCCGAACCCGAACTGGTGGGGTGACAAGCCCAAGCTGGAGAAGGTGACCTGGAAGCTCGTGCCGACCGAGGCTGCCGCTGCGGCGTTCGCCAACCAGGAGATCGACTTCCTCGACGTGGGCCCGGACCCGAACGCCTACCAGCTGGCCTCCTCCGCGCCGAACTCCGAGGTTCGCTCGGCTCTCGGCCCGAACTTCCGCCACTTCACCTTCAACTCCAAGGCGCCGAACCTGACTGACGTGAACGTCCGCCAGGCCATCGTCAAGGGCCTCGACCGGGCGCAGATCGCCGCGTCCGACCTCGCCGGCCTGCCGCTGCAGTTCCGTCCGCTCAACAACAACATCTTCGTTGAGAACCAGACGGGCTACGTCGACCTCGGCGCCGAGACCGGCATCGACTACGACCCTGAGGGTGCCAAGGCGCAGCTCGACGCTGCCGGCTGGGTCCTGAACGAGTCGACCGGCTTCCGTGAGAAGGACGGCAAGCAGCTCGATGTGACCTTCGCCGTCCTGGGTGGCGTCGCCGCCTCGGAGAACGAGGGCCTGCAGGCTCAGAACATGCTCAAGGAGATTGGTGTCAACCTGATCCTGAACACGATCAACACCCAGACCGACTGGCCGAACGTGCTCTACGAGTACAAGTTCGACATCATCGCGTTCTCCTGGATCGGCACCCCGTACCCGCTGCGCGGCATCGACCAGATCTACGGTGGCACCACCAAGGACGGCAAGTTCAGCCCGAGCGACTCCAACTTCGCCCAGCTCGACATCCCCAAGGTGAACGAGCTGACCCCGAAGATCGCCGTCGAGATGAACCACGACACCCGGCTGGCCATGGGCCAGGAGGCCGCCAAGGCTATCTGGGAGGCGGTGCACACGGTGCCGCTCTACCAGCGCCCGGATCTGATCGCGGTCCGCGACACCCTGGCGAACTACGGTTCGTTCGGGATGGGCGAGCCCCGCTGGACCGACGTCGGGTACACCACCCTGTCCTGACCCCGGTTAGGTAACGATTTAGAAACGGCCGGCCCGCTCTCGGGCCGGCCGTTTCGCTTGCCCCTGGCGAACCGCCTAGTCAGGGCACTGTTGCCGGAACGCTACTCATCAGGTGATGAGATGGGCGATCTCAGCCCCGGTTGGGTCGGGGTCACGGGATACCTGATAGCGTGCAAATCTCACCAGTTGGAGGACCGATCTCAATTGGCCGACTGGTGAGTACGTCGACTCGACGCTGCTCCCTCTCACGAGGAGGGACTTCTCCTAGGAGGTTCAATGCGAGGACACACTCGCCTCGTTTCGGCTGCCGCGCTGGTGGCCGTTGGACTGCTCGCCAGTGCCTGTTCGGGCACTCCCGCACCGAGTGCCGGTGGCGCGAGCAGCCCGGCCGCGACAGGCGCGCCTGCCGAGGCCACATCGATCACCATCCGCGGTTGCACCCCGCAGAACCCGCTCATCGGTACCAACACCAACGAGGTCTGCGGCGGCAACGTGCTGGATGCGGTGACCGCCAAGCTCGTCCACTACAACTCCGACACCGCGGCTCCCGAGATGGACATCGCGGAGTCGATCGAGACCACTGACTCCATCACCTTCACCGTGAAGATCAAGCCGGGCTACAAGTTCCACGACGGGACCGAGGTCAAGGCGAAGAACTTCGTCGACGCCTGGAACTGGGCCGCCTACGGCCCCAACGCCCAGCTCAACTCGTACTTCTTCGAGCCGATCGAGGGCTACGCCGACCTGCAGTGCGGCACCGCCAAGAACGCCGACGGTGAGGACGAGGTCAACTGTGAGAAGGCCCCGCCCGCTTCCGAGGCCATGTCCGGTCTCACCGTGGTGGACGACCTGACCTTCACCATCAAGACCACCTCGCCGACCTCGAACCTGCCGGTGCGCCTGGGCTACACCGCCTTCATCCCGCAGCCGGACGCGTTCTTCGCCGACACCTCTGACGGCAAGGCCGAGTTCGCCAACGCCGTGATCGGCGCCGGCCCCTACAAGCTGGTCTCCAAGACCGACACCGCGATGGAGCTCGAGAAGTTCGCTGACTACTCCGGCGCGAACGCCGGTTCGGTCGACAAGGTGACCTTCCGGATCTACAACGACATCAACGCCGCCTACAACGACGTTGTCGCCAGCAACCTCGACCTGACCGACACGATCCCGTCCGACATGCTGGTCGCCGACCAGTGGAAGACCGACCTCGACGGCCGCTTCGGGACCCGCGACACCGGCGTCATCCAGGTGCTCTCCTTCTCCCCGAAGGACGAGAACTTCAAGAACGCCGACCTGCGCCGCGCCATCCAGATGGGCTTCGACCGTGAGCTGATCACCAAGCAGGTCTTCGAGGGCGCTCGCACCCCTGCCACCGGCTGGGTCTCCCCGGTTGTGGACGGCTACAAGGAAGGCGCTTGCGTCGACTGCGTGTTCAACCCGACCGAGGCCAAGAAGCTGTACGACGCGGCCGGCGGCTACGAGGGCACCATGCCGATCGGCGTGAACGCCGACGGTGGCCACCAGGTCTGGGCTGACGCCTTCTGCAACCAGCTGAAGAACAACCTCGGCATGGATTGCGCCGTCGTTGCCACCCCGGACTTCGCCACCCTGCGTACCGGGATCGTCGCCCGCGAGCTCAAGGGCCTCTACCGCGGTGGTTGGCAGATGGACTACCCGTCGATCGAGAACTTCCTGACCCCGATCTACGCCACGGGCGCCTCTTCCAACGACTCCGACTACTCCAACAAGGAGTTCGACAAGCTGCTGGCCGATGCGGCAGCCGCTCCGAGCAACGAGGAAGCCAACGCCCTGTACCAGCAGGC
>JAEZHJ010000127.1 GCA_023436925.1 Actinomycetes bacterium
TTGCCTTCCGGGTCCGCCAAGGTCAGGTGATCGAGGTGCCCATCGATCCTGTACTCGTCGAGAAGGGCTGCGCCGGCCGCGATCAGGTCGGCGGCTTTGGCCCGGATCCGGGTCTCCCGTACATCCGGGTCGACAGCCCGCCCGCCGGACACCTTGAGATCGAGGTGAACACGGTTCTTCACGACCTTCGACTCCGGCACTTTGAGGAAGCTCACCGTCGGCCCGTCGCCGGTCACTGGCTGGATCACGGCGCCGTCGTCCCACTCGGCTTCGGGAACCTCATGGTCGGTGAGGAACTCGGCCCAGGTCGACCAGCCCTGCGGCGGGGGTGCTGCCTGGTAACCGAGCGCGAGTTGCCAGAACCGTGCCAGCGCCGCAGGCGCGGCGCAGTCCACCGTGATACCCAGACCGATCATCCCCGCATTGATCCAGCGCTCGCCGGAGCTGTCAAGTGCCCGGACGGGCTGGCGGCGGAGTAGTGGGCGAGGTTCAGCGGAAGTCGCGGGAGCTGTGCTTCAACCCGATCGGCAGGGGCTCGAGCCGGTCTGCGACCAGATTGGTGACCCCCTCCGGCGAGCGCTCCAGGATCCCGCGGACGATCAGCGCCGACGACTCCCGCGCCACCCTGCGGTAGCGCTGCCACACCCCCGGGGAGCAGATCACGTTCACCAGCCCGAACTCGTCCTCCAGGTTCACGAAGGTGATCCCGGACGCGGTCGCCGGACGCTGCCGGTGGGTGACCAGCCCGGCCGCCTCCACCCGGCGGGCCGGCTCGGCGGTCCGCAGCTGCGCCGAGGTGAGGACGCCGCGGGCGGCCAGCCGGTCGCGGACGTGGCTGATCACATGGTCGTCGGTGGAGACCCCGGTCGCCCACAGGTCGTCGGCCAGCACCTCGAACGGGCTCGGATCGCCGAACAGCGGCGGCTGCAGCGCCGAGACCGTGCCGGGCAGACTGTCGGGCTGGTCCAGGGCAGCGGTCCCGGCCCGCCACAGGGCCTGGCGACGGCTCAGCCCCAGCCCGTCGAAGGCGCCGGCGGTCGCCAGCGCCGACAGCTGCGCCTCGGTGAGCCCGGCCCGCCGAACCAGGTCCTCCATCGACGTGTACTGCCCACCCGACGTCCGCTCGGCGACGATCCGGCCGGCCACCTCGGCCCCGATCCCCCGGACGCCGGCCAGCCCCAGCCGCACCGCAAACCGGGCGTCGCGCCGGTGGGCGGCACCCTCGTCCGGGGCGGACGGGTCGAACTCGCCGACCGGCGGCTGGTGCCGGTCCAGGCACGAATCCATCCCGGACGGCCCGCCGTCCTCACCCAGGCCCTCCAGTCCGGCGTCCACCCCCGAGCGGTGCAGGTCGGGCCGCAGCACCTCCACCCCGTGCCGGCGGGCATCGGCGGTGAGCGTCTCGGGAGAGTAGAAGCCCATTGGCTGGGCCCGCAGCAACCCGGCCAGGAAGGCCGCCGGGTAGTGCAGCTTGATCCACGAACTGGCGTACACCAGCAGCGCGAAGCTCAACGAATGCGACTCGGCGAACCCGAAGTTGGCGAAGGCCTGGATCTGCCGGTAAATGGTGTCGGCGGCGTCACCGACCAGCCCGTTGCGGGCCATCCCGGCGTACAGCCGCTCGCGCACCACCTCGATCCGCTCCAGTCCGCGCTTGGAGCCCATCGCGCGCCGCAGCAGGTCGGCGTCCTCCCCGGAGCACTCCCCCACCGCCATCGCCATCTGCATCAGCTGTTCCTGGAAGACCGGCACCCCCAGCGTCCGCTCCAGGACGGGCTCGAGCTTCGGGTGGGCGTAGGTGACCGGTTCGCGGCCCAGCTTGCGGCGGACGAAGGGGTGGACGGCACCGCCCTGGATCGGCCCGGGCCGGATCAACGCGATCTGCACCACCAGGTCGTAGAAGCGGCGCGGCTGCAGCCGCGGCAGCAACCCGATCTGGGCCCGGGACTCGACCTGGAACACCCCGATCGAGTCCGCCCGGCACAACATGTCGTAGACCGCCTTCTCCTCCTTCGGCAGGCTCGACAGCTCCCACTGCTCCCCGGTCGCGCCGCGGATCAGGTCGAAGCAGTACTGCAACGCGGCGAGCATGCCGAGCCCCAGCAGGTCGAACTTCACCAGCCCCATCCAGGCGGCGTCGTCCTTGTCCCACTGGATCACCGTCCGGTCGGCCATCCGGGCGTGCTCGATCGGCACCACCTCCCCCACCGGACGCTCGGTGAGCACCATCCCGCCGGAGTGGATCCCCAGGTGCCGGGGTGCCTTCAGCAACTGGGTGGCCAGCTCGGCCACCGCCGGCGGGATGTCGTTGTCGCGGTCGGACGTGACCGGGCCGCCCCACCGCTCGACCTGGCGGGAGAAGGCGTCCTGCTGGCCGGGGCCGTAGCCGAGGGCCTTGGCGATGTCGCGGACGGCGTTCTTGGGCCGGTACTGGATGACATTGCAGACCTGGGCGGCGCGCTCGCGTCCGTACCGGTCGAACACCCACTGGATGATCTCCTCGCGCCGGTCGGAATCGAAGTCGACGTCGATGTCGGGCTCCTCCTCGCGAAGTGAGGACAGGAACCGTTCGAACGGCAGGCCGTAGAAGATCGCGTCCACCGCGGTGATGTTAAGCAGGTAGCAGACCGCCGAGTTGGCCGCCGACCCGCGGCCCTGGCACAGGATCCCGCGGCGGCGGGCCTCGGCGACGATGTCGTGGACGATCAGGAAGTAGCCCGGGAAGTCCTTGGCCTCGATGACGTCCAGCTCGTGCTCGATCCGCCGCCGTCCCGCCTCGTCCAGGTCGGGGTACTTCACCGCCGCGCCCTGCCAGACCAGGTGCCGCAGCCACGACATCGGGGTGTGGCCGTCGGGCACCTCCTGGCGGGGCAGGGCCGGTCTGGCCCGGCGCAGCGGGAAGGCGAGCTGGTCGGCCAGTTCGACGGTCCGTTCCACCGCGCCCGGGTAGCGGGCGAACCGGGCCTGCATCTCCGCTCCGGAGCGCAGGAAGGCCGTCCCGGCGGCCGGCAGCCAGCCGTCGAGTTCGTCCATCGAGCGGTTGGCCCGGATCGCCGCCATCGCCTGCGCCAGCCGGTGCCTGGCCGGGTGGGCGTAGTGGACGT
>JAEZHJ010000139.1 GCA_023436925.1 Actinomycetes bacterium
CGATCTCGCCGTTGGTCGGGAAGTGCTGCACGTAGCGCTGGAAGTACCACTCCCCCCGCTCGCGCTCGTTGGGCGCGGACAGCGCCACCACCCGGCACGCCCGCGGGTTGAGGTGCTCGGTGAACCGCTTGATCGTGCCGCCCTTGCCCGCGGCGTCGCGGCCCTCGAAGACGATGATGTGCCGCGCCCCGGTGTCCTGCCCCCAGTACTGCAGTTTCAGCAACTCGACCTGCAGCAGGTACTTCTCGTGCTCGTAGGTGTCGCGGTCGAGCAGTTCGTCGTAGGGGTAGTCCTCCCGCCAGGTCTCCACCGCCCGTCCGCCCGGGTCGATCAGGGACGGGTCGGGGCCGTGCGCGTCGCTGACCGTGTAGCCCTGGTCCACCAGGTCGTCGATGTACTCGCGCAGGTTGACGTCGACATCGGGCATCAGCCCTTCGAGGTCCGCCGGACCTGTCATAACACCGACCCCTCCTCACGCGGCGCCGCAGCGGCGGGCGCGCCTGTTCAGACTAGCCCGAGCAGTCCCCGTCCGGGACGGTCCGCGCCACGCAATACAGTTGGTCCGTGACTGACCTGCTGGTATGGATCGACTGCGAGATGACGGGCCTCGACCTGGCCAATGACGCCCTGATCGAGGTGGCGGCGCTGGTGACCGACGCCGAACTCAACGTGCTGGGCACCGGGGTGGACGTCGTGATCCGGCCCCCGGACGAGGCGCTGGAGCAGATGGGCGACTTCGTCCGGTCGATGCACGAGAACTCCGGGCTGCTCCCGCTGCTGGCCGACGGCATCCCGCTGGCCGAGGCCGAGGAGCGGGTGCTGGCCTACATCCGCGAGTTCGTCCCCGAGGCGCGCCGCGCCCCGCTGGCCGGCAACACCGTCGGCACCGACCGCGCCTTCCTCGCCCGCGACATGCCGGAACTGGAGGCCCACGTCCACTACAGAAGCGTCGACGTCTCCAGCATCAAGGAACTGGCCCGCCGCTGGTACCCCCGCGCCTACTACAACACCCCGGCCAAGAGCGGGAACCACCGCGCGCTGGCCGACATCGCCGAGTCGATCGAGGAACTGCGGTACTACCGGGAGGCGATCTTCATCGCCCCGCCAGGGCTCCCGATCCCCAGCCTGCGCGAGATCGCGCTACGGCACCAGGGCGCGGTGGTCGGCGACCTGATCACCCCGGCCGCGGACGGCGTCGCGCCGCAGGACGATTTCGACGCGCCCGGCATCACCGGCTAAGCTTTGGTCGCTGCAAGCGCGCTTGCGGCGATGGTGGGTATAGCTCAGCTGGTAGAGCACCTGGTTGTGGTCCAGGATGTCGCGGGTTCGAGTCCCGTTACTCACCCTCATGAGGCCCGTTTCGCTCGGCTCCACCCGCGGCGGACCGGGCCTTGTGTCTTCCCCGGCCCGTCCGTCCGTGTGACCATGGCCCCCGTGGAAGGGAGCGCCATGACCGGTCAGGATGAGCTCACCGGACGCGTCCGTGACGGACTGCCCGGGGCCGAAGCGAAGCGGATGTTCGGCGGCACCAGCTTCCTGGTGGACGGCAGGATCGTGGCCACCGTCCGCCATGACGGAGACCTGATGGTGCGGGTCGACCCCGACCGGGGCCCGGCCCTGACCAGCGAGCCCGGCGCCCGTCCGGCGGCCATGGGCGAGCGGCTGATGGGCCCGGACTGGATCCAGGTGTCGCCCGAGGCGGTCGCCTCCCCCGAGCGGCTCCGGTTCTGGCTCGACCTCGCCCTGGCCCACCGCGCCGCAGGGGGCGGGTAGCCGCCCCGACCGCCCGCGCGGAAGACGGGCCGGGACTAGAATCCGGGCTGACCCCTCTCCCCCGCGGAGGAAGCATGACCCACCCCTGGCGACGCTATGTCGCGCTCGGCGACTCATTCACCGAAGGCCTTGAGGACCGCGCCCCGGACGGCAGCGTGCGCGGCTGGGCCGACCGGCTGGCCCAGCACCTGGCCGACCGGTGCGGCGAGGACCTGTCGTACGCCAACCTCGCCGTCCGCGGCCGGCTGCTGCGCCCGATCGTGGCCGAGCAGCTCGAGCCCGCCCTCGCCCTCGAGCCCGACCTGGTCTCGCTGGTCGCCGGAGGCAATGACATGCTGCGCCCCGCGGTCGACCCGGACGCCCTGGCGGCACGGCTGGAGGACGCCGTGGCGCAACTGCGCGCGTCCGGGGCCACCGTGCTGCTCGGCACGAGCGTCGACACCCGCGACGCCGGACGGCTGCTGTCGATGAACCGCCGGGCGCTGGGGATCTTCAACAGCCACCTCTACGCCATCGCCGCCCGCCACGGCGCGCACGTGATGAACCTGTGGGGCATGCGCAGCCTGCGCGACTGGCAGGTCTGGGCGCCGGACCGGATCCACCTGAACCCGGAGGGCCATGAGCGGGTCAGCCAGGCCGCCCTGGTCGCCCTCGGCCTTGAGCCGGACCGCCCGGACTGGGACGAGCCGCTGGTCCCGCTGCCGCTGCGCTCCCGCCGGGAGCGCTGGGAGTCCGACCTGACCTGGGGCCGGGACTACCTGGCGCCGTGGCTGACCCGCCGGCTCCGCCGCACCAGCACCGGCCAGAACCGGGTCGCCAAGTTGCCGCAGTACAAGGCGGTGAGCCCCGCCCGGCGCGAGGCCACGGGCTGAGCCCTGTCGCCGTCCGGCACAATAGGGCCATGCCCACAGCCCTTCCCGCCCGCACCGTCCCGCCCGCCGGCGGGCTGCGGCTGCGGCTGGCCACCGCCGCGGGTGACGCCGCGGCCTGGGTCTCCCGGCTGGCCGGACGCGGCTCCGGCGCCTCGATCCGCGGCCAGGTGCTGACCCGACTGGCACCGACCGCCTTCGGCGACCTGCTGCGCGGCCGGAAGGTGCTGGCCGTCTCCGGGACCAACGGCAAGACCACCACCACCCACCTGCTGGCGGCCGCGATCCGCGCCGGGCTCGACGGCCAGGCCGGCCGGCTGGTGACCAATGCCGACGGCGCCAACCTGCGCTACGGGATCGCCTCCGCGCTCAGCCAGGCCCCCCGGGCCGATATCGCCGTCCTGGAGACCGACGAGCGGGTGGTCAGCGACATGATCGCCAAGGGCGACCCCGAGGTCCTGGTCTTCCTCAACTTCAGCCGCGACCAGCTGGACCGCCACCACGAGATCAAGGCGCTCGGCCGCGCCTGGCGAGTCGCCCTGGAGCGGGCCGGGGCGAACGGCCCGGTGATCATCGCGAATGCCTGCGACCCGCTGGTGGTGTGGGCCTCGGCGACCGCCGCCCGGGTGGTCTGGGTGGAGACCGAGACGCTGTGGACGGCCGACGCCGCCCTGTGCCCGGCCTGCGGCGCGGTGCTGACCCGGCTGCGTGCCGACGGCCGGGACCGCTGGGACTGCGGCAGCTGCGAGCTGACCCAACCTGAGGCCGAGTACCGGGTCGAGGACGCCTCGATCCGACTGCCGGACGGCCGGGTGGTGGCTCCCACGCTCCAGGTGCCCGGCCGGTTCAACATCTCCAACGCCGCCTGCGCACTGGCGGCCGCCGTCCAGTTCGGCGTGGACGTGGACACCGCCCTGGCCGGGATGGCCACCGTCACCGCGCCCGCCGGGCGCTACGCCACCGCCCGGTTCGGCGACACCGAGGCGCGGCTGCTGCTGGCGAAGAACCCGGCCGGCTGGGCCGAGGCGCTGCCGCTGGCCACCAGCGACCCGGTAGTGCTCGCGATCGATTCGGTCGCCGCCGACGGCAAGGACGTGTCGTGGCTGTGGGACGTCGAGTACGAGCAACTGGCGGGCCGGCAGGTGATCGCCACCGGCCCCCGTGCGATGGACCTCGCCGTCCGGCTCAGCTACGCCGGGGTGGACCACACGGTCGTCCCCGACCTGGCACAGGCCCTGGCCGGCCACCCCCAACCGGTGGACGTGATCGCCACCTACACCCCCTTCCAGCGACTCCTGAAGATGGCGGGACTGCGATGAAACCGGTCGAGATCGTCCTGGTCTACCAGTCGCTGCTGGGCATCTACGGCGACCGTGGCAATGCCCTGGTGCTGCGACAGCGGCTGGCCTGGCGGGGTATCGACGCCGTCCTGACCGAGGTCGAGCCGGGCGACCCGATCCCGCCCGACGGCGCGGTCTACCTGCTCGGCGGTGGCGAGGACGCAGCCCAGGTCTCGGCGGTGCGCTACATCCTCGAGGACGGGAACCTGCTGCGGGCGGTGGACGCCGGCGCGGTCCTGTTCGCGGTGTGCGCCGGCTACCAGATCGTCGGCAACTCCTTCACCATCGGGGAGCGCGACGAGGTGATCGAGGGCCTCGGGCTGCTGGACGTCACCACCCGCCGCGGCACCGTCCGGGCGGTCGGCGAGACGCTCAGCCGCTGGACCCGTCCGGACGGCAGCGAGTCGCTGATCACCGGCTTCGAGAACCACGGCGGCTTCACCACCCTGGGCGAGCAGGCCCGTCCGCTGGCCTTCGTCGAGGTGGGGGTCGGCAATGCGAACGACGGCACCGAGGGCGCCGTCCAGGGCCGGGTGATCGGCGCCTACCCGCACGGCCCGATCCTGGCCCGCAACCCCGACCTGGCCGACCACCTGCTCGAAGTGGCGCTGGACCGGCGACTCGACCCGTTGCCGAACGCAGAGCTCGACGAGCTGCGCCGGCAGCGGGTGGCGGCCGTCCGCCGTGCCCGCACCCGCCGTTGAGCGCTCCGCGGCGCTCGATTTCACCCTCGCGCCGGGTTGCTGTAAAGTTCTTGATCGCGCGCCGCTAGCTCAACTGGCAGAGCAGCTGGCTCTTAACTAGCGGGTTCGGGGTTCGAGTCCCTGGCGGCGCACAACGAGTGGCCCTCGACCGGAAACGGTCGAGGGCCACTTGCTTTGCCTGCTGAACCGCGCCGCTCAGCCGGCCGGGCCGCGCAGCGCGCCAGACCTCAGCGATGCACGATGGAACGCACGACGGCGATGAAGGCGACGGCTCCGGCGACGGCCGCACCGGCGATGGCGGCGCGGGTGACGTTCAGGCTGCCGTCGGGCTCGACCAGCTGTGCGCGCAGGGCCTTCACCTTGTCGCTGGCCCGGCTGCGGGCATCGGTCACCGCGCGGTTCACGATCGCCTTCGGGTGGACCTCGTTGATCAGGCTGGACAGTCCCTCGGCCAGTCGCGTCCGGGCGGCCTCCAGCTCGGCCTCGATGTCAGCCTTGGTACGTACCGCGTCAGCCATGGTGTCCTCCGGTCCGGTTGCGCTGTGGAAACACTATGCCAGTGCATACCCATCCGCAGCCGTCGGGCCGACCCGCTGCCCGTTGCTGTCCTAGAGTTGGCCCATGACCCAACTGACTCCTGGCGATATCGCTCCCGCCTTCACGCTGCCCGATGCCGACCAGAAGCCGGTGTCGTTGTCGGATTTCGCGGGTGGACGGGTCATCGTGTACTTCTTCCCGGCCGCGCTCACCCCCGGCTGCACCACCCAGGCGGTCGACTTCGACGCCGCCCTGAGCGACCTGGCCGCCGCCGGCTACGCGGTGATCGGGATCTCGCCGGACGCGCCGGAGAAGCTGGCCCGGTTCCGGGAGCAGGCGGGCCTGGGCTTCACCCTGCTCGCCGACCCGGACAAGGAGATCCTCAAGGCCTACTCCGCCTTCGGCACCAAGGTGCTCTACGGCAAGCAGATCGAGGGAGTGATCCGGTCCACCTTCGTGATCGACGTGGACGCCGAGGGAGTCGGCAC
>JAEZHJ010000141.1 GCA_023436925.1 Actinomycetes bacterium
CGCGGGGCGGCAGCCTTCAGCCGGCCCCGGGTGCCCTCGGCGATGCCCAGGTCGGTGAACAGGTGCGGCGAGGTCGAGTAGGTTTCGGGGACCTCGGCGAAGTCCAGGCCCAGGGCCCGGTTGATCACCTTCCAGCGGGTCAGGTCGGCCCAGTCGACCAGGGTGATCGCGACGCCGGAGGCGCCGGCCCGACCGGTCCGTCCGATCCGGTGGACGTAGGTGAGCTCGCTGTCGGGGCACTCGTAGTTGATCACGTGGGTGACGTCGGTGATGTCGATGCCGCGGGCGGCGACATCGGTGGCCACCAGGACGTCCACCTTGCCCTCACGGAACTTCTTCAGCGCCTTCTCGCGCAGCACCTGGCTGAGGTCGCCGTGGATCGAGGTGGCGTCGAAGCCGCGGTCCACCAGCTCGTCGGCGAGCCGCTGCGCGGCCCGCTTGGTGCGGGTGAAGACCATCGTCCGGCCGCGGCCCTCGGCCTGCAGCACCAGCCCGACGATCTCCGGCTTGTCCAGGTCATGCGCCTGGTAGACGAACTGGGTCGTGTCCGGCACGGTCATCTGCGCGTCGTGGGTCTCGGCCCGCACATTGACCGGCTGGTTGAGGTGCATCCGGGCCAGCGCGACGATCGCCGACGGCATGGTGGCGGAGAACAGCAGGGTCTGCCGCGACTTCGGCGTCTTGCTGATCAGCTTCTCGACGTCGGGCAGGAAGCCCAGGTCGAGCATCTCGTCGGCCTCGTCCAGCACGAGCACGCGGACGTGCGACAGGTCGAGGTTGCGCCGCTGCACGAGGTCGAGCAGTCGCCCGGGGGTCCCGACGACGACGTCCACCCCCGAGGCCAGCGCCTCGAGCTGGGGCTCGTAGCCCACCCCGCCGTAGACGGTCAGCACGCGCACCTTGCGGACGGCGGCGGCCACCTCGATGTCGCGGGCCACCTGCACGGCGAGCTCGCGGGTCGGTGCCATCACCAGTGCCTGGGGCAGGTCGGGACGGGCGAGGTCCTCGTAGCCCTCGTCACCGGGGACGGTGATCCGCTGCAGCAGGCTGATGCCGAAGGCGAGGGTCTTGCCGGTGCCGGTGCGGGCTTGGCCGATCATGTCGGTGCCGGTGATCGCGATCGGGATCGCGAGGCTCTGGATCGGGAAGGGATTGACGATGCCGACCGCGGCGAGCGCGTCGCTGATCGGCGCGATCACGCCGAGGTCGGCAAATGTGTGTTCGGTTTCCGCCTGCAGGGCGGGCTGGTCGGTCTGGGTGCTCAGCGTCATGCCTTTTCGTCGTCCAGCAGGGTCGGTGCTGGTCTGGAAACCCGCCAGCAGCGCGGATCGGCAGCCGCAGCGGGGACGCACGATGATGTGCGTACCGGCCTCAGAATACCCGAAGACACCACACCTCCCGGGCCGACCCACCGCCGGGTCGCCGGGTGGACCCCCTACAGGGTGCCGAACCCGACCGGACGGGCGTTCTCCTGGCCGAGGTCGACGTAGGCGATCTTGTCCACCGGCACGAGCACCTTGCGGCCCTTGGCGTCGGTGAGGGTCAGGATGGTCTCGTCGGACAGCGCCTTGAGCAGGTTCTTCTCCACCTCGGCAGCCGTCTGATCGGTATCGACTGTGATCTCGCGCGCCACGTGCTGGATGCCGACCTTGATCTCCACCATGCCTCCTACTTCGACTGTGCCGTTTGCCAATCTAGCCGCCCGACCGCGCGCGGACACCGCCCGTACGCCCACAGCGCAACCGGTCCGCTGCCGTGGCGACCGGTCGCGGACGGCCGGCGGTACGGGTGACCGGTGAGGGGTCAGCCGGGCAGCGGCTCGAAGGCCTCCTGCTCGTCCTCGGTGGCCCGCCGGATCACGATCCGGGTCCAGGCGCCGACGTAGATCCGCTGGTCCGGGGCCAGTTCGACCCTGCCGCGCGGGATCGGCATGGCGGGCAGCGGACCCGCGGCCGAGCCGACGAAGGTGCCATTGGCCGACTCGAGGTCCTCGATCCACCAGCGGCTGCCGTCGGTGGTCAGCCGGGCGTGCCGGCGGCTGCACCCGGTGTCGAGCTCGCAGTCGATCTCGGGGAAGATGTTGCGGCTGGTCGAGACCCGTCCGATCAGGTTGGTCTCCTTGACCAGCGGGACGATGTCGGGCAGCCCGGGCGACGGCAGCGGGTCGGTGGACCCCTGGGCGGCGTACCAGTCCGGGTCGATCCACAACTCGGCCACCCACTCCACCGCCGGGGCGGCGGGGCTACCCGGGCTGGAGATCGCCATCGGGGCGTCGGTGGCGGGATCCTCGGCCGGCGCCGCGGTCAGGCCCGCGTCCGGCGCGGCCGGGGACGGCGGCGAGGTCGGAGCCGGCGGTCCGCCGATGAAGTCGTGGCCGCAGGCCTCGCAGAACAGGGCTTCGGCGACGTTCGGGGTGCCGCAGTTCGGGCAGACCAGCGCGGCGGGGGCTTGCAGCGGTTCGGCCGCCGGGGCAGCCGGCTGCTGCTGCTGCGGTGCCTGCTCGCTGCCGGTGGGCATCGGCAGGCCGCAGGTGTCGCAGAAGTCGGTGGCCGTCGATTGGTGACCGGCTGGACAGATCGGCATGTCAGCCCCTGATTCGAGTCGTCTTCGTCGATGCGGTGTCGAGGGCCATCACGTCAGCCTTGTCGACGGCTGGCCTCAGCCGAACGGTACCCGTCCGGGCGTCATGGATGTCGACGACCTTGCGGAGTTTCGCCGTGGCTTCTGCATTTCCGGTCTCGGTGGCGAGCTGGACGGCCCGTCCGAGCTTGGTGGTGGCGGTCGCCTCGTCGCCGGCGTCCTTGGCAGCCAGGCCCTCCTGGATCACCTGGGCCAACTCGGTCTGGCCGGTGTAGTGCGCGACCTCGGGGTTGATCTGCGCGGTCAGGTTGGTGTCGGCCGACCACTTCGCCTTCACCAGGCCCTGGGTGAGCAACTCCCCGCCGACCGCCAGCTGCACGCGGGCGGCCAACTGCTCCTGGCCGACCGTCTTGGCGGCCAGCCGGATCGCGATGTGGTAGTCGCGCTCCTCGTCGCCCCAGGACCCGGTCGGGTAGGCCATGGTGAGCTGGTTGACCGGCGTGCCGCGGTGGGTGAGGTCCTCGACGGTGGGGGAGACCTGGCGGACGAACTGCACCTGCGCGCCCTGCGGGATCCAGACCCGCAGCTCGGCGTTGGCGACCCCGCGGGACATCGAGCGGCGCATCAGCTCGGTGAACACCTGACCCATCTGGGAGGGGTGCGGGATGATGTCGACGGTGCCGAGCAGGGCCTGGGCGATCTTGCGGATCTCGGAGACCTTCCACTCCACGCCGACACCGCGGGCGTCGACCTGGAAGTAGCCCACGCAGTTCGCGATCGCCGCGTCGAGCTGGGACTGCGTCTCGTTGTGGTTCTCGCCGTCGGTGAGCAGGATCGCGTGCTTGTTGGCGAGTGGCCCGACCGAGGCGAACAGCGCCTTGGCCAGATTGAGCCAGGTGCCCATGGCAGTGCCGCCGTCGGCGCGGAAGAAGCTGATCGCGCGCCTGGCCTCGGCCCGGGTGCGGGCATCCATGCGCACCATCCCGGCACCGGTCTGCACCATCGGGTAGGCCAGGTAGGCCTTGTGGTTGCCGGCGACGACAGCGAAGTAGGTGCCGTCGTGGATGTGGTCCAGGGCCACCATGGCTGCCTGCTTGGCGGCATTCATGTTGGTGTGCCCCATCGAGCCGGAGGTGTCGACGATGATGATCTCGCCGGCGTCCCCGCTGCCGGTCTTGCCCGCCTCTCCGGCGCCCGTGCAGGAGATCGTGACGATGGCGTTCACATCGGTTCCACCGTCGGGCAGGTACTCGTTCTGGTACACCGCGGACGTGAACTCAGCCATCCTCAAGCCTTCCCTTCTCCGGTTGGCCCGGTGGCCACCGGCCCTTCCACCCTAGCCTCGAACCGGGCCAGCGCGACCGTGACATTGTCCTTGCCGCCCCGGCTGTTGGCCCACTGCACCAGGCGGCGGGCGACCCCGAGCGGGGACCGGTCTTCCGCGCTCGCCGCGGCGACCTGGGCGGCAAGTGCGGCCGGCTCCGACGCGTAGTTCCACAACCCGTCGGAACAGACCAGCAGCCACCCGGGCCGCGCGACCCGCAGGTGGCCGGTCCGCGGCACCACGTCCTCGGCGTCGCTGCCCAGCCAGCGCGTGATCGCGTGGGCCTTCGGCATCGCCTCCGCCTCCTCGCGGGCCATCCCCTGCTCGATGAACTCCTGGGCGAGGGAGTCGTCGCGGGTGAGCAGCAGCTGCTCCGTCTCGCCCAGCCAGTAGACCCGGCTGTCACCCAGGGAGGCGTAGTGGATGTCGCCGCCGACGACGACCGCGGCGGCGAAGGTGGCCGACCCGGCCACCGGCCCTTCGGCGGTGGTGGCCTGGCTGATCGCCGCGTTCGCCTCGGCGGCGGCCTGGCTCAGCGCATCGGCGAAGCCCGCCTCGGCCGGTCCGGTCTGCACCGCCTCGGACAGCACCGCGCAGGCCCGTTCCACTCCGGCCTGGGAGGCGACGTCGGCCTCGGCCGAGGTGGAGACGCCGTCACAGACCACCAGGACGGCGGCACCGGTGGCGGGGTCGGCCCACAGCGCCAGCGCGTCCTCGTTGCGGGGGTGGACCAGGCCCCGGTCGCAGACCCCGGCCACCCAGTCGGCCGGCTCGGATTCCAGGTGGTCGCGTCCGCTGGGCGCCTTCGCGCCGCAGGTCTGGCAGTAGCCGTCCGGGTCGATGTCCCCGCCGCACTGCGGGCACCGGGCGACCGGGGCGGAGATGCCCAACCGACGGGTTTGGGCCGAGCCGTCGGTGGTCGCCGGCGGGGGCGGCGGCTGGGTGGGCAGCAGCGGCGCGCCGCAGCCCTCACAGAAGCTGGCCCAGGCGGTGACCGGGTAGGTGCAGTTCGGGCACCGGCCGTCCACCGCCGAGGGCGGTTCTCCGGTGCCGCCACCCAACAGCGGCCAGGGTTCCTCGATGGTCACAGCAGGCTCCAAGGTCGGATCGAGTTGGCAAGGTCGACAAGGGCGGCCCGGTCCGCCGGGTCGGTGGTCAGCCGCGCCAGCCGCCGGTAGGTCTGCTCGAGCAGCTCACGCAGCTGGCCGGCTTCGACGCGCTGCCCGCCGAGCGGGATCGGTCCCTTCTGGGCCAGGTCGAGCGCGCGTTCATACAGGGTCCGCTCATACCGGGCGGCCACCTCGGGGTCGAGCCGCGATGAGCTGACCGCGGCCAGTGCCTTGGTGATGGTGGCCGGGTCGCGGGCCAGCGAGACCAGCACTGCTGCTCGCTGCCGCTGCGACTCGGGGTAGCCGCGAGAGGTGCTGGGGACGAGCTCGAGCGCCGCCAGGGAACCGGCCATGTCTCCGCGGGTGCCCCGCACCCGGGCCAGGCCGAAGGCCGCCGGGGTGACGTAATTGGCGTCGGTCGAGGCACAGACCAGGTAGAGGCTCTCGGCCAGGTCGGGCTGGTTGCCCAACTCACAGGCCACCGCCAGGGCCAGTTTCGGGGCCAGCTCTCCCGGCACCTGGCCGTAGACCGCGTTGAAGGAGGACTGCGCGGTGGCGTAGTCCCTGCCCGCCAGCGCGCCGAGGCCGGCGAGCCAGACCGCGCGCCACTCCCACGGATCGGCGGTGAGCAACTGGTTGACGCACCGGTCGAGCGCGGCGCGGTCACCGAGCTCGAGGGCGGCGTAGCCGCGGGCCAGCAGCACCTCGGCGGTCTGGGCCGGTGCCGCGTTCAGCGCGGTCAGCCGGTCAGCGGGGTCGTCGATGTTGATCCGGGCCAGCCAGGCCAGCTGCGGGTCGGTGCCGTCCGGCCGCAGCCGGGGCAGCTGGCGCCAGCTGAACTGGTCGCCGGTCGCGGTCGGCGGCTCGAAGAGCTCCGAGCCGGCCGCGGTGGAGGCAACCCCCTGGGTGCGGGCGGCCACCGTCTCGCGCAGCACGCCCAGCATCTGGGTGCGCAGCTCCTCGGCGGAGGCGAACCGGTCGTTCGGGTCGGGGGCGCAGCAGCGCAGCAGCAGCCGGTAGGCGGCATCCGCCCCGGCGAAGGCCGGCAGCTCCTCGATCGGCGGGATGGTGAACTCGTAGGTGCTCTGGTAGCCGGGCACATCGGCGCACAGCACCATCAGGGTCCGTCCGATCGTGTAGATGTCGGAGGCGACCGAGGCGCCGGCGGTGGCCACCTCGGGGGCCTGGAAGCCGATCGTGCCGTAGATCGCCGACTCGTCGTCACCGGCGTGGCGCACCCCGCCGAGGTCGATCAGCTTCAGCGAGTCGCCGACCTGGATCACGTTGTCGGGCTTGAAGTCGCAGTACAGCAGGCCGAGGTCGTGCAGGTAGCTGAAGGCGGGCAGGATCTCGATCAGGAAGGCGAGCGCCTGGTCGATCGGCAGCGGGTTGGGCTCGCCGTTGCTGGCGGCCATCCGCTGCTTCAGGAGTTGCTTCAGCGAGCGTCCCCCGACGTACTCCATCACGATGTAACCGGCGTCGGCGTGGGTGACGAAGTTGTAGATCTCGACGATCAGGGGGTGCTCGACCCGGGCCAGGAATTGCTGCTCGCTGATGGTCGCGGCGAGCGCGTCGGAGTCGCCGGTGTTGAGCAGGCCCTTCAGCACCACCCAGCGGCCGGACACGTTGGTGTCGCGGGCCAGGTAGATCCAGCCCATGCCGCCGTGCGCCAGCGCTCCCTCGACCCGGTACTGGCCGGCGACCAGGTCGCCGGGGGCGAGCTTGGCGGTGAACGAGTAGGGCGCTCCGCAGTTGGGGCAGAACCCTTCGCTGCGGCCGTCGCCGACCGCGCTGGACTGGCCGACCTTGGTGCCGCACTTGGGGCAGACCCGGCGGTCCTCCGGCACGACGGGGGAGACCAGGACCGCCTTCGACGGGTCGATCGCCGGGGCCGGCGGGACGTAGGTGAGGCCGGCCCCGATCCGGCCGGTACCGGGGCGCCCCTTGCGTCGGCGGGGGACGGCGGGCACGCCGAAGGAGCTGGCCCGGGCCGAGCCGAGGGCGGTCGACCCGAGTTGCGAGGAGGCCCGGGTGAGTGAACTGGCGGCAGGGGCCCCGGCAGCGGCGGCACCCGTCCCCGGATCCTGCGGCGGCAGGCCGCAGACGTCGCAGTAGCCGTCCACGATCTTGCCCGAGCAGCCCGGACGGGGGCACGGACCGGTTGCGGTGGTCGAAGGTCGTCCGCCCGGGGTGCCGCGGCCCACCGGCATGGTGCCGGGGGCCGGCGGCAGCCCGCAGACATCGCAGTAGCCGTCGACGATGGTTCCGGTGCAGCCCGGCTGGCGACACTTCACGAGCCCGCCCCCGGAGCCGACTTCAGGTAGTCCAGCCGGGCGGAGTAGGCCGCCAGCAACTCGTTGACCACCGGCAGGACGGTCGGGCCGGCCTGGAACTGGGTGCGGAGCAGGGTGGCGATCCCGGTCAGCGTGGCGTCCTCGGCCCAGCCCAGGGCGCGGGCCTTGGCTTCGAGGGCGCCGAGCAGGTCCTCGGCGCGGCCCACCTCGGCCAGCGCCGCGGCGAGGTCGCGGTGGGCGGCCTCCAGGGCTGCCCCGTACTCGCCCAGCCGGGCCAGGTAGGGCTGGAGGGCCGCCCGGGTGTTCGGGATCGGCCCGAGTGCCGCCAGCGCGGGGACGGCGGTGGCCGGCAGCGGCCAGACGCGGGCCGCGACCTGGGCGGCGACCTGCTGGACCGCCTGTTCGCGGGCTGTCAGCGCGGTGACCGTCTCGCGGGCGCGGGTGACCAGGTCACGGGCCTCCCGGCGCTGCGCGGCATTGACGATCAGGTCGCGCTCGTAGCGGGCTGCGTCGATCTCGAGCGGGCCGAGCAGGCCGCCGATGTCGCCGCCGCGCTGCCGCTTGGCGTACAGGTCGTCGGTGCGTTCGGCCAGCGAGCCGAGCCTGGCCTGGGCGGCCGGTTGCTGGGCGGGCGGTTCCAGTCCGATCTGGTCCCGGATCCGCTCCAGTTGGGCGCGCAGGTTGCGCAGCCGGATGAGCTGCTGCTCCGCGTTGGGGTCGGTGTTCAGGCGGGTGCGAAGCTGCGCCACCAGGGCGTCGCACAGCCGTCCGGCCTCCGGCAGCGAGACCGCCAGCGAACGGAGCTGGTCGACGGGGGACGCCTGGGTGTCCAACCGGCCCCAGATCAGTCCGGAGAGCCGTTCCAGCTCGACCTGGCCGACCCGGCCCGAGTCCCAGGTGCGCAGGATGAGGTCCTGACGGGTCTTGACCGCCTGCCACAGCGCGAGGGCGAGGGTGATGTCGCCGGTCAGTTCGGCCTGCCGTCCGGTGGACTGGATCTGGGCATCCAGGGAGTCCAGCTCCTGGCGCCGCTGGCCGAGCCAGGCGTCCAGCTTGCCGAGGTAGTCGAGCAGGTCGGCCGGCCGCGCGGCCACCCCGAGCTGGCCCGGGGCCGGGGGAGAGACGGTGGTCATCGGTACTCCTTCAGCCGCTGGCCGATTCCCCAGGCGCCCGCCGCGGCGCTGATCAGGGCGCAGAAGAGCGCCAGCGCGGCGAACCCGACGGTCTGGGCGCCCTGGCTCCGGACGGCCTCGCGCAGCCCGTCCAGCGCCTCCTGGACGCACACCTCGGAGGCGTCCAGGAACCTGTCGGCGACGGTGGCCGGATCGTTGGCGCCGGACTTCTGCAGCAGCTCGTCGGCCTTGTCCCAGTTGCGGTCGGCGGCGGCCGCGGCGACCTGCTCGTTGGCCCGGCGCAGCCCGGTCAGCGCCGTGCCGGCGGGTTCGGCGCCGGAATCCTCGAGCAACCGCCCGGCCTCATCCAGCGCGGTCGTGTAGTCGGTGGCGTCCTGGCTGCTCCAGGAGCGGGTCGCCACGCCGTTGGCCAGCAGGGCGAAGGCGCCCACACCGTTTCGCTGGGCGGTGGTGCGGGCCTGGACGTCGCCGAACAGGGCGGCGGCGGAGCCGGCGGTGCCGCTGTTGTGGCCCGCCACCACACTGCCGGACGAGATGGCCAGCACGAGGGTGGCGGCGGCAGCGATCGCCAGCCCCGGGTTGACCACCCGGCGGCTGACCCGGGCGGTGTACCAGGAGATCCCGAGGATCACCGCGACGGTGAGCCAGCCGAGCACCGGCAGCAGCCACATCCACCACGCCACCCCGGAGGTGGAGACGGCACTGTGGGTGCGTTGCAGCTCCTGGACGGCGGGCAGCAGGTCCTCGCGCAGCACATCGTGGGCCGCGGCCAGGGCGGTCCGGCCCTGCGCTGAGCCGCGCTGCAGTTCCGCGCGCTCCAGCGCCTCGGTGTAGCGCAACAGGTGGTGGCTGATGGTGGCCAGCGCCGCCTCGTCGCCGGTCGGCTGGGCGGCGGCCTCGACCACCTGGGTAGCGGCTTCGTCGAGGGCGGCCTGCGCCTGCTCGGCCTGCGCGGCGTTTCCCGACAGGCTGGCCCGGGAGGCGGCGGCGTGCGCGGTGAGCAGCCTGGTCTCCAGGGTCGCCGTCCGGACGTACTGGGCGCCGTGCACCTCGGCCTGGGCCTCGCGCTGGTCGAGCTGGACGGCGACCGCCACCGATCCGACGCCCAGCACGAGCGCGAGCCCAAGGTGGACCAGCCGCGCCAGCCTGAGCCGGCGGGGAGTGGTCGCGGTCGAGCGCCGGGGCAGCAGGTCGGCGGCCCGGTCCCGACCGGACCGGCGCGCCACGTCGGCCGAACCCGCCGTCGCTGCGGCGCTCGTCCGGGACGGGGCGGGCGCCGGGGGCCGCTGGCCGGTCATGGCTCGGGGGTCTCGGGGACCGGGGTCGGCCCGGTGCCGTCCTCGTCCGTACCGGCGGCGGCCGGCACCGGCTCCCAGTCGACCGGCGGAGCCGGGTCGGGGGCCAGGTCCTCGGGCAGCAGGGTGCGCAGGTCCTCCAGGCTGGGCTCATCCACGTCGCGCAGCCGCCAGGCGTGGCGGCCGATCGCCGCCTCGAACAGGTTGCGCGCCCAGCGTCCGTTACCGAAGGTCTCATCACGCGACTCGCGGGCCAGCTGGTTGCGGAACTCGTCCGCGCAGCCGTCGCCCAGGTCGTAATCGGCCCGGGTCGCCATCTGCGCGAAGATCCGGGCCAGCTCCTCGTCGGTGTAGTCGGCGAACTCGATGGTGGTGCGGAACCGGCTGGCCAGGCCCGGGTTGTTGGCGATGAACTCGGTCATCGGGCCGGTGTAGCCGGCCACGATCACGACCAGGTCGTCGCGCTTGTCCTCCATCTCCTTGACGAGGGTGTTGATCGCCTCCTCGCCGTACTGGTCGCCGTTGAGGGAGTAGGCCTCGTCGATGAACAGCACACCGCCGGTGGCGTTGGCCACGACTTCGGCGGTCTTGATCGCGGTCTGGCCGAGGTAGCCCGCGACCAGCTCGGAGCGGTCGACCTCGACCAGCTGGCCCTTCGACAGCAGCCCGATCGCCTTGTAGATGCCGGCCACCATGCGGGCGACGGTCGTCTTGCCGGTGCCCGGGTTGCCGGTGAAGACCAGGTGCCGGGTGATCGTGGGGGAGCGCAGTCCGGCCTTCGCCCGCAGCGCGTCGACCCGAAGGATCGCGGTCTGCCGGTGGATCTCCGACTTCACCCCGGTCAGGCCGACCAGCTCGTCCAGCTCGGCCAGCCACTCCTCGACGGTCTTCTCCGGCTCGGGCGGGGACTCCGGCGAGACGGTCGGCTCCGCCGGCTCCTGGCTCGCGGTCGGGGCTTGCACCTGCGGGGTGCCGGGGGCGCCCGCGACGGAGTCCGCAGCGGGGGGTGGCACCGGTGAGCCCGGGGTCGGGAAGGCGGGGGCGTGCGAGCCGGGCAGGCCGGGGATGGCGCCCGGGGTCAGCGGATCCGTCCGGTTGAGGTCGAGCAGGCGCTGCTGGGAGTCGCCGAGCCGGGACAGCACGTCGGCCAGGATGGTCGGCGCCTGCCGGGTGAAGTCGCGCTGGGCCTGGTCGGTCGCCGGTTCGGGGCCGGCCGCCGGCAGGTTCGGCACGGGACGGTGGGCGCCGGCGAGCTGGGCGGCACCGGCGAGCTGGGCGGCGCCCATCGCCGATGGTCCCGGTTCACCGAGCAGCGCGGCGGCGGTGCACACCTCGACCAGCGCCTGCTGGTAGGCGCGGCCGTGCCTGCCGCCGGTCGCCCCGGCCAGCGACGCGGTGGGCGCGGGGGAGCCGCGGTAGCGCCGGCCCCGGGAGGCGGCGTCATAGAACGGCGCAGCCGCCGGGGGCAGCCCGAAGGCCTGGCACCAGGCGACGTACGCGCCGCGGTTCGACTCCGAGATCGCGGCGGCAAGCACGCGCGCATCGTCGGCCGCTGCGCCCGGGTCGATTCCGGCCTTGCGGGCGGCGGCGTCCAGGGCGTCCAGCGCCGAACGCAGGTCGGGGGTCCTCACGGGTGCCCCAGGTCGAGCGGGTTGGACGAGGCCTGCTGTTGGGCCGCCGGTGATGCCGGCGGCGGCACGGCCGGCCCGTGGCCGAACTTCTCCTGCAGGAACCGGCCGTGGCTGATCAGGGCCTCGGCGTCGGTGCGGTTCGCGGCGTCGTAGATCTTGTCCATCGTGCCGGCCAGCAGGTCGAGCTGGTCGATCAGAAGCATCAGTGAGGTCTTTCCGGCTTCCACGGGACGCGAGTCGGCCCAGTCCCGCGGCAGCCGCAGGTAGGCACCGATCGCTTCAGGCAGGTAATCGGTGGCGGTCGCCACCACCGAGTACGAGTCGTAGCTGCCCAGGCCGAGCAGGCCCAGCCGTGGCAGGGTGCGGCGCACCGTGGCGGTCACCCGCAGCGCCCGGGAGCGCACGACTCCCGGGATCGCGGGGTCGGCGACCAGGCCTTCGACCCGCTCCAGGGCAGCCGCGATGTCGTCCCCGGTGGGTGCGGTCGCGACTTCCGGAACCGGCGCGGTGGCCGGTTCCGGTTCACGGCCGCGCAGCCAGTCCCAGAAGCCCATGTCCCTCAGTTCAGCGATCGATGGTGATGCTCGGCAGCTGCTGGGCGCGGCTGTCCTGCGCCGCGACCCGGTCCAGGTACTCGCGACTCTTGACCACCTCGGCCTCGAGGGTGCCGATCGTGGCGGCCATGGTGTCGAGCGCCTTCAGCTTGAACTCGTCGATCGAGTCCATGGTGGCGTAGATGTTGGCGAAGGCAGCCTGCAGCTGCTCCAGCCCGATCGTGGAGGAGGCGGCTTGCTCCTGGATCTGGGCCGAGTTCTCCTTCAGCATCTCCGAGGTGCGCTGGATCATCCCCGAGGTGGTGGTGTTCAGCGCGGTGATCTGGTCGAGCACCAGCTTCTGGTTGCCGAGCGCCTGGGCGACGATCACCGCCGTCCGCAGCGCCGAGACCGTCGTGGTGGAGGCCCGGTCGACGCCCTTGATCAGCTCGATGTTGTTCTTGATGATGATGTCGATCGCCAGGTAGCTCTGGATCGACACCGCGAGCTGGGTGAGCAGGTCCTGGTGCTTCTGCCGGACGTAGAACAGCACGTCCTGGTTGAGCGCCTTGGCCTTCTCCGGGTCGGACAGCTCAAGCTCGGCGATCTGGGCCGACAGCTTCGCGTCCAGCCGCTCGGCGATGTAGACGTACTGGTTGAGCCGGCCCATCACGTTCCACAGGTTCTGCTTCTCCATGTTGAGCGCGACGTTGTCCTTGGTCAGCTCGTCCTGGCCGCTGCGCAGCGCGTGCAGGATGCCGTTGAGGTGGTCCTGCGAACTCTGGTACTTGCGGAAGTAGTCGTTGACTTGGTCGGCGAAGGGCAGCCGCTTGAACCACTTCTTGCCGCCACCCTGGGCCTGCGCCGGGTCGAGGGCCTCGACCGTCTTGCGGAGCTCGAGCAGGGTCTGGCTCACCTTCGACCCCTCGGCCAAGCCGCCGTCGCGGACCGCGCGGACGGGGGTCTGCAGCAGCCGGTTCGAGGTCTCGGCGGCCTTGCGGATGTCGGCGTCGCCCATCGAGCGGACGGCGTCGGCCTGCGCGGAGAAGGACGGGGAGTTCGCCTCGGCGGTGTTGAGGGCCCCGATGAACTCCTCGACCTTGGCGTCCAGCACCGGGACCTGGGCGGCTTCCACCTGGGGTGCCATCGCGGGAGCCTGGGTCTCGGCGACCTGCGGCGGAGGCTCGGGCGCGCTCAGCGAGAGCACGTTCGGAGGGGCGAGCGGTGCGGCCTGGGCCGCGCCGCCGGAAGGCTGGGCAGGAGTCGTCATCACAGGCCTCTCAACATCGGGTGCAACGTCGTCCAATCTAGCGTCAAGCACCACCCCGATGGCCTGCTGAACGCCCCTGTTCTCAGGGTCCGGGGGACTCTCCGGGGGTAACCCTGAGAGCGGTCGGTGCAGGGGTCAGGAGAACGCCGCCCGGCAGGGCCGCCCTGGAGCTGTCGGGGATCGTGATGCCCGGCCCGGGGTCGAGGCCGATCACGATCAGGTCGGCGCGGAGGTCGTCGTCCACCACCACTTGGGGGCGGTGGCTGGTGGTCGGCGCGCCGTCGCGCCCACCCCGGCCGTCGACCTCAGCGTGGATCCGGACATCAGGGCGTCCTGCGGACATGACGCGGGCCCCACCTGCTGGCAGGTGGGGCCCGGGGGTATCGGTGGTGCGGTCAGACGACGCGCACGTTGGCGGCCTGCGGGCCCTTGTTGCCCGGCGTGATGTCGAACTCCACCGTCTGGCCCTCGTCGAGCGAGCGGAAGCCGGTCGCGTCGATCGCGGTGTGGTGGACGAAGACCTCCTGGGCCTCACCGGGAATGGCGATGAAGCCGTAACCCTTCTCGGCACTGAACCACTTGACGGTCCCCTGCGCCATGTACCTCTCCTCACTTCTTTGTGACACGCCTTCTCCCAAGGCGTTCTGCCGGCCCGGGGCGGGCACGCCCGGACAGCCTTCCCGACCGGGCGTGGTCGGCAGGGGGCAACTGTTGCACGTCTGGCCGACGGCGGTCTAGGAGTGTTGCGGCATTGTCCGCGTAGGGTGCGGGAAGGTGTCGGTGCCAGGTGATTGCATGGTCGTGTGACCACCCAGGACGTGACCGCCGACACCAGCGGCCTGACCGAAGAGCAGGCCGTCGCGCTGCAGCGCTGGCAGGGCTCGCTGCTGGTGCTGGGCGGGCCGGGCACCGGGAAGACCACGCTGGTGGCCCGGGCGGCCGCCGGGCGGCTCGCGGAGGGCTTCCGTCCGCTGGTGCTGGCACCGGGGCGGCAGGCGGCCAGCGCGCTGCGCAACCGGATCGCGCGGGCGGTCGGCGGCACCACCCAGCTGGCGGTCACCACGGTCCATGCCCTGGCCCGCTCCCTGGTCGACCAGTACGCCGACTCGGCGGACTGGCGGCTGCTGACCGCGCCGGAGCAGGAGTTCCGGGTGCGGGAACTCCTCGCTGCGGGCGGCACCCGCTGGCCCGAATCCCTGGTGCACGCCGTCGGCACCCGCGGCTTCGCCCGCCAGGTCCGCACCGTGCTCGCCCGGGCCCGGCAACTCGGCCTCGACCCGGAGGACGTGGTCTCCCACGGCCGGCAGGCGGGCCTGCCGGAATGGGAGGCGGTCGGCTGGTTCTTCGCCGAGTACCTCGACGTGCTGGACGCCGAGGGTGCCCTCGACTACGCCGAACTGGTCCACCGCGCGCGCATCCTGCTCACCGAGCCCGACGTGCTGGCGGCGGTTCGCGGGCGCTACGACGCCGTCCTGGTTGACGACGTCACCGACCTCGACCCGGCCCAGGTCGGTCTGGTCCGCGCCCTGGTGCCCGACGGCGGCGCCGTCCTGGCAACCGCCGACCCGCAGGCCGCCGTGAACACCTTCCGCGGCGCCCACCCCCGGATCGCGGCCGAGTTCGCCTCTATCTTCCCCCGTCCCGACGGCAGCCCCGGCGACGTGGTGGTGCTGCGGCAGGGGCTCCGCGCCGGCGGCGAGCTGGCCGCCGGCCTGGAGCGCCTGGC
>JAEZHJ010000006.1 GCA_023436925.1 Actinomycetes bacterium
TCGGCCGGCGAGCGGCGCCGGATCGCCGTCGCCCGCGCCCTGCTGCGGGTCACCCTGGGCCGCGCCCGGCTGCTGGTACTGGACGAGCCGACCGCCGGGCTGGACGCCGACACCGAGGCCGGACTGCTGGAGACCCTGCGCAAGCTCGGGGTCGCCGTCCTGGTCGTCAGCCACCGGCCTGCGGCGCTGGCCGCCGCCGACCGGGTGGTTGCGCTGGCCACCGTCGACGCCCCGGTCGCCCCTGCTGCCGCGCCGGTGCCGGTGGCCAGGGCGGCCGTCGCCCGCTCCGGCTCGACGCCGGCGCCGACCGGGCAGCGGCAGCCCGTCCGCCACCTCGACAGCCTGCTGCGCCCGGTCTTCGCCGAGGTGCCCGACGCCCGCCGCCGGCTGGTCCTGGCCGGGTTCCTGGCGGTGCTGGCGACCGGCTCGGCGGTCGCCCTGATGGCCGCCTCGGCCTGGCTGCTCAGCCGGGCCGCCGAGATGCCGCCGGTGATGTACCTGCTGGCCGGGGCCACCGCGGTGCGGGCCTTCGGCATCAGCCGCGGCGTGTTCCGGTACGTGGAGCGCCTGGCCAGCCACGATGTCGCGCTGCGGCTGCAGTCGGCGCTGCGGCTGGAGACCTACCTCCGGCTCGCCCGGACCACCCTGCTCGGACGTCGTCGCGGCGACCTGCTGACCCGGGTGGTGGCCGACGTCGAGGCGATCCAGGACCTCGTCGTCCGGGTCTGGCTGCCGTTCGCCTCGGCTGCGATCGTGCTGGCCGCCACCTCGGCCGCCCTCGGCATCCTGTCGCCCGGTTCGGCGCTGGTGCTGCTGGCCTCCAGCGTGCTGGCCGCGCTCGTCGTCCCGGTCCTGGCCCAGCGCGCCTCGGCAAAGTGGGACGCCTCGATGCTGCCGCTGCGCGGGGAGCTGGCCGAGGCCGTCCACTCGATCGCCCGCACCGCCCCCGACCTGGTCGCCTACGGCGCCGCCACCATCTGGCTGGACCGGTTCGGCGAGGTCGACGGACGGCTGCGCACCGCCGCCCAGCGCTCCGCCGCCGTCCGCGGGGCCGCCAGCGCCGCGCAGGTACTGGCCGCCGGGACCGCGGTCGTGGCGGCCCTGGTGATCGGCTCCTACCAGGTCGTCCAGGGCAGCCTGCCGCCGGTGATGCTGGCGGTCCTGGTGCTGACCCCGCTGGCGCTGCACGAGGCGCTGTCGAATCTGACCCAGGCGGCCCAGACCCGCACCCGGGCCCGGACCGCGCTGGACCGGGTGGGCGCGGTGCTGGACGCTCCGCCGGTCGGCGTCGGCGACCGCACCGACACCGGGGAGCGGGTCGAGCACCCCGCCGTCCGGCTGCACGCGCTGACCGCCGGCTGGCCCGGTGAGCGTCCCGTCATCGACGGCCTCGACCTGAGCGTCAGCGCCGGGGAGAAGGTGGCCCTGGTCGGACCCAGCGGGATCGGCAAGACCACCGTGGCCGCCACGGTGCTGGGCCTGATCCCGCCAGTGGCCGGCAGCGTCGAGGTCTCCGGGCGGGTCGGCTACCTCGCCCAGGACGCCCACATCTTCACCACCTCGGTGGCCGAGAACGTCAAGATCGGCAACCGGGACGCCACCGCGGAGCAGGTGGAGCAGGCCCTGGAGCGGGCCGGGCTGGACCTCTCACCCGACCGGCTCGTCGGGGAGGCCGGCAGCACGCTGTCCGGCGGCGAGGCCCGCCGGCTCGCCCTCGCCCGGGTGCTGGTCGGCGACTACGAAGTGCTGGTGCTGGACGAGCCGACCGAGCACCTCGACGCCGCCACCGCGTCCGACCTCCTGGACGACCTGTGGCGGCAGAGCGCCGGCAAGCCGGTGCTGGTGATCACCCACGACCCGGCGCTGGTCGCCCGCTGCGACCGGGCGGTGGAGCTGGTGCCGGCCGCTGCCGCCGTATCTGCCTGAGCCCTCGCGCCGGCCATCGCCGAAGGACTGTCCCTCTGTGCCAGAGAACCGTCCCCCCGTGCCAGAGAACCGTCCCTCTGTGCCGAAGGACCGTTCCCGCTTTGACAGCCCGTCCGGATCTAGATGAGAATGATTCCCATGATCTTTCGACGTGCCGCCCTCGTGGCCGGCGTGGCTGTGCTGGCGACCGCCCTGGCCGGCTGCGGCGCCCCGTCCACCCCGACCACCTCTGACGGGACAAAGCCGCTCGACATCGCCGTCGCCTTCTACCCCTTCCAGTTCGTCGCCGAGCGGGTGGCCGGCGACCACGCCATGGTGGAGAACCTGACCGCCCCGGGCGCGGAGGCCCATGACGTCGAACTGACCCCGCGCCAGCTCGGCGACCTCGCCTCGGCGGACCTGGTCGTGCTCCAGTCGGGCTTCCAACCGGCGGTGGACGCCGCCCTGGACCAGGTCGACGTCGCGCGGGTGGTGGACGCCGCCGACGTGGTCGACTTCATCGACGCGGAGGGAGACGACCACGACCACGAGGGAGAGGCGGACGACCACGACCACGGCGGGCTCGACCCGCACACCTGGCTGGACCCGACCAACCTGGCCGCGGTGACCGAGGCGGTCCGCGACGCCCTGGTCGAGATCGCGCCGCAGTACGCCGATGACTTCAACGCCAACGCCGACGCCCTGCTGGCCGACCTGGCCCAGCTCGACGCCGACTACGCCGCGGGCCTGGCGAACTGCGAGCGCCGCACCTTCGTCACCTCACACGCCGCCTTCGGCTACCTCGCCAACCGCTACAACCTCGAACAGGTCGGGATCCGCGGCCTGGAGCCGGAGGTCGAGCCGACCGCCGCCCGGATCGCCGAGGTGCAGCAGATCGCCCGCGACCAGGGGATCACCACGATCTTCTTCGAGACCCTGGTCTCCCCCGTGGTCGCCGAGTCGATCGCCGGCGACCTGGGCCTGGCCACCGCCGTGCTGGACCCGCTGGAGGGACTCACCGACGCCTCGCCGGGCGGGGACTACCTTGAGGTCATGCGCGCGAACCTGGCCGCCCTGGAGAAGGCGAACGGCTGCTCATGACCACCCCGCAGAGCCGGGTCCCGGCGATCCGGACCACCGGGCTGGACGTCGTGCTGGGCGGCGTTCCCGTCGTCCGTCAGGTGTCGCTGGAGATCGCCGCCGGTGAGGCGGTCGCCGTGCTGGGCAACAACGGCTCCGGCAAGACGACCCTGGTCCGGGCGATGCTCGGACTCGCGCCGTACCAGGGCGAGGTGGAACTCTTCGGCACCCCGCTTCGCCAGTTCCGGGACTGGGCCCGGATCGGCTACGTGCCGCAGCGCAGCGGCATCCTCGTCCAGCAGGCCACCGCCCGCGAGGTGGTGGCGAGCGGACGCCTCGGCCGCCGCCGTCCGTTCTGGCCCGAGACCGCCGCCGACCGGGCCGCCGTCGCCGCCGCCCTGGACGCGGTGGCGATCTCCGACCGTGCCGGGCAGCGGTTCACCACCATGTCCGGCGGCCAGCAGCAGCGCGTCCTGATCGCCCGCGCACTGGCCGGCGGGGGCGACCTGATGGTGTGGGACGAGCCGCTGGCCGGGGTCGACCACGTCACCCAGGACCTGCTGGCCGAGGTCGCCGGCGAGCTGAAGCGACAGGGCGCCACGATCGTGATGGTGCTGCACGAGATCGGACCGTTCGCGTCCGTCCTCGACCGTGCGGTGATGATCCGCAACGGACGCATCATGCCGCACACCCCCGATCCCACCCACCGCCACGGCGGCCACGAACTGGCCGACCTGGCCCTGAGCCCCGACCCGGTGACCGGCCTGGAGGCGGTGTAGCCATGGACTGGTTGAGTCTGGAGTTCATGCAGCGCGCGCTGCTCGCCGCGCTGATCACCGGCGTCACGGCGCCCGCGATCGGCACCTACATCGTCCAGCGCCGGCTCAGCCTGCTGGGCGACGGGCTGGGCCACCTCGCGGTGGCCGGCGTCGGCCTGGCCATGCTGACCGGCACGATGCCGCTGGCGGTGGCGGTCGTTGTCTGCGTCATCGGCGCGGTGGCGATCGAGCTGCTGCGGGAGTCCGGACGCACCCAGGGCGATGTCGGGCTCGCCGTGCTGTTCTACGGCGGCCTGTCCGGCGGCCTGCTGCTGGCCGGGCTGGCCGGCCAGGGCTCGGGGGCCTTGTCGGGCTACTTGTTCGGGTCGCTGCTGACGGTCGGCGCGGTCGACCTGTGGGCGATCGCCCTGCTCGGGCTGGTGGTGCTGGTGGTCAGCCTGGGGCTGGTCCCCCAACTGTTCGCGGTCTCGGCCGACGAGGCCTTCGCCCGCACCATCGGGCTGCCGGTGCGGCTGCTGAACACCCTCGTCGTGGCGCTCGCCGCGGTCACCGTGACAGTGTCGATGCGGACCGTCGGCCTGCTGCTCGTCAGCGCGCTGATGGTGATCCCGGTGGCCACCGCCAACCACCTGGTGGCCGGCTTCCGCCGCGGCCTGTTCGCCGCGATGGCGCTCGGCGGGGTCGCCGCCGTCGCCGGCACGGTGGGGTCGTACTACCTGGACACCGCCCCGGGCGCGCTGATCGTGGTGATCGCGATCGCCGGTTTCATCATCAGTTGGCCGCTGTCCCGGCTGCTGCTGGGCAATACCGATGCCCCGCGCGAGGTCGGCTCACCCGACGACCCGATGCCGGCCGAGAAGGTTCCCGAGGAGCACCCCCACGTCCACGGCCCCGGCTGCGGCCACCTGGCCGTCGAGCACGCCGGACACCTCGACTACGTCCACGACGGCCACCGGCACGCCGCGCACGAGGACCACTATGACGAGCACTGAGCAGCCCGCGCCCACCCCGCGCCGAACCCGGCAGCGGGCCGAGATCCGTCAGGCGGTGGAGTCGATGGCCGGCTTCGCCACCAGCCAGGAGATCCACGACCGGCTGCGCCACGGCGGGTCCGCGGTCGGCCTCGCCACGGTCTACCGGACGCTCACCGCGATGGCCGCCGCGGGCGAACTGGACATGATCCGTACCCCGGACGGCCAGGTGGCCTACCGCACCTGCTCACCCGGCCACCACCACCACCTGATCTGCCGCTCCTGCGGACGCACCGAGGAGGTGACGCTGCCCGGCATCGAGGCCGTCGTCACCACGATCGCCCGCGAGCACGGGTTCAGCCAGCTCGACCACGAGCTGGAGCTGTTCGGCACCTGCAACGCCTGCGCCGGCTGATCGGGGCCGACACGGCGGGCCGGGCTGACCGGCCCGAGCAGGTCGTCAGGCTAGGCTGCTGCGCATCTTCCCCAAGTCAGCCAGGCAGGACGATGCTGTCGACAGACCGTGAACTCACGCGGGTCGAGCCTGCCCGGAACCCGGCCCCCGACCGCCGCTCCGCGCTCGTTCGGGCCGCGATCATGCTTGCGATCGCCGGCGCGCTGCTCGGCCTGCGACTGGTCTCCGACCCGGCCTGGACCGCCTGGCTCCCCGACGCCGCTCGCGACTTCGTCACCCTCGGGGCGAGCGTCTTCATCGAATCGCTGCCCTTCGTGTTCCTGGGCATCGCGATCTCTGTGCTGGTCCAGGTCTGGGTGCCCGAGCGGGTCTGGCAGCGCTACCTGCCCCGCAACCCGTTCGCGCGGAGGCTGGTGCTGTCGCTGCTCGGGGTGCTGTTCCCAGTCTGCGAGTGCGGCAACGTGCCGCTCGCCCGCGGCCTGATGATGCGCGGGGTGGACGTCGGCGGGGCGCTCACCTTCCTGCTCGCCGCGCCGATCCTGAACCCGGTGACGATCATCACGACCTACCAGGCGTTCGGCTGGGACGACGGCATCCTGATCGGACGGATCGCCGGCGCCTTCGTGATCGCGAACCTGCTGGGCTGGCTGTTCTCCCGCCACCCCGATCCGTCCTCGCTGCTCACCCCGCGGTTCGAGGCCACCTGCCAGGTCGGCCCGGATGTCTCGCACGGGCGGGCCGCCCGCAGCGCCCGGCTGTTCGCCGAGGAGACCACCACGATGCTGCCGGCCCTGATCGCCGGGTCGGCGATCGCCGGCGCGATCCAGGTCGGCGTGCCGCGGGCGCTGCTGGTGGAACTGGGCGGCAACCCCGTGCTGTCGGTGCTGGTCCTGATGGCCCTGGCCTTCGTGGTCTCGGTCTGCTCCAATGTCGACGCGTTCTTCATCCTCGCCTTCGCGGCGACCTTCTCCCCCGGCGGGATCGTCGCCTTCCTGGTCTTCGGTGCCATGGTCGACATCAAGATGCTCGCGCTGCTGCGCACCACCTTCACCACCCGGGCGCTGGCCCTGATCGCGTCCCTGGTCGGGCTGTGCGCCCTGGTGCTCGGAATGGGGATGAACCTTGCCCTCTGACTCCCGCCGCCGGTTCCGCCGGCCACCGACCGGCCTGCTGCTCGGCCTGATCGGCATCGTCACGGTGCTCTGGCTCGCGGCCACCGGCCAACTGGCCCTGTACATCCACCCGCGCTACTTCACCTTCACCACCGTGGCCGCCGGCCTGGCGCTGGTCGCCACGGTGGCCGCCTATGCGCTGCTGCCGTCCCAGGGCCACGAAGGCCACGAGCACGCCCCGGCGGGTGCGCTGCGCCGTCGACTCGGGGTGGCCGGACGGACCGCCGCCGGCATCGGCCTGGTGATCGCCCTGCTGGTCCTGCCGCCGGCCACGCTGAGCAGTTCCACGGTGCAGCAGCGCGACCTGAACGCCGGCGTCGACACCGACACCATCACCCTGGTCGGGGCGGACCCGAGCGGGTTCGCGCTGCGCGACTGGGCCGCCCTGCTGGCTGACCCGGCGACCGCGGCCGCCTACGCCGGACGGGAGGCCACCCTGTCCGGCTTCGTCACCCCCTCCCCCGACGGCGACCCCGACGTGCTCTACCTGGCCCGGTTCGTGGTGACCTGCTGCACGGTCGACGCCCAGCCGGTCGGCATCCCGGTCGCCGTCCCGGCCTGGGCCGACGCGTACCCGGTCGACGGCTGGCTGGAGGTGACCGGCACCTTCGTCTCCACCACCGCCGACGGCGCCGCCCGGGTCGTGCTGAAGCCGTCCGCCCTGACCCCGATCGACCAGCCGGCGCAGCCCTATGACTTCTAGCAGGCCGAGCACCGGGCGCGACAGCAGCGGGTTCTGGCGGCTGGCGCTGTCGCTGTGCGCCACCCTGGCCCTGGCGGCGGGGGCGCTCGGGGTCGTCGGCGCCCGACGGCCCCCGGCGCTGGTCAGCGCGAGCATCGCCGCGGAGCGGGCGGTCGCCGTGGGCGGCCAGCAACTGGTGTTGAAGGGTCGCCAACCCCTTGTCGAGGTCTCCCCCGACCAGGTGGAGGTGATCCCGGCGACGCCGTTCACCGTCACCACCAGCGACAGCCAGCTGACCCTGACCTTCCCCCAGCCGCTGCCCTACGGCACCGACTACACCGTCGTGGTGCGCGGCGTGACCAGCCGCCACACCGGCATCTCGACGGACTGGGGCCACACCTTCGCCACCCCCGACTACGCGGTGTACTCCCTGGTCAGCCGGGGGCCGTCCCGGTTCGGCGCCGAGGACCGGGTCACCCGCACCACCGTCGACGGCTCCGAGCCGGTGACCGTCCTGGCCGCGCCCGGCCTGGAGGAGTACGCCGTCACCGCGGGCACCGTGGTGGCGATCGCCCGCACCGGTGACATCGAGACCGAACTGGTCGCGACCGTCGCCGCCGACGCGGACGTGATGCGGCTGGAGACACCGCCGGGGACCTCCCAGTCCCGGCTGCGCGGCTCGGCCGAGCACGGCCTGGTCGGCTACACCGTCAGCGGGCAGGCTCCCGAACGCAACTACGACCGGGCACTGTTCCTGCAGGACGTCGCCGACCCGTCCACCACGCCGCACGAGGTGACGGCCGCCGGTGGGGGGCCGCTGCCGGTGGTCGACTGGGCCTTCATCCCCGGCACCCGCTCCCTGGTGCTGCAGGACGACACCGGCCAGGTCTTCCTCACCGGCGTCGAGCCGGGGTCCGGGCTGGTCCCGCTCGGCAGCCACGAGCACCTGCTCGGCTTCCTGCCCGGCACCACCACTCTGGTCGTGGTGACCGGGAACGACGAGGCCCTGCTCGACCTGGCCGCCGGCACCACCACCCCGCTGCCCGAGCCCGGGGACGCCGGCGCCACCGACATCCTGGCCGGCAAGCGCACCATGATCGGCCCGTCCGAGTGGGTGCAGCAGTTCGACGACATCACCATGGTCGGCGAGGTCGCCACCATCACCTCCCGGCTGGTGCACACCCGCGCCGGGAGCGAGACCACGGTGGCCACCGTCCCGCCCGACCTGGGCAGGCTGCTGGACTCCGGGGTCTCGGCGAACGGCCAGTTCGCGTGGGTCGAGATCCTCACCGCCGGAGCACCGGCGGAGGACCTGACCTCGGGGGCCACCGACAACTCGGTCACCGTGCTGATCGACCTGGCCACCGGCGAGTCGCTGGCGGCCGTGCCGGGCGCCGAGCCGCTGTGGGTGACCGGCGGACCCTAGCCCGGCTGGGCCTGGACGAGCGGCCGGACCAGCAGGCCCCCCGCGGCCGGGTCGGCCACCCCCAGCGCGGCCTGCACCACCGCGACCACCTGCTCGGTGCTGCCGCGGCGGGGTGACCACGGGTCGATGAAGTCGTGCCACCAGCCCAGGGCGGCGTCCAGGGTGGCCTCGGCGTAGTAGTCGGCGTGCTCGGCGAAGACCCGCGCCGCGAAGCCGCGGGCGGCGTCGCGGCGGATCGCGAAGTCGCCCGGGTTCGTGACCAGCACCACCCGGTCGAGCTGGTGGCGGGCCTCGAACCCGTCGAACATCGCCTCGGACAGGTGGAGGTACGGCATCAGCCCGGCCAGCGGGAAGCCCGGGTACGCATGCGGGCTGTGCCCCAGGTTCTCCTTCACCCGCGGGTCCCACCAGTAGTAGATCCTGGGCACCAGCGCCGGGAACCGGACCAGCAGCCGGACCACCGGCAGGGGGATCCCCTTCGGCGCCACCAGCGGTGCGATCATCGCCAGCCGCCGGACCTCCGGCCGGGTACCGGCGGCCCAGGCGGCCAGCACCCCGCCGGCCGACAGCCCGGTCACCCAGACCGGGTCGCCGAACCCGGCCGCGATGTCGATGCAGGTGCTGACGTGCGCGGTCAGGTCGCTGACCTGCAGGTCGTCCAGGGCGCGGTTCAGCACGTCGGTGTAGCCCTGGTGCGGCTGCCGGGGAACCAGGACCCGGTAGCCGAGTCCGGCCAGGGCCGTGGCGAGGGCGGTCAGCTGGCTGGGGGCGTTGGTGAAGCCGTGCCAGCCGACGATGGTCGCCCTGGCGGGCCCGCGCGGCTCGAAGAGCTGCGTCCGCGTGCTCTCCCCCACCCGGTGGTCATCGGCCGCGCAGAGTTCGGCGAACCGCTCCCGCGCCTCGTCCACGGTCGCGGCGGGCCGGGCTTCGGGCAGCACGGGAGTGCCGATGGCCAGCGCGCGGCGAAAGCCGCGGCGGGCCGGCAGGGTGGCCGACATCAGCGCCTCCGATCGGCGTCGGGGGGTCGACGCAGCCGCAGTCTAGCGACGCCGGGCCGCCTGGGAAGGGGGTCTGGGCCGCTTCGTCCACCGCCTGGCCACCCCGGCCACACCGACCCGATTTCGGGCCTTGAGCGTCACCTAAATCCGCTAGTGGGCTCAGGATCGACGGGTTTGCCGGACCTCCAGCGCGAGAGGCCTAGCCAGAGTAAATTTCGGGGGGCAAGGTCGCCCAGCGGAGGGTTCGAGATGGCTCGCGATATCACCCAGTTGCCCGACCTGGCCGCCGAGGGCGGCCGGGTGGCGCCCGTCCGCTCCCGGATGCCGGTCTACGTCGACCTGCTGCCACCGTGCAACAACGCCTGCCCCGCCGGGGAGAACATCCAGGAGTGGCTGCGGCTGGTCAAGGCCGGCCAGGACGAGGCGGCCTGGCGCGAGCTGGTGCGCAACAACCCGTTCCCGGCGATCCACGGCCGGGTCTGCTACCACCCGTGTGAAGCGGCCTGCAACCGGGTCGAGCTGGACGGCGCGGTCTCGATCCACTCCGTCGAGCGCTACCTGGGCGACCTGGCCATCGAGCGCGGCTGGAGCTTCGTGAAGCCGCGATTCTCCTCCGGCCGCCGGGTGATGGTGGTCGGCGCCGGGCCGTCCGGGCTGTCGGCGGCCTACCACCTGGCCATGGCCGGGCACGAGGTCGAGATCCGCGACGCCTCCCCGCTGCCCGGCGGGATGATGCGCTACGGCATCCCCGAGTACCGGCTGCCGCGGGACGTGCTGGACGCCGAGGTGAGCCGGCTGGTCGACCTCGGGGTCCGGATCGTCACCGACTACAAGGTCGTCGACCTGCTCGCCGACCAGGCCGAGGGCGGGTTCGACGCGGTCTTCGTCGCGATCGGCGCCCACCTCTCCCGCCGGGTCGACATCCCCGGCCGGGACGCCTCCCGGATCGTCGATGCGGTGAGCTTCCTGCGCGGGGTGGCCAGCGGCGAGCGTCCGGTGATCGGCCGCAAGGTGGCCGTCTACGGCGGCGGCAACACCGCCATGGACGCCGCCCGGGTGGCCCGCCGGCTGGGGGCGGAGGAGTCGATCATCATCTACCGGCGCACCGAGGAACAGATGCCGGCGCACGCCGAGGAGAAGGAGGGGGCGCTGAGCGAGGGCGTCACCATGAACTGGCTGCGCACCATCTCCAGCGTCGACGAGGAGGAGCTGACCGTCGAGATCATGGAACTCGACTCCGACGGCCGGGCCACCGGGACCGGGCGGTTCGAGAAGCTCCAGGCCGACACCGTCATCCTCGCCCTGGGCCAGGAGACCGACTCCGACTTCCTGCGCCGGATCCCCGGCATCGGCTTCGACCACGACGTCGTCCGGGTCGACCCGCGCACCCTGATGACCGGGGTCCCCGGCATCTTCGCCGGCGGCGACGCCGTCCCGAGCGAGCGGACGGTGACCGTCGGCGTCGGCCACGGCAAGCGCGCCGCCCGGCAGATCGACGCCTGGCTGGCCGGACGCGAGGCGACCAGCCGGCCCAAGCACGACCTGGCCAGCTTCGACAAGCTGCACCTGTGGTACTTCGGCGACGCCCGCCGCACCACCCAGCCCGAGCTCGAACCGACCGAGCGGATCACCGACTTCGACGAGATCGTCGGCGGCCTGGGCGACGAACAGGCCCACGCCGAGGCCGGCCGCTGCCTGTCCTGCGGCAACTGCTTCGAGTGCGACGGCTGCCTGGGCGCCTGCCCGGAGGACGCGGTCATCAAGCTCGGCAAGGGCTTCCGCTACCGGTTCGACTACGACAAGTGCACCGGCTGCGCCACCTGCTTCGAACAGTGCCCGGTCCACGCCATCGAGATGATCAAGGAGCAGTGAGATGACCCGCGCGATCATCGACGGCAACGAGGCGGCCGCCTCGGCGGCGTACCGGCTCAACGAGCTGTGCAGCATCTACCCGATCACCCCCTCCTCGACGATGGCCGAACTGGCCGATGAGTGGTCGGCTCAGCAGCGGCGCAATGTGTACGGCACCGTCCCCACGGTCATCGAGATGCAGTCCGAGGGCGGGGCCGCCGGCGCGCTGCACGGTGCGCTGCAGGGCGGTGCCCTGTCGACCACCTTCACGGCCTCACAGGGCCTGCTGCTGATGATCCCGAACATGTACAAGATCGCAGGCGAGCTGACCTCGACGGTCTTCCACGTCGCCGCCCGGTCGCTGGCCGCCCAGGGCCTGTCGATCTACGGCGACCACCAGGACGTGATGGCGGTGCGGCAGACCGGGTTCGCGCTGCTGTGCTCCGCCTCGCCGCAGGAGGCCCACGACCTGGCCGCGATCTCCCAGCTGGCCACCTTGACCAGCCGGATCCCGTTCCTGCACTTCTTCGACGGCTTCCGCACCTCGCACGAGGTCAACGTGGTCGACCTGCTGACCGACGAGCAGCTGCGCGACCTGGTGCCGGAGGACCTGGTGCGCGCCCACCGGCGCCGGGCGCTCTCCCCCGAGCACCCCTACATCCGGGGCACCGCGCAGAACCCGGACACCTACTTCCAGTCCCGCGAGACGGTCAACCCGTTCTACGCCGCGGTGCCTGGCCTGGTCGAGCAGGCGATGGACGCCTTCGGCGCGCTCACCGGACGGCGTTACCGGCTGGTGGAGTACTACGGCGACCCCGAGGCCGAGCAGGTGACCGTGATCATGGGCTCCGGCGCGCAGACCGTCCGCCGCACCGTGGAGCACCTGAACGCGGCCGGCGCCAGGCTCGGCGTGGTGCAGGTCCGGCTCTACCGGCCGTTCCCGGTCGAGCAGATCCTGGCCGCGATCCCGGCGACCGCCCGCACCGTCGCGGTGCTGGACCGCACCAAGGAGCCGGGTTCCGGCGGCGAGCCGCTCTTCCTGGACGTGGCCGCCGCGCTCGGCGAGGCGCACTCCACCGGCCGGCGGGAGCAGCTGCCGATCGTGGTCGGCGGCCGGTACGGCCTGTCCAGCAAGGAGTTCACCCCGGCGATGGTGGCCGGCATCTACCAGGAGCTGGCACTGCCGAACCCCCGTCCGCGGTTCACCATCGGGATCAACGACGACGTCACCCTCACCTCGCTCAGCTACGACCCCCGCCTCGACATCGAGGACCCGGAGACGGTCTCGGCGGTCTTCTACGGCCTGGGCTCGGACGGCACCGTCGGCGCCAACAAGAACACCATCAAGATCATCGGCGAGATGCCCGACACCTACGCCCAGGGCTACTTCGTCTACGACTCGAAGAAGTCCGGCTCACGCACCGTCTCGCACCTGCGGTTCGGGCCGAAGCCGATCGAGGCGCCCTACCTGATCAACTCGGCCGGCTTCATCGGCTGCCACCACTGGTCGATCCTGGAGCGGGTGGACGTCCTGGAGTACGCCCGCCCCGGGACGGTGCTGCTGGTCAACACCCCCTACCCGACCGAGGAGGTGTTCGCCCGGCTGCCCCGGCCGATGCAGGAGCGGATCATCGAGCTCGGCATCGAGTTGTGGGCGATCGACGCCAACCTGGTCGCCCGCAAGGCGGGCATGGGGCGGCGCACCAACACCGTGCTGCAGACCTGCTTCTTCGCGATCTCCAAGGTGATGCCGAAGGAGCTCGCCCTGGCCCAGGTGAAGAAGGCGATCCGCAAGACCTACGCCCGCAAGGGTGCCGACGTGGTCGCCAAGAACGAGGCCGCGGTGGACGCGTCGATCGCCGACCTGCACCGGGTCGAGGTGCCGACCGCGCCACTCAGCCACCAGCCGATGATCCCGCCCGTCCCGGACGACGCGCCGCCCTTCGTCCGCACGGTGACCGCCGCCATGCTGGCCGGGACCGGCGACCAGTTGCCGGTCAGCGCGATGCCGGTCGACGGCACCTACCCGTCCGGCACCACCCGGTACGAGAAGCGGAACATCTCCGACATCATCGCCGAGTGGGACCCGGAGGCCTGCATCCAGTGCGGCAACTGCGCCTTCGTCTGCCCGCACGCCGTGCTGCGCGCGAAGTACTACACCGAGTCCGCGCTGGCCGCGGCCCCGGACTCCTTCCAGTCCGCGCCGCTGAACGCCGCCGGCTTCCCCGGGTCGCGCTACACGCTGCAGGTGTACGCCGAGGACTGCACCGGCTGCGGGCTGTGCGTGGAGGCGTGCCCGGTCAAGCCGATCGGCGGCGGCAACCGCCGCGCGATCAACCTGGCCCCGGTGCTGGAGCGCACCAAGGAACGGGCCAATGTCGCCTTCTTCGAGACCATCCCGGTCAACCGCCGCTCCCGGGTCGACTTCGCCAACGTCCGCGGCACCCAGTTCCTGGAGCCCCTGTTCGAGTTCTCCGGCGCCTGCGCCGGGTGCGGTGAGACCCCGTACCTGAAGCTGCTCACCCAGCTGTTCGGCGGCCGGGCCACGGTCGCCAACGCCACCGGGTGCTCGTCCATCTACGGCGGGAACCTGCCGACCACGCCGTGGGCGTCCAACAAGTACGGACGCGGCCCGGCCTGGTCGAACTCGCTGTTCGAGGACAACGCCGAGTTCGGCCTCGGGCTTCGCCTGGCCGCCGACCTGCACGCCGAGACCGCCCGGCGCCGGCTGGAGGAGCTCCGTCCCGAGCTGGGCGACGCCACCGTCGATGCGATCCTCAACGCGCCCCAGGAATACGAGTCGGAGCTGTCCCAGCAGCGGGCCCGGGTGGACGCGCTGAAGGCGCTGCTCGACACGATGAGCGGGCCCAAGGTGGAGGACCTGCGCTCGGTCGCCGACCACCTGCTGCGCCGTTCGGTGTGGATCGTCGGCGGCGACGGCTGGGCCTACGACATCGGCTCGGCCGGCGTGGACCACGTACTCGCCTCCGGCCGGGACGTGAACGTGCTGGTGATGGACACCGAGGTGTACTCCAACACCGGCGGCCAGGCCTCGAAGTCCACCCCGCTGGGGGCGGTCGCCAAGTTCGCCTCCGGCGGCAAGCTGACCGGCAAGAAGGACGTCGCCATGCAGGCGGTCTCCTACGGCAACGTCTACGTCGCCCGGGTGGCGATGGGCGCCGACCCGCAGCAGACCCTGAAGGCCTTCCGCGAGGCCGAGGCCTACGACGGGCCGAGCCTGATCCTGGCCTACAGCCACTGCATCGCCCACGGCATCGACATGCGCAAGGGCCTCGACCAGCAGTACAAGGCGGTCGCGTCGGGCCACTGGCCGCTGATGCGGTACAACCCGGTGCTGCGCACCGCCGGCAAGAACCCGTTCCTGCTCGACTCCCCGCGGCCCCGGATCTCGCTGAAGGAGTACCACGACCAGGAGCTGCGCTTCCGGATGCTGGCCAACTCCGACCCGGACGCCGCCGCCCGCTTCCTCGAGTTCGGCCAGGAGGCGGTCAACCGTCGCTGGGCCGAGTACGAGGAGATGGCGACCCGCGGTGCCGAACGCTTCGCCGCCGATGCCAGGAGTGAACGATGAACCTCGAGACCAGCTACCTGGGACTCCCGCTGCGGAACCCGCTGGTGGCTTCGGCCGGCCCGCTGTCGCAGACCGTCGACGGGGTGAAGGGCCTCGCCGACGGCGGGGTGGGCGCCGTCGTGCTCTACTCGCTGTTCGAGGAGCAGGTCCGCGCCCAGCTCGCCCAGGCCGAACGGGATGCGCAGCTCGAGGAGGAGCACGCCGAGGCGTTCGCGGAGGCGACCAGCTATTTCCCGAACCTGTCCACCGAACCGGCCGAGACGGTCGCGGTCAGCTACCTGTCCCTGGTGGAGCGCGCAGCCCGGGCGATCGACGTCCCGCTGATCGCCTCGCTGAACGGCAGCTCGATGGGGTCGTGGGTACGGTTCGCCCGGCAACTGGAGGAGGCCGGGGCGTCCGCGCTGGAACTGAACATCTACTTCGTCCCGGGTGACCTCACGCTGACCGGGGCCGACGTGGACCAGCGCCATGTCGACATCGTCGCCGGGGTGAAACAGAGCGTCTCCATCCCGGTCGCGGTCAAGCTGTCGCCGTACTTCTCGTCCTTCGGCAACCTGGCGATGCGACTGGTCGAGGCCGGCGCCGACGGCCTGGTGCTGTTCAACCGGTTCCTGCAGCCGGAGGTGGACATCGAGCGCGTCGAGGTGGTGCCCGCCGTCGAGCTCTCCAGCCGCGCCGACGCCCGGCTGCCACGGACCTGGATCGCCGCGCTTCGCCACCGGCTGCCTGTCTCGCTGGCCGCCAGCTCGGGGGTCGAGGATGCCGACGACGTGGTGCGCCACCTGCTCGCCGGGGCCGACGTCGTGATGACCACGTCCGCCCTGATCCGGCATGGCCGGGACTACTCCCGGGTGCTGCTGGACGGGCTGGACGGCTGGCTGCAGCGCAAGGGGTTCCGCAGCGTCGGGCAGGCCCGCGGCCTGCTCGCGGTGCCGCTGGAGACCGACCCGGACGGCTTCCAGCGCGCCGGGTACGTCACGGCGCTGGAGCGTGCCAAGGCCCGGTACGGATCGCTGGTCGGCTGAGCCTGGTCAGTCGCCGACCCGCGGGCCAGCGATAATGTGGGGGCACTCAGGAGGTCACCATCAGCGAGGATCCGCAGGACGCCGGACCGGAGGTCGACGACCGGCCGGTCAAGCCGCTCACCATCGCCCAGTTCACCGACAACTACGGCCCCGGTCACTCCGGCCTGTTGTACGCCGTCCACTTCCTGGAGAAGCAGGTCCTGGACGCCGGGCACCGCCTGCTGGTCGTCGCGCCGGTCGCCGACGGGCCGAACCCGTACGCCGGGCACGAGCGGCGCCGCGAGATCCGGCTGCCCTCGGTGCCGCTGCCGGGCAACCGGATCCGGATCTCGATGGGCCAGGACTTCGACTACCGCCTCGCCCAGCTGGTCGCCAACCCGCCGGACGTGATCCACGTCCACGGCCTGGGCGGGGTCGGCCTGCTCGGGATGTGGGTGGCGCAGCGGACCGGCAAGCCGCTGATCGTCACGTGGCACACCGACTTCGAGGCCTACGCCGACCACTACTGGCACCTGGTGCCGTTGCTGAACGCCGCGTACAAGGTCTACACGATGCGGATGGACGGCATCACCTGGGCGCAGCTGAAGAAGCGGATCCGTTTCAAGCGGCCCCGGCGGGGTCGGGCCCAGGTCGAGCTGCTGCAGGTGGCGGGCGGGATGCTGACCGACGCCGTCCTGGTCACCACACCCTCGGACAAGACCGCGAAGCGGGTGCTGGAGATCGCGCCGGCCGCCAGGGTGCGGGTGGTCCCCAACGGCACCGACGCCCTGCCCGAACTGCCCCCGGTCCCGAAGGGACGCGGCCCGCGCCTGCTGTACATCGGCCGGATCGCGGTCGAGAAGGGCATCGACCTGATGCTGGACGGGTTCCAGCTGGTCCGCGACCACCTGCCCGACGCGGAACTGATGCTGGTCGGAGACTGGCGCTCGGCCGGTCCGGGGCTGCGGAACCGGCTGAAGCGGGCGAGCCGGTTCGGCGGGGTCAAGCTGGTCGGCCAGATCCCGCGGGAACAGCTCGGCGCCTACTACGCCTCGGCCGACCTGTTCGTGTTCACCTCGCAGACCGACACCCAGGCGCTGGTGCTGCACGAGGCCGCCCACGCCGGGCTGCCCTTCGTGTCGGTCGACAGCGAACTGCGGCTGGTGATGGACCAGGGGGTCAACGCCCTGTTCGCCCGGCCGAACGCCGTGTCCCTGGCGGGGACGATTGTGAAGATGCTCGGCGCGCTGGAGAACCCGGAGTACCGCGCGCGCGCCGCCGCCCGCAGCAAGGAGATGGCCGCCCGGTACACGATCGCCAACCAGTCCCGGGAGTTCGTCGAGATCTACGAGCAGGTCGCAGCCGGCGAGCCGGTGGAGGTGACCGAAGGGATCGAGCCAGACCTCGCCCGTCCGGTCTTCCCGACCCGGCGGATCACCGCCACCTACCAGCCGCCGGTGCCCTCCGGCGACTGACGGGCGGTCAGGCGCGAGGGGTGAAGCTGCGCAGCCGCAGGCTGTTGAGCACCACGAAGACCGACGAGAAGGCCATCGCCGCGCCGGCGATCATCGGGTTCAGGTAGCCCAGCGCGGCCAACGGGATCGCCGCCACGTTGTAGGCGAAGGCCCAGAACAGGTTGCCCTTGATCGTGCCCAGCGTGGCGCGGGAGAGCCGGATCGCATCGGCGGCCACCCGCAGGTCGCCGCGCATGAGGGTGAGATCGGAGGCCTCGATGGCGGCGTCCGTCCCGGTGCCGAGAGCGATCCCCAGGTCGGCCTGGGCCAGCGCGGCGGCGTCGTTCACCCCGTCGCCGACCATCGCCACCCGACGGCCCTGCTCCTGCAGCCGCTTCACGGTGGCGACCTTGTCCGCCGGCAGCACCTCGGCGATCACCTCGTCGATCCCGACCTCGGCGGCGACCGCCCGGGCGGTGGCGGTGGTGTCGCCAGTCAGCAGAACCGGGGTGAGGCCGAGGGCCCGGAACTGGGCGACCGCGTCCGCCGAGCCCGCCTTCACCGTGTCGGCCACGTCGATGGTGCCGCGGAGCCGGCCGTCCCAGCCGACCGCGACCGTCGTCCTCGCCCCACCGCCGGACCGGTCCGGGGCGGCCACGTCACCGGCCGCTTCGCCGGCCACCCAGGCGGGCTTGCCGACCCGCACCTCGTGGCCGTCGACCCGGGCGACCACGCCGAGCCCGGGCTGGTTGGAGAGCGAGTCCAGGACGGCGGTCGAGCCGGCGTGGGCGGCGATCGCGCGGGCGATCGGATGCTCGGAGCCGGACTCGGCGGCCCCGGCCAGGCGCAGCAGGTCCGAGGCGGTGGTGCCGGGCAGCGGCCGGACGTCGACGACCGCCATCGTCCCGGTGGTCACCGTGCCCGTCTTGTCCAGCACGATGGTGTCGACCTCGCGGGTGCGCTCCAGGGCGTCGGCGCCGCGGATCACGATGCCGAGCTGGGCGCCCCGGCCGGTGCCGGCGAGCAGGGCGGTGGGCGTGGCCAGCCCGAGCGCGCAGGGGCAGGCGATGATCAGCACCGCGACCGCCGCGGAGGCGGCGAAGGCGAGCCCGGCGCCGGCGACCAGCCAGCCGGCCAGCACGAGCACGGCCAGCACGAGCACGACCGGCACGAAGACGGTGGTGATCCGGTCGGCCAGCCACTGCACCCGGGCCTTGCCGGTCTGCGCCTCCTCCACCAGCCGCGCGATGTGGGCCAGCTGGGTGTCGCGGCCAACCCGGGTGGCCCGCACCACGAGGCGTCCGTAGGTGTTCAGCGTGGCGCCGGTGACCTCGTCGCCGACGCCGACATCCACCGGCACCGACTCGCCGGTGACCAGGGAACGGTCGATCGCGGAGCTGCCGCTGATCACCTCGCCGTCGGTGGCCACCTTCTCCCCCGGCCGGACGACGAACTCGTCGCCGACCTTGAGCCGGTCGATCCCCACCAGGGTCTCGACGCCGTCCACCACCACGGTGGCCTGGGTGGCGCCGAGTTGCAGCAGGGTGCGGATCGCCTCGCCGGCGCGCGCCTTGGCCCGCGCCTCCAGCCAGCGGCCCAGCAGCAGGAAGAAGATGATGGCGACGACGGCCTCGAGGTAGATGTTGGCCTCGCCGTGGTCGCGCATCAGCCGGAACTCGAAGGCGTGGGTGTAGCCGAGCTCTCCGGCGTGGCCGAAGAAGAGGGCGTAGAGGCTCCAGCCCAGGGCGGCGGTGGTGCCCAGCGTGATCAGGGTGTCCATCGTGGTGGCGCCGTGGCGCAGGTTCACCAGGGTGGAGCGGTGGAACGGCCAACCCGCCCAGGCGTAGACCGGGAGGGTGAGGGCGAGCGAGACCCACTGCCAGCCGGGGAACTGCCAGGGGGTCACCATGGCCAGCACGATCACCGGGATGGCGAGTACGCCGGCGACCACGACGCGGGTACGCAACCCGGCGGCGTGGTCGACCGGCGGCGCGTCCGGCACCGGGACGGTCGCGCCGTACCCGGTCTTCTCCACGACCCCGATCAGGTCGTCGACGGTGATCCCGGCCGGGACCAGCACGCGGGCCTTCTCGGTGGCGTAGTTGACGCTGGCCTGGACCCCGTCCAGCTTGTTCAGCTTCTTCTCGATCCGGGCCGCGCAGGAGGCGCAGGTCATCCCGGTGATGTCGAGTTCGACCGAGTCGCGCAGGGTTGTGGTGGTCATGGGCTCACTTCGCACGGTGGTTGGGGTGGGTGGCTTCGCAGGCCGGGCGGGTCAGGCCAGGCTGTACTGGTCGCCGGCCTCGTAGACCGCCTCGACGACCCGGTCGAAGTCGACGGGCGTCTGGCTGTGGACGGTCATCGCGCCGCCGAGGTCGAGGTCGACGCCGGTGACCCCGGGGATCGCCAGCACCTCCTCCTTGACCGCGTTGACGCAGTGGCCGCAGGTCATGCCGGTGACGGTGTAGCTGGTGTCGAACATCGGTTCTCCTTGGGTTGGTGTAGCGGGTGGGTCGTCGGGGTGGGTCAGGACCGGACGAGCCGGCCGATCGCGGCGGCGGCCTCGGAGAGCTTGGCTTCGGCGACCTCGCCGCCCTCCCGGACGGCCTCGGCCACGCAGTGCTGCAGGTGCTCCTCGAGCAGCACCAGGGCGAAGGATTCCAGGGCCTTGGTGGTGGCCGAGACCTGGGTGAGGATGTCGATGCAGTAGACGTCCTCGCTCACCATTCGCTGCAGGCCCCTGGCCTGCCCCTCGATGCGCTTGAGGCGTCGCAGGTGCTCCTCGCGGGTGGCGCTGTAGCCGTTCGGACCGGCGGTTTGGTGAGCCTGGTGTGCAGTGTGTGACGACTGATCCACGAGCGATCCTCTCTTCCCTTGTCAGGGTACCCCCCGGGGGTATGTTACACAAGAGACGGGCTGTGGACAGGGTGTGCATAACTCCGGAATGAGAGCGCTATATCCGGGCGGCGGTACCGTTGTCAAGCGGGGCCACCTTCAGCTGGTGTTCACCTCCCATTCAATTTCCATCCACAGCCTGCGAGTCACGTGTTGCCTAGTCACAGCCATATTGTCGAGATAACTCCCAGACTGTCCACAGCCAGGCCACCACGTTGTACACAAGCCCTGAGGCGTGTCTTCGAAGTTGTCCCCAGACCATCCACAGGGCCTGTGGAGGCCGCCGTTGAGGACCCTGCCCGGACGGTCTAGCGTGGGGCTCACCCAGATCGCTCCCAGCCCGCCCCCGGCCACGTCTGCGCCGTCGCGAGCGGGGGCACAGCAGGACTGTCAGACCGGCGGCCTAGCGTGGGGTCGTAGCTGGGATCGGGCTTGGGAGGTTCAGTGTCGCTGGCGCAGATGGTGCCGTACGGGAGCGAGGCTCCCGAGTACGGCGCCAGCGACCGCACCCCGCCGCAGGACGTCCAGGCCGAGCAGAGCGTGCTCGGGGCGATGCTGCTCAGCAAGGACGCGATCGGCGACGTCTCCGAGATCGTCAAGGGCCACGACTTCTACCGCCCGGCGCACGAGCAGATCTTCCACGCCATCGTCGACCTGTACGGCCGGGGCGAGCCCGCCGACGCGATCACCGTCGCCGACGAGCTCACCAAGCGCGGTGAGCTGGGCAAGGTCGGCGGCCACATCTACCTGCACGAGCTGCTCTCCACCGTCTCGATCGCCTCGAACGCGGTCTACTACGCCGAGATCGTCCGGGAGAAAGCGATCCTGCGCCGGCTGGTCGAGGCCTCGATGCGGATCGCCCAACTGGGCTACGCCGGCCAGGGCGACGTCGCCGGCATCGTCGACGCCGCCCAGCAGGCCATCTACGAGGTCGCCGAGGGCAAGGCCAGCGACGACTACGAGCCCCTCTCGGCCCTGATGGAGTCGACCCTCGACGAGATCGAGGCGCTCTCCTCCCACGGCATCATGGCCGGGGTGCCGACCGGCTTCGTCGAGCTGGACGAACTGACCAACGGCCTGCACCCGGGCCAGATGGTGATCGTCGCCGCCCGTCCCGGCGTCGGCAAGTCGACCCTCGGCCTCGACCTGGCACGCTCGGCGTCCATCCAGCACGGGCTCTGCTCGGCTTTCTTCAGCCTGGAGATGACGAAGACCGAGATCGTCATGCGACTGCTCTCGGCCGAGGCCCAGGTGCCGCTCGGCGACATCCGCAAGGGCCGGATGAGCGACGAGAACTGGAGCCGGATCGCCCGCAAGACCGCCGAGGTGGCCGAGGCGCCGCTGTTCATCGACGACTCGCCCAACCTGACCATGATGGAGATCCGGGCCAAGGCGCGGCGGCTCAAACAGCGCCACGACCTCAAGCTCGTGATCGTCGACTACCTGCAGCTGATGAGTTCCGGCAAGCGGGTCGAGAGCCGCCAGCTGGAGGTCTCGGAGTTCTCCCGGCAGATGAAGCTGCTCGCCAAGGAGCTCGAGGTGCCTGTGATCGCGCTCTCCCAGCTCAACCGAGGCCCTGAGCAGCGCACCGACAAGCGTCCGATGCTGTCCGACCTGCGCGAGTCGGGCTCGCTCGAGCAGGACGCCGACGTCGTCATCCTGCTCCACCGCGAGGACATGTACCAGCAGGATTCACCCCGCGCCGGCGAGGCCGACCTGATCGTCGCCAAGCACCGAAACGGCCAGACCCGTCCGGTCACGGTGGCCTTCCAGGGCCACTACAGCCGCTTCGTCGACATGCAGCACTGAGC
>JAEZHJ010000030.1 GCA_023436925.1 Actinomycetes bacterium
GAGGGCGGCCTCCCGCGCGGCGCTGGCCAGCGCCGGCCACGGGTCGCCCCCCGCCGGGACGGCCGGGCCGCCCGCCGCGCGGTAGGCGGTCAGGAGCCGTTCCCAGGCGTCCGGCTCGAGCAGCCCGGCCGCGTGGAAGGCCGCCGGCAGGCCGAGATCCGAGACGCCCGAGCCGGTCGCGAGCCGGTCCGGGTCGACCAGCTTCCAGCTTCGTCGCAGCGCGGTGTGCGCCAGGTGGCCGAGGTGGAAGTCGCCGTGCACCCAGCCGGCGCGGTGCAGCCGGGCCAGCAGCCGTCCCACCTCCTCCCATGGCGGCCTGTCCAGGGTGGACAGGACGCTGACCCGGGGCCACACCGTCGCCAGCCGGCCGTCCGGCAGGGTGAGGGGCCGGTAGCCGAGCGGCTGCACCCACAGCGGTTCGAGGTCGGGTTCGCGCAGCACCGCCAGCCGCTCGGCCAGGCCGTGGGGATCGGTGCCGGCCGGGTGGCGTCGCACGGCGACGCCCGCGCACAGGAAGACCTCGGCCTCGGCGACCGGGAACGGCCGGGTCGGCAGCGGGTGGGTGAGCAGGCGGACCACAGGTGTCGTCTGGCTGACGCGCGGATCCTGGGCGGCGGCGATCCGCCGCACCCAGTCGGTGAGCTCCGCCATCGGCCTCCTGTCCACAAGGGGTGACGCCCGCAGCGTAACGGCCCGACCGGGCGGACGGGCGGTTGTCGTGCGCGGCGGAGTCCCGGGACTCCACCTGACGCTACTGTCCGGAGCCGCCTGGCTGCCTAGGGTGGTGGCCATGACCGCCCGCACCGTGCCGCCCGCGGAGGCCGGCTTCGCCGCCGTCGCCAGGGAACGCCTGGCGGCCCCCCGCAATCCGTTCACCGTGATCGTCAACGGGCTGGCCTGGCGCTCGCTGTGCTACTGCTTCACCTCGATCCTGGTCGGCATCGTGGCGCTCGGCGCCGGCATCATCGGCTTCTTCGCGCTGCCCTCGGTGATGGCCGAGACGGCGGACTTCGAACGGCGCCGGCTGGGAATGCTCGGGCTGCGGTTGCCACCGCGTCCGGGGTCGGCCGACGGCCGGTCCGGCGGCCAGGGCGGTCTGGCGGTGTGGGGCACGACGGTGCTGTTCGGCCTGGTGGACGCGCTGCCCGGCTCGGTGATCGTGGGCGCCCTGCTGATCGGCGCCGGCGGCCTGTCGGTGAGCAACAGCGGCATGCTCAGCGTGCTCTACGTGATCTGGCTGTGGGGCTGGCTGACGGCCGGGGCGTATGTCGCTTGGGCGCTGGCCAGCGCCCAGGCGCAGGCCGTGATCGCTGCCAGTTCGCCGCCGGAGGCGGAGCGGCAGGTGGCCGAGCTGGCCAACTCGCGCAGCGAGCTCGTCGACGTCTTCGAGAGCGAGCGGCGCCGGATCGAACGCGACCTGCACGACGGTGCCCAGCAGCACCTGGTGGTGTCCACGATGCACCTGGGGGAGGCGGTCTACCTGCTCGACAGCGGCCAGCCCGACGGTGCCCGCACCGCGGTGCTGTCCGCCCAGGACGCGGTGGAGACCGCGCTGGCCTCGCTGCGGGACACGATCCGCGGCATCCACCCGCAGGTGCTCACCGACCGCGGCCTGGTGGCGGCGGTGCAGGAACTGGCCGTCCGCCAGCCCCTGCCGGTGACGGTCCGGGTCGGCGGCGATCCCCGTCCGCTGGCCGACCCCGTCGAGAGCGCCGCCTACTACGTGACCAGCGAGGCGCTGACCAATGTCGCCCGGCACTCCGGGGCGCGGACGGCGACCGTCCGGCTGGAGTACACCGGACGGCTGCTTCTGCAGATAACCGACGACGGCCACCGCGGGGCCGGGATCGTGCCCGGCCACGGGAAGAGCGGGCTGGTCGAACGCACCCAGACCGCAGGGGGCACCTTCGAGCTGGCCAGCCCGCCCGGCGGCCCGACCGTGATCACCGCGACCTTCCCCTACGCTTGAGCGCCATGAGGATCGTCCTGGCCGAGGATGCTGCCCTGCTCCGGGCCGGGCTGGTCAGCCTGCTGCAGCGGGCCGGGCACGAGGTGGTGGCCGAGGTCGCCGACGCGCCGAGCCTGGTCGCCGCGGTGGACGAGTGCGCCGCCGGCGGCGGCCTCGACATCGTCATCACCGACGTCCGGATGCCGCCCGGCATGACCGACGACGGGCTGCGGGCCGCGGTCGAGATCCGCGGGCGCCACCGCACCCTGCCGATCGTCATCCTCAGCCAGTACGTCGCGCCGGCCTACGCCTCGGTGCTGCTGGAGACCGCCTCCCGTCCGGAGGCGCCCGGCACCGGCTACCTGCTCAAGGAACGGGTGGGCCGGGTGGCCGACTTCATGAGGTCGCTGGAGGTCGTCGCGGGCGGCGGCATGGTGGTCGACCCGGAGGTGGTCGGCTCACTGCTGCGCTCCCGGCACGACGACGTCCGGCTGGCTCGGCTCACCCCCCGCGAGCGGGAGGTGCTGGGACTGATGGCCAACGGGGCCTCCAACGGCCAGATCGCCGAGCAGCTCGTCGTCACGCCGGCCGCGGTGGCCAAGCACGTGGCGAACGTCTTCGCCAAGCTCGACCTGGGGCCGGACGAGGAGAACCGCCGCGTGCGGGCGGTCCTGACCTACCTGAACCCGGCTTAGCCGGCCGGGGCCAGCTCGGCCGCCGCGGGTGCGGCCGCGGTCACCGTCCGGGACCGCAGCCGGCGCACGTCGGGCGACAACAGCGCCAGGCAGGTGGTCAGCAGGCTGATCACCCCGGCACCGATCAGGGCGGCGTGGACGCCGAAGACGAGGGTGGCGGGGCCGGCCAGGACCAGCCCGACCGGGCCGAACATCATCGAGCCGAGGGCGTCGTAGGACGCCACCCGGGACAAGGACTCGGGCGGCACCTCGTTCTGCATCGTCGTCATCCACCACACCCCGAACAGCTGGAATCCCACCCCCATCGCGAAGGCGGCCAGCACGACGGGCAGCAGCGGCGCCCCGACACCGAGCAGGATGGCTGGCGCCCCCGCGGTGAAGGTGAGCAGGGTCGCGATCAGGATCGGGCGGCGCGGACGCCAGACCAGGGCAAGGGCGACGCCGACCAGGGCGCCGACGGCCTCGGACGCCAGGAAGGTGGTCCACACCGTGGGGCCGCCGAGCTCGGTCTCGGCGACGACCGGCCCGAAGACCCCGTGCGCGGCCTGCAGCACCATGGTCATCACCGAGAACTGCAGCACCACGACCCACAGCCACTGCCGCGACCGGAACTCCGCCCAGCCCTCGACCAGTTGGCGCAGTGGGCTCTCCGCCTCGCTGGCCAGGGTGCTGCTGAGCCGCGGCAGGCCGATCACGATGAAGCCGGCGACCAGGTACAGCCCGCCCGCGACGACCATCGCCCAGCCACCGCCCAGCCAGACCACCACGCCGCCGCCGGCGACCAGGCCGGCCAGCCGGGCGCCGGACGCGCCACCGCTCAGCCAGGTGTTGGCCTGCTGGCGGTCCTCGGGCGGCACCAGGTCGGGGATGATGCCGGTCAGTGCCGGGTAGACCGCAGCACTGGCCGTCCCGGCCAGCGCGGCGGCCAGGCAGATCGCCCACAACGGGGTGGCGCCGGTCAGCATCATGACCCCGATCGCGCCGAAGGCGACAGCCGTCATGAACTCGCCCCACAGCAGCACGATCGCGCGCGGGTAGCGGTCGGCGATCACGCCGCCGGCGAGCATGAACACCACCATCGGCGTGGTCTGCGCGACCAGCACCAGTGACAGCGTGCCGGCGTCCCCGCCGGGCATCCTGAGCACGCCGAAGGCCAGGGCGACCGGGGCGAAGGCCATGCCGAGCATCGAGATGGTCCGGGCGGCCAGCAGGGTGAGGAAGGGGCGGTTCCCGAGCAGCGCGCGCGCCGAGACCGAGGCAGGCATGGTGGTGGGCCTTTCAGAGAATGACAGCCCTCCAGTCTCCCGCCGGCCGTCACAGCCGGGCAAATCGACCGGGGCGGGTCGGTGCCATCTCGCGCCCGGGTGGCGCAGACTGGACCCATGCTGATCGTCCACGTCTTCGTCCGGGTAGTCGACGACAAGGTCGAGGAGTTCGCTGCCGCTTCGGCCGAGAACGCGCGCAACTCGATCCGCGAGCCGGGGATCGCCCGGTTCGACGTCCTGCAGTCGACCGACGACCCGACCCGGTTCGTCCTGGTCGAGGTGTACCGGACGGAGCAGGCGGCCGCCGACCACAAGCAGACCCCGCACTATGCCGCCTGGCGGGACGCCGTCGCGCCCTGGATGGCCGAGCCGCGCAGTTCCCAGCGCTACAGCCAGGTCTTCCCGGAGGCGGTCTTCCTCTAGGCGCCGGCCTCGAGCCGCCGGCGCCACCACAGGGCGAGGACGAGTTCGACCACGCCGATCACCGCGATGACGGGCTGCAGGAAGAAGTAGACCTGCAGGATCGCCAGTTGCAGGGCGATCCAGACCAGCAGCGACGCCCCGGCCAGCATGCCGGCGAGGATGCCGAGACCGGCCCGACCCGGCAGCGCCAGGATCGGGACGGCGGCCAGCAGGTGGGGGACGCCGACCAGCGCGATCAGCACCCAGCCGGGGCCGACCCAGCTGTCGAAGGGGGTGCGGACCAGCCACTCGACCGGCAGCTGCCAGGTGTCGGTGATCAACCCCTGGCCGCCGGAGAACGCCTGGTAGCCGACGAAGACTTCGACGACGGCGAGGGTCCAGGCCTGCCATCCGCGGCGGGGACGGGGCCGGTCGGTCGCGGTGAGGTCCGGGGTAGTGGGGGTGGGGACCGTCATGGGGTGCTCCAGTCAGCGGTGCTGACTGAAAGTCTGCTCCGACCGGAGCCGTCCTGCAGGCGTTTCCGCGCGGCTGTCAGGGTCGAGGGGTGCGATCGCGCCAGCCGGCCCGTCCGGCGATCGTGAGGCCCACGATCCGCGACACAGCCACGGCGAGGAACATCATCCCCGCCACCTGTTGCACCATCACCACCGAGCGCGCCAGCGGGGTGACCGGGACGACGTCCGACAGGCCGGTGCTGCTCATCGTCGTGGTGGACAGGAACAGCAGTTCCAGCCAGGTCCGCTGCTCCAGCGGGTCGACGGCGGCCACGAAGGAGCCGGGGACGACGCCCTGCACCGCCGAGTAGGCGTAGGCCCACAGCCAGACCGCGACGGTGAAGGTGGCGCCGATCGCCCAGATCTCGTCGCCGGTCACCTCCTCGTCGGCGAACATGTACCGCAGCAAGCCGATCAGCGTGTACGCGTAGAAAGCGACGTGCACGACGTCGGAGATCAGGTGCCAGGGCTGCGTGCCGCCCAGGGCCCAGTCCGTGATGGTGAGCGCGACCGCCGGCACGCCGATCAGGAGCCCCAGCCACGTGTAGGCCGGGGTGGCGCGGACGACCGCCAGGGCGAGCACCACGACGAGCATCCCGAACAGGGAAAGGCCGAGCCGGCCGAGCGAGTTGGCCGGGGAGTCGTCGACGAAGGCGTAGAGCAGGATGCCGAGCAATTGCACGACGAGGAGCACAGCGGAGGGGGTGTTCCGCACCCACCGCCAGGCGCGGACCAGCCGGTGCTGCA
>JAEZHJ010000144.1 GCA_023436925.1 Actinomycetes bacterium
TCGCGGGGCTTACCAAAAGCGGCGAACGGGTACACGATGAAGCATGAGTGAGAAGCTACGGCGGCTGGCCGCCCAACTGAGTGAGGTCGACGAGGCCATCGCCGCGGCGCCGCTGTACGCCGATCCAGCAAATCCTTCTGCCGGATTCAGCGATGCGCTTGTGGAACTGGTCGCACGCGAGAACGAAGTGCTGACGCAACTGGCCGATTCCGCCCGGGACGAGGTCGCATCAGACTGAGCGCATCCCCTGCCCACCGGTCGAGGTCAAGTGCGGGTGACGCCCGCGTCCGTCACCGGGAGGACGACCTGCCGTTCCCACGCCGCCACCGGGCCGGCCACCTCGCGCATCATCGGGTGCACCGTGCGGGCGCGCACCGACTGCGCCGCATACACCTGCGGCGAGCGGACTCGGAGCTTGGCCAGCAGCAGTTCCCACTCCCGGTCGAGCTGGCCGGTGTTGACGTCCAGTCCGGCGCCGGCATCCCGGGCGAGAATCCGCGTGGTGTCGAACCGGTACCCACGCCGTCCCGCCTCCTGCCCGACGTGCCACAGGTAGGTGCCCACGCCGCCCAGCGGATCGGCCAGGGCACGAAACCGGTCGAGCTGGGGATGACGGGTGTAACCGCGGGTGCGTCCGGCGAGCACCGCCTGGGCGAGCAGGCCTTCGCGCCAGCAGGCGGTCAACCCCTGCCGGTCGAGGTGGCCCGGATGCAGGCTCCACAGCCTCATGCCGCCACGATAGGGCCCGGCACAAGGCGCCTGGGCGCGACAGCGACGCACCCGCTGCATGGTCGCCGGGGAGGTCGGGTATGGGCACCGGTGGCACTCACCCCGACTCAAGGAGGGCAGCGCAGCGGTGGCTGGCACGGACTGTGACGCAGTGGTGATCGGCGCTGGCCCCAACGGCCTGGTGGCCGCCAACGCCCTGGCCGATGCCGGGTGGGAGGTCGTCGTGCTGGAGGCGCAGCCCGAGCCGGGGGGCGCGGTGCGCAGCGCCCGGGACCTGCCCGCTCCGGGCTACACCGCCGACCTGTTCAGCGCCTTCTACCCGCTGGCCGCCGCCAGCCCGGTCATCTCCGGACTGGAACTGGAGCGGTTCGGACTGCGCTGGAAGCGGGCACCGGTCGTCCTGGCGCACCCGCTGGCCGACGGCCGGACGGCCCTGTTGCACCGCGAGCCGGAGGACACAGCGGCTGCCCTGGACGAGTTCGCACCCGGCGACGGGGAGAGCTGGCTGGCGCTGGCCCAGCAATGGCAGGAGATCCGCCGCCCCGTCCTGAAGGCCCTGTTCACGCCGTTCCCTCCGGTCAGCGCCGGCCTGCGGATCCTGCTCGCGCTCCGCATCGCCGGCGCGCTGCGCCTGGCCCGGCTCGGCCTCACCCCGGTGCGGCGGCTGGGCGAAGAGCTCTTCGACGGCGAGGCGGGACGGCTGCTGCTGACCGGGAACGCCATGCACGCCGACATTCCGCCCGACGCCGCCGGCAGCGGGGTCTTCGGCTGGCTGCTGGCGATGCTCGGCCAGGACACCGGGTTCCCCGTCCCCGAGGGCGGGGCGGGTGCGCTGACTGGAGCGCTGGTCGCCCGGCTGGCCGCCTCCGGTGGCGACCTGCGCACCAGCGCCCCTGTGGCCCAGGTGCTGGTGAACGGCGGACGGGCGCACGGTGTCCGGCTGGCCGACGGCAGCACTATCACTGCCCGCCGGGCGGTGCTCGCCGACGTGCCCGCTCCTGCCCTGTACAACGACCTGCTGTCCCGGACCACGCTGCCCGCACGGCTGCGGGCCGACCTGGCCCGGTTCGAGTGGGACCACGCCACCGTGAAGCTGAACTGGGCGGTGGACGGCGCCATCCCGTGGCGCTCGCCCGCGGTGAGCGGCGCCGGGACGGTCCACCTCGGGGTTGACCTCGACGGGTTCGTGGACTTCGCAGCCGACCTGTCGACCGGACGCCGGCCCACCCAGCCCTTCCTGCTGTTCGGCCAGATGACCACCACCGACTCCAGCCGCTCCCCCGCCGGCACCGAATCGGCCTGGGCCTACACCCACCTGCCCCGCCGGCTCGCCTCGGACACCGATGCCATCGCCCGCCACGTCGAGGCGATGGAGCACACCGTCGAGGAGGCGGCCCCCGGCTTCGGCGACCTGGTGGTGGCTCGTCACGTCCAGGCGCCGGCGGACCTTGAGTCGGCCAACGCCAGCCTCGACGCCGGAGCGATCAACGCCGGCACCGCCGCCCTGCACCAGCAGCTGATCTTCCGCCCCACCGTCGGGCTGGGCAGACCCGAGACACCGGTGGAGGCGCTCTACCTGGCCGGCGCCTCGGCCCATCCGGGCGGTGGCGTCCACGGCGCCTGCGGCTGGAACGCGGCACGGGCCGCGCTGGGCGCCGGCGGCCCGCTGGGTCCGCTCCGGCGCGCGTTGGCGAGGACCGCCTGGGACGCCGTGCTGCGCGACTGAGCGGTCAGCCGGACGCCGACCCGGCGCGGTGACGGCCCTCGGCCAGTAGGGCGAGCCGCAACAGGGTCTCCTCGTTCCGCGGGGTCAGCAGCAGGTGCCGCACCGGGCCGGGGATCAGGGTCACCGCACCGGAGATCGCATCCTCGGTCATGGTCACCACGCACCGCTCGTCGTCCAGCGGCTCGACGCTGAGGTGGACGTGCGCCTCCCCGGCGGGCCAGCCGCGCGCGGTGAGCACAAGGTCCTTGCCCGGTTCGGCCCGCTCGACGGTGGTCGAGTCATTGATCAGCGCCGGCCACACCCCGACCGAGTGGTGGAGCTTCGCGCCGGGCTGGGGCCAGTCGGGCTCCACGTCCCGGATCCGGGACGCGCCGACCACCCAGGTGGCGTAGAGCCAGCCGTCGGCGAGCACCTCCCAGACAGCCGAGGCGGGTGCCTCCACCCTCCGCGACAGCGTGGGTCCCGGCTCCCGGGCGTGCTCTGCCGGGGGTTGGCTCGACCGACCCGCTCTCATCGCCACTCCCTCGCTCGATCTGCACCGACGGCGTCCTGGCCGCACCTGGCAGTGCCGCTGCGGGCGCGTCGGTTATGTAGCCGCTCGGGTCGAAGTCGAAACCCGGGCGGGGCGTCCCTCGCGGTTGCGGCCCGGCCGCCCGGGTACGTGGTGGGTGCAGGACCACGCCTCCTCCACCGGCGCGGGGCGCGGGCGCCCCGACCACGGGCGGCGCCCTGCCCCTATCGAAAGGTAGAACCATGGCCTACAAGGTCGGATACTTCATCGGCAGCCTCTCGTCGACCTCGGTCAACCGGGTGCTGGCGTCGGCTCTGATCAGGCTGGCCCCCGCCGACCTGGAGTTCACCGAGATCCCGATCGGCGACCTGCCGCTCTACTCCCCCGACTACGACTCCGACTACCCGCCGCAGGGCCGCGCCCTGAAGCAGGCGATCGCCGACTCCGACGCCGTGCTGTTCGTGACGCCGGAGTACAACCGGTCCATTCCCGGGGTGCTGAAGAACGCTGTGGACTGGGCGTCGCGGCCCTGGGGAGAGAACTCGTTCGACCAGATCCCGGCGGCCGTCATCGGGGCGTCGCCCGGGGCGCTCGGGACGGCGCTGGCCCAGCAGAGCATGCGGGGCGTCCTGAGCTACTGCAATGCCCGTCAAATGACGGCGCCGGAGGCGTACATCCGGTTCTCGCCGGACCTGTTCAGCCCGGACGGCGAGGTGCTGGACGACTCGTTGCGGCACTTCCTGGCGGATTTCATGCAGGAGTTCCGCGACTACATCGAACGCGTCCTGACCGTCCTGCCCCGGCCCACGGGCGAGAGTTCAGGGTAACTGGGTGCCCGTCCGGTGTGGCGGAACGCTGGGCGTATCGCTCACCCGTCCCGCCCGATACAGCAGCCACCCGACCACCACGAGCAGGACGCTGATGGCAAGGAAACCCAGGTCCCACGACAGCGGGCCGCCAAGGTCGTCGCGGACGTGATGGATCCCCAGCACGTGGTGGTTCACGATTCCCTCGACCAGGTTGAAGACGCCCCAACCGACCAGCACCAGCCCGATGTGGAAACGCCAACTGGTCGCCATCTGGCGCTGCTGCCAGGCCAGCAGCGCCAAGGCCGCGCCGGCGACGACACAGGCCCAGGCGAACAGGTGGAAGGCGCCATCGGCCAGCGTGTTGGCCCGCAACCCCTCGACGGTCTCCGGCGAGAGCCCCTCCACATGGCTGACCAGATGGTGCCATTGCAGGATCTGGTGCAGCACGATGCCATCGACGAAGCCGCCCAGGCCCACGCCGAGCAGGAAGGTCGGCCACGGTGTGGATTCGGGGTGGTTCGCGTTCTCGGGGTGCGCCATGTCCTCGGGTTACCCAGCCCGGGCGGCGGGGAAAGGGGTGCCGGTTCGCCGGACGACCGTCCGCCACCTGGAGGAACCCCCTGCCGCGTCCCCCAGGGCCGTCCCGTCCCCAGGTGGCGGCGCGAGCCTAGCCCCCGGCTGTCGTGGCGGGACATGATGGGGGTCACGTCAGGCAGATCCGACCCACCCCCGGCTGAGGAGGCGACGTGGCAGAGGAATTCTTGGCGCTCGTGATCGAGGACGACCCGGACTCGGCGGCGTTCACGCGTACGGTGCTCGAGCGGCACGCAGGGATGCGAACGACGCTCGCGGGGGACGCCGCCTCGGCCCTGGTCGCCCTGCAGGAGCAGCGCTTCGACCTGGTGGTGAGTGACATCGAACTGCCCGGCGGCTCCGGCCTCGACCTGCTGCCCGAGATCCACCGGCTGGCGCCGGGCGTGCCGGTGATCGTGCTCACCGCCTACGGTAAGGCCGATTACGCCATCCGGGCGCTGCGCGGCGATGCCGACGAGTTCCTGATCAAGCCGGTGACCGTGACCCATCTGACCGACCGCGCCCTGAGCCTGGCCAGGCAGGGCCGGGAGACCCGGAGGCAGGCCCCGCGGGCACGGACCGTGCTCACCGTCGGCGCCCATCCGGACGACATCGAGATCGGGATCGGCGCCACCCTCGCCGCCCACCAGGCCGCGGGCGACACGCTGGTGAACCTCGTGCTCTCCGGCGGCGCGGTCGGCGGCGACACGGCGCGACGCCACGAGGAGGCGCAGGCGGCGGCGGCGATCGTCGGCGCCCGCCTGATCCACCTTGACTTCCCCGACACCCGGCTCGACCAGGCCACGGCCGGGATCATCACTGCCATCGAGGAGGTGATCCGCGACGCCAAGCCCGATCAGGTCTACACCCACAGTGTCCACGACCGGCACCAGGACCATCGGGCCGCCTCCCGAGCGGTCGCGATCGCCGCCCGTCCGGTGGCGGGAATCGCCTGCTTCCAAAGCCCGTCGTCGACGGTCGACTTCCGCCCCGACCAGTTCATCGACGTCGAGAACCAGTTGCCGACCAAGCTGCGGATGCTGGCCGCCCACGCCTCCCAGTCCCATCGGTCATACATGCAGGAGGACGTCGTCCGGGCGACGGCACGCTACTGGGCGCGATTCGGCGTCGGCCGCTACGTGGAGCCGCTGGAAACCATCACCTCCAGCGTCATCCTGACGGCACACCCCGGGCCGGCCGGCGAACTCGCGCCGGACGATGAGGGATGAGCGAGACAGCCCGTCACCCGCGGGTGGGGTCGGAGGTCGAACGCTGGTACGAGCGGTCCTTCGATCCCGACTCGGTCGCGTTGCGCCAGCTGCCGTTCGCCTTCGCCTACGTCACCAGCTTCCTCCTCACCGCCCTGGTGATCGACCCCAAGCGGCCGCTGATGGTGGTGGGGCTGCTGGTCGTCGCGGCGGTCGTCGTCGCCGGCTATCTGGTGCCCTGGAACCGGCTCGCCGTGCCCTGGCAGTCGACCCTGCCGATCTCGCAGATGATCGCGCTGGTGCTGCTCGAGGTGGGGTCGGGCTACATCTACACCTACCCGTCCGCCCTGATCTTCCTGCCGGTGGTCGGCCTCGCCCTGCAGCGCGGCCTGACCGGCGTCGTGGTCGGTGCGGTGGGGGCGCTGGTGACCATGCAGGCGCTCGCGGTCGTCGGTGGCGTCGACAGCTGGGACGCCTTGGTCACGCGCACGGTGGTGACCCCCCTCACGGCCCTGCTGGTCGGCCTGGGCGTGCACGGCGTGATGCACCGGCTCAGCGCCAGGACCGCGGCCCTGCAGGAACTGCAGCAGCAGCAGGCCGAGACCCTGGCAGAGGTGCGGGCCAGCAACGAGGCGCTCACCTCGATGGCAGGTCGGCTCCGGTCGACCTCGGCGTTGATCAGGAGCGTGATCGACGCCGCCACCCAGCACGCCATCATCGGCGTTGACGCGGAAGGCATCATCAGGTTCTTCAGCCGGGGCGCGGAACGCCTGCTGGGGTACTCCCAGGACGCCGCCGAGGGGGTCTCGATCCGGACCCTCTTCGACGAGGACCAACTCCGCGCGGCGGCCGAGGACCAGGGCCTGCCGTGGAGCTTCGAGACCCGGCGGCAGCTGATGGTCGGCGCTGCCGAGACCGGGGGCACCAGGACCAGCATGTGGGACTGGCGGCGCCGCGACGGCTCGAAGGTGCCCGTCCAGGTGGTCGCGACGCAGCGCCCCGCCTCGCCGGACGGTACCCGGGCGGGCTATCTGCTCGTGGCCACCGATGTGACCGAACAGGAAGAGGCGGCACGCCTCCAGGACGAGTTCATCGGTCTGGTCAGCCACGAACTGCGCACTCCGCTCACCGGCATCCTGGGCTACCTGGAGCTGATGCGGATGAGCCCGGATCCGCTGACGAAGGAGCAACGCGAGGACCTGGACGTCATCAAGCGCAACGCCGAGCGGCTGCTGCGCCTGGTCAGCGACCTGCTGCTGAGCGTCCAGGTATCGGCCGGCACCTTCAGCATCGATGCCGAGCCGATCGACCTGGCTGAAGTGGCGCGGCAGTCGGCGCGCAACATCGCCCCGATGGCGGACGCCGCCGGGGTGAGCATGGTGATCGAGGCCGACGATCCGGTCCGGCTGCAGGCCGACCCGCTCCGGATCGCCCAGGCCGTGGAGAACGTACTCAGCAACGCGGTGAAGTTCACTCCCAGGGACGGCAGCATCACCATGCGGGTCTTCGAGCGCCCCGGCGATCCCCCGACGGCCGCGATCGAGGTGACCGACACCGGCATCGGGATCGAGCCGAGCGAGGTCAGCCGACTCACCGAGCGCTTCTACCGCACCCGGACGGCCAGGGACCGGCGGATCCGGGGGGTCGGGCTCGGCCTGTCGATCACGCAGGCGATCGTCGAGGCCCACGGCGGCCGGATGGAGGTGGCGAGCGAACTGGGGTCGGGTACCACCTTCACCCTGACCATCCCGAGCGACCGCAGCGCACCACCCGGCCTGTGATCACGGCCAGCGCGGCCAGACCTGGGCCAGGTCGCGCCAATGATCTGGTGACATGAGGGAGCGTGGCGTGACATTGGTCGACAGCGAGCCGGCCTTGTCGGCCGCTGCAACGGCCTGCGCGAGCCGCGCCGGCCCCACGACATTCGCGGAGTCCGCGCCCTGCCACAGCCCCACCGACACCGTGAACCGGTCCACCGGCACCACCGTCGCCACCCCGGAGACCAGCCGTCCGACATCGGCCGGGGTCTTGTCGTCGGTGCCCAGGTAGGCCCACAGCACCAGTCGGTCGGCCTTCGCGGCGAGCTTTCGGTAGTCGTGACCGGCCTCCGGCCGGCCGGCGGCAGGGTCCTTCCAGTCGACGCGGACGTCGACTCCCAGCTCGACCCGGTGGCCGACCTGGTCGGTGACACCGTCCAGCGCCGCGCGGACCCGGCCGAGCAGTCCGGCCAGAACGTCGGAGCGCCAGGCGCCGATCTCGGTGGCCGTGGTCCGGAGCCGGCCGGACTGGTCGCGCGGCCAGTCCTTGGCGCCGGTCATCTGCCGGTAGAGGGCCAGGTCGTCGTCGCCGAAGGTCTCGTCGTCCAGCCGCAGGTCGGTGAAGATGATCCCCATCGGCTTGTACCGGGTGGCGAGCGCGACGGCGTAGTCGACGTAGCGCTGGCCGACAGCGCCTGTGGCGATCGCGCTGGCGGACGGGGCGTACTGCGCGGCGGTGCCGTCGGCGGTGCGGCCGGCGACGGACGGGTCGGACGCGATCCAGTTCGGGATGAGCGCGTCCACCACGAGTTCGAAGTCCCGCCGGGTGCCGTCGGGCCGGGTGCCGACCTGCTGCAGGGCATGCGCGATGCGGTCCCCGCCCGGCGCGGCCGCCGCCTCGGGGTGCTGGTCCCAGTCGAAGGCCGTCCATTCCACCCGTCCGGCCGAGATCTGAAGGACGTTCACGTGAGCGGCGTCCAGGTCGGCCCCCAGAGCTGCCCACCTGGGGCTGTCGTCGGGCTCCTGGATGACCGTCGCCGAGCTCAGCGACACCGAGTGCCGTACCTGCGGGAAGGTCGTGATCGCCGCCGGGCGCCAGACCGGGCGGGTCAGCAGGACGGCGAGGACGATGATGCCGACGACCAGGGCGATCAGGGCGAGCGTGCGGGCCAGGAGGTGTCGGGCGGTGGGTCGTCCATCTGGTGCGGCTGTGGTGGGCTGGCCGGCTCCTGGACGGGCAGGCCGGCCCGATCCTGCGGGTGCTGCTCCGGGTTCTGCCCGATCCCGGGACGGGTCGGGGTCGCCGGCACCCCGGTCTGCACCGAGACCGTTCCCGTCCGCTGCAGTTTGTTCCATCTGTTCTCCGCCTTCCGCAGTTCGAGCCAGATCGCGCGAAGCATCACCACTGTCATGAGAGTCGAGTAGAGCGGCCACAGCGGCAGCGTCCAGGCGAACCTCAGGTCACCCGGCGCCCGGTCGAGGGCCACCGCGAGCAGGAGCAGCGCCACCGAGACCGGCAGGCCGACGAAGACGATCCAGCCCCACAGCGAGCTCGGCACCTGCCCGCTGCCCCCGGTGGCCGCCGCCACCAGCAGCACGATCAGCGCCAGCACCTGCACGATGGGGACGACGACCTGGCTGGCGTAGTTGACAGCCAGGTAGACGCCGAACGGTCCGTACCGGGGATTGCCGACCATGTCGGAGTGGATTGCCACGGTCTGCAGCAGCCCGCGCGCCCAGCGCACCCGCTGACGGAAGAGACCCCGCACAGTGGAGGGCGACTCCGCGTACACCAGAGCTGCCGGTCGGAAGGCCACCCGGTAGCCCTCCCGGTAGATCCGCCAGGTGAGTTCGAGGTCCTCCCCGACCGTGTCCTGGCGGAGCGGGCCGGTCAGGTCCAGCACCTCTCGGCGGAAGGCGCCCGTGTTTCCCGAGACGATCGGGAGCGCGTGCAGGGTGTGCAGGGCGCGGCGCATCAGGCCGGTACCGACGTGGCTCACCAGGGCGAGGAACCGGGTCTGGACCCGGTCGAGGTTGACCGTCCGGTCGTCCCCGCACACGGCCCCGATCAGGGGGTCGTCGAAGCCGCGCACCATTTCGGTGAGCGTGTCGGGCCGGAAGATCCCGTCGGCGTCGACCAGCACGACGACGTCGCCGCGGGCGACGCGGAGCCCGCGGTTGAGGGCGGCGCCCTTGCCGGCGTTCTCCTGTCGCACCGCCTGAACGACCTCGAACTCGGCCGCCAACGCCTGCATCAGGGCGAAGGTGTCGTCGCTGGAGCCGTCGTCGACACAGATCACCTCGAACTGCGGGTAGTGGCTGGCCGCTATCGACCGGACGCAGTTCTGGATCACCAGCGCCTCGTTGAAGGCAGGGACGACGACGCTGACCAACGGCGCCTGCTCGAAGATGCTGCCGGCCTGCGGCTCCGCCTCTGGTGGCAGGGGGCGGTGGGTGAACTCATAGACCAGCGCGAACGGGACCTGGGCGAGCCGGATCGCGCCGACGACCAGGACGGTGACCCCGAAGACCAGTGCCAGGGCACTGAGGGCGTCGAGGGCCACCCGTCAGCCCAGCCACTCGCCAAGTACCTCGCCGAGCAACTCGGGGGCGTGGGCGGAGTTGGCCCCGAACCGCGCATTCACTTCGAGCACCCGTGGGGTGCCGTCGTCGTCGAGGCGGACGTCCAGGTCGAGCGGGCCGACCAGGTCGAGCGCTTCCGCGGCGGCGACGGCGATCGTCGCGATCTCGGGAGCGGCGCCGTCCGCCAGCCGCTCGGTGGCCGCGGCGTTGCCGACCCGCCCCTGTTTCAGGACAGTCTTGCGCAAGACGATCACGGTGGCCTCGCCGGTGCGCGGCGAGCGGTACACCTGCGGGTTGTACTCGGTGCCGGCCGCGAAGGTCTGGACGATGTGGGAGGAGTCGGTCGCCGCCCAGTCCAGGTCGGTCGGTCGCTCCACCAGCACCACTCCCCTGCCGCCCCGGGAGGCTCGGGGTTTCACCACCAGCGGGCCGCCCGCCCAGGCCAGCGCGGTCGCCACGTCCGGGAAGTCGGTGGCGGGGGCGTAGCGCGGAACGGCCACGCCGGCCGCGTCCAGCGCCCACATCGTCAGCAGTTTGTCGCCGGCGATCGCGGTGGCGGCGGCGGACGAGACGACGACGGGGCCGTGCGGTGCGCTGGCGCGGGTGTGGGGTTTGAGCGCCTCGGCGAGGACCGCGATCTGGGGCAGCTCCTCGGTGACCGTGGGCAGGATCAGGTCGGGCCGATGCCGCTCGAAGACCGTCCGCATGCCCACCGGATAGGCCGGGTCGTCGGCACGTGGCACGAGGTCGGTGACCGGGTAGTCGGGGTCGTGCAGTTCGACGATGTCGACGCCCACCCAGCCGAAGAGGGGGTCGGTCGAGCCCAGGGCGTCGAGCTGATTGCCGAGTGCGCGGCCGGCGGGGCCGCCGGCGCCGGTGATCAGGAGGGTGACCATAGGTCGTCCTTTGTTCGGTGGTCGGGGTCGCAACCGCCCCGCAGGACGCCGCGGACCACACCCCGAGTCTGGCCCGGCGGGTCAAGGAATGCCAGAGCCGGGTGGAATCGCTCCGGTTCGGTCAGCGGAATCGCCGCGCGCACGGGCAACCGGCAGTACTCTCCCTGCGAACCGCGGGACCGAGCGAATGGGGATTGTGATCATCATCGGGCTGGTCCTGCTGGCGGTTGGGCTGATCGTGAACCTCGTCTTCTGGGGAGTCCTGGTCGCGGCGATCGGCTCCTGGACCGGCCCCCGCTAGGGCTGACGTCCGGCCCCGAAGGCGCAGTCAGCCCAGCGGACGGGGTCGCGGGGGAAGCCTTGAGGCCGCCACACCCGGCGGTTACCTTGGAATTACGGCTTGGTTGGCTGCCCACCCCGACAAACCCCGAGGTCGTGGTCGTTATGAATTTTGGGATCAGCATCCTGTTCCGCGCGATCCCGCTGCTGATGGGTGCCGTTTGCCTGGGATTGGGGCTGTACGTCCGTTCCGGCGGAGACGACGCCGGTCACTTCATCGCCGGACACGTGCTGATCGCCCTCACCGCGATCTGCATCGCGCTGTTCACGACGGCGGCGATGATCATCCGCCAACTCACCAAGACCTTCGCCCCGGTGTGGAAGTACGTGTTGCCGATCATCGGCTACGGCTGCGCCCTGGCCACGATGATCTGGGGACTGACGATCGTCTCCGGCGCGACCGTGCCTGACCAGTTCGTGGCCGGCCATGTCGTCTTCGGCATCGGGCTGATCGCGGCCTGCGTCTCCACGGTGGCGACGGCGTCCACCGCCTTCACCCTGATCAACCTCAACTCCGCCGGACGGCATGAGGACGGCCCCCCGGCCGCCGCCTACGGCCGGACCACCGGCCTGGTGCTGATCGGGGTTCCGGTCGCGGCCACGCTCGTGGGCGGGATCTGGGCGGCAGTCCTGCTGGCCGGCTCGGCCCAGGCCGACCACTACATCGCCGGCCACGTCCTGATGGGGCTGACCCTGATCTGTTCCAGCCTGATCGCGCTGGTGGCGACGGTGGTGCGCCAGGTGCGCAACGAGT
>JAEZHJ010000018.1 GCA_023436925.1 Actinomycetes bacterium
CAGCTACGGCGAGAACCGGGGGCAGGACAACCGTTCCTACGGTGACCGCGGGCAGGGTGGCCGCAGCTACGGCGAGAACCGTGGGCAGGACAACCGCTCGTACGGTGACCGCGGGCAGGGTGGCCGCAGCTACGGCGAGAACCGTGGACAGGACAACCGCTCGTACGGTGACCGCGGGCAGGGTGGCCGCAGCTACGGCAAGGATCGTGGACAGGACAACCGCTCGTACGGTGACCGCGGGCAGGGCGGTCGTTCCTACGGTGGCGATCGTACTGACCGTCCGCGCGGCGGTTCGGACCGTGTCGGTACGTCCGACCGCGGCGACCGCCCCCGCAGCTACCGGGCCTACGGCTCGACCGACGCCCGCAGCGAGCGGGGCGACCGGCCCCGCACCGGTGGCGGCGCCCGCTCGGGGGCTCGCCCCACGGGGCGCACTTCCGGCTACCAGCCGCGCGCGGCAGCCGGGGGACAAGGTCGGGGCAGGTCCGACCAGGACGACCGGCAGGGCTTCGGTTCCCGCGGTGCGGCGCCGGCCCGAGACGGTTACGGCAGCCGTCCCGACTCGCGCGACCGTCGTGACGACCGCAGGGACGATCGTCGTGGCGACCGCAGGGACGATCGTCGTGACGGGCGCAGGGACGAGCGCCGCGACGACCGGCGGGATGAGCGTCGCGACGACCGGCGGAGCGAGAGCCCCCGAGGGCCGCGCCGCGACGACCGGCGCGACGAACCACGCGAGCCGCTCCACCCCGGCCTCGCCCCGAAGCCGGACGAGCCTGCCACCCCGACCGGGGTCGACCTCAAGGCGCTGCCGCGCGGGGTGCGCGCCGAGCTGCGCAGCCTCACCCCCGAGCACGCCGAGGTGGTCGGCGCGCATCTGCTGATGGCGGGCCAGCTCATCGACACCGATCCCCAGCTGGCCTATGCCCACGCCGAGGCGGCCCGCCGCCGGGCGGCCCGGCTGCCGGTCACGCGTGAAGCTGCCGGCGAGACCGCGTACGCCGCCGGTCACTTCGACGTTGCGCTGAACGAGTTCCGCGCCCTGCGCCGGATGAGCGGAACCACCGAGTACCTGGCCGCGATGGCCGACTGCGAGCGGGCCCTCGGCCGGCCGCAGGCAGCGCTGCGCCTGGTCAAGGAGGGCCTGGCGGCCAACCCCGACATCCACCAGCTGGTGGAACTGCGGCTGGTCGAGGCGGGCGTCCGGGTCGATGCCGGACAGGCTGCCGAGGCGCTGCGCCTGCTGCGGGCCGAGATCGAGCGGATCGGTTCCCGTGGCCCCAAGCTGGCCCGGGCCCGGATCCGGTTCGGCTACGCCGACCTGCTCGAGGCGTCCGGTGATGCGGACCTGGCCGAGCGCTGGTTCGCCTCCGCCGCCGCGCTGGACGTCGACAACGAGACCGACGCCGCCGAGCGGGCCGCCGCCCTCGAGGGCGTGACGATCATCTTCGGCGAGGACGAGGAGGAGGCAGCCGACATGGAGGGGGTCGAGGCCGCCGACGAGCCGGTCTTTGATGACGCCGCCTCCGAAGCGGAGCCGGCCGACGTCGCGGCGCCAGAGCTGCCGGTCGAGCCGGAGCCGGAGGCGGACCTGCCTCCGGCGAGCGACGGCGCACCGGACGGGCTCCCGGAGGAGGGCGATGACTGACCGGCTGGTCGATGCCTACGACGCCGCCCTGTTCGACCTCGACGGCGTCATCTACCTGGGTCCGATCGCGGTCCCGGGTGCTCCGGCGACCATGGAGGCGCTGACCGCGGCCGGGACCTCGGTGATGTACGTCACCAACAACGCCGCCCGCAGCGCAGACACCGTCGTCAAGCAGCTCGTCTCGCTCGGGCTGAACGCCGGGTTGGAGAATGTCCTGACCAGCGCCCAGGTGGCGGCCATCGGTCTGGCCGACGTGCTGCCGCAGGGCGCCAAGGTCCTGGTCGCCGGGAGCGCCAGCCTGGCCGGGCTGATCGCCGAGGCCGGACTGGTGCCGGTCAACAGCGCCGAGGACGACCCGGTCGCTGTCCTGCAGGGCTACGACCCGGTGCTGAGCTGGCCCATGCTGGACGAGGTCTGCCTGGCGATCGCCCGCGGCGCGCTGTGGTTCGCCACCAACGACGACGCCTCCCGTCCGACCGACCGCGGCCTGGTGCCGGGCGCCGGCGCCATGATCGCTGCCGTCGCAACCGCGATCGGGGGCAGCCCCACCACCTTCGGCAAGCCGCACCGCCCGATGATGGCCGAAGCGGTCCGGCGAACCGGCGCACAGCGGCCGATCTTCGTCGGCGACCGGATCGACACTGACATCAGCGGGGCCAACAACGCCGGCATGGACTCCCTCATGGTCTTCTCCGGCGCGCACGGCAAGGCCGACCTGGTTGCCGCCGGGCCGGGGGAGCGTCCGACCCACATCGGCGCCGACGTGAGTGCGCTGCTGCAGCCGGCCCGGCGGTTCACGGTGGCGGCGGGGGAGTCGACCTGCAACGGCCAGCGCGCCCTCCAGCAGGACAGCCGGATCGAGCTCGCCACCACGCCGACCGAGGCAACCGCCCAGTTCGACGCCCTCTGGGCGATCGCCGGGCTGGCCTGGTCGGCGCCCTACCTGGACGCCGCTCCGGCCCTGGCCAGGCTCGACCTCGTCTGCTGATAGCCGCCCGTTTCCCGTTGCCGGCGCGCTATCCTGCACGGGCCTAGCAACGACAAGGAGTCACCCGATGGGCAAGCCCAGCACCGCGCCCCCGGGCGTCGACATCGCGCTGGTCGCGGTGTTCGCCGCCCTGCTGGCGGCGCTCGCGCTCACCCCGGCGATCCCGGTCGGGGGGATCGGCGTCCCGCTCACCCTGCAAACCCTGGGCGTCCTGCTCGCCGGGCTGGTGCTCGGGCCGTGGCGCGGCTTCCTGTCCGTCCTGCTCTACCTGGCGGTCGGACTCGCCGGGCTCCCCGTGTTCGCCGGAGGCACCGGCGGGCTGGCGGTCTTCGCCAAGCCCTCGATCGGCTTCCTGTTGAGCTTCCCGCTGGCCGCCCTGGTCGCCGGCGCGCTGTCTTCCTTCTTCCTGCGCCGCGGGCTGCGCGGCCAGTACCTGTGGCTGACCCTCGCGGGCCTGGTCGCGTCCCTCGCGGTGATCTACCCGCTGGGCATCCTCGGCATGGTGATGGTCGCCCAACTCGAGCTCGCCGCCGCGATCGGCTACAACCTGGCCTTCATCCCGGGCGACATCGTCAAGGCCTTCGCCGCGGCCGGCATCGCCATCGCCGTCCACAAGGCGTTCCCGGCCCTGCTGCTGGCCGGCCGGCCGGCGCTCGATGTGAGGTGATCGAGCTTCGCGACGTCCGGGTAGCGGTCGCGGTGCCGCAGGCCGGTTCCCCGGCGGCGACCCGCGTCCTGCTGGACGAGGTCGACCTCACCCTCGCGGAGCGCCGGATCAGCGTCATCGGCGCGAACGGGTCGGGCAAGTCCACCCTGTTGCGGCTGCTCAACGGCCTCATCCTGCCGTCCCAGGGGCACGTCCTCGTCGACGGCCTCGACACCCGCAGCGATGGACGCCGGGTCCGCCAGCGGGTGGGCTTCGTATTCACCGACCCGCTCGCCCAGCTGGTGATGGCCACCCCGGCCGACGACATCGAGCTCAGCCTGCGACGGCTGATCAAGGATCGGTCCGCCCGGTTCCGCCGGGCCCGGGATCTGCTGGCCGCCCGCGGGCTGGCGGCGTTGGCCGACCAGAGCGTGTACGACCTGTCCGGGGGAGAGCGGCAACTGGTCGCGCTGACCTCCATCCTGGCCACCGAGCCAGCCGTCGTGGTCGCCGACGAACCCACCACGCTGCTGGACCTGCGCAACCGGGAACGCATCCGGGAAGCCCTGGCCGGCCTCGACCAGCAGGTGGTGCTGGCCACCCACGACCTCGAGATGGCCTCCGACGCCGACCGGGTGATCGTGGTCGACAGCGGACGGATCGTCGCCGACGGGCCGGCGCCTGAGAGCATCGCGTTCTACCGGGAGCTGATGCGGCGATGAACCGGGTGTTCAGCCTGCATGTGCCTGGGGACTCGGTCTTCCATCGGCTCGGCGTGGGGTGGAAGTACCTGCTGCTGCTCGCCGTCACCATCCCCGCGCTGGCCGCCGCCAACCTGTGGGTGAGCCTTGGCCTGTTGGCCCTCACGATGGTCCTGCTGGCCCTGTGTCGGGTCGGCCTGCGCTACGCCTGGGGGCTGCCGGTCGGGTTGTGGGTGCTGCTGGCCGTCCTGCTCGGCTACCACCTGCTGGTGGGCACCGCGCTGACTGGCACCGTGGTGACCGCGAACCTGCTGATCGCCGTGTACGCCAGCCGGCTGCTCACCCTCACCACCCCGGGCGCGGTGCTGATCGACGCCCTGGTGCGCGGCCTTCGCCCGCTGCGCGCGGTGGGCGTGGACCCCGAACGGGTCGGGCTGGCGGTCGCCGTGATGGTGGGGTCCATCCCCGTGCTCCTGGACACCTTCGGGCAGGTCCGTCAGGCCGCCCGCGCCCGGGGCAGGGAGCGCCAGCTCGTCGCGCTCGTCACGCCGGTCGTCATCCGGACGGTGGGCCATGCCCAGGCCACCGGGGCGGCGCTGGCCGCGCGCGGCCTGGGCGAATCGGACGCCGCTAGGATGACCGGGTGACTACGCCACAGGCCCCCGTCCCGCCGCCGGTGACCGGTGTCGCGGCCATCGACGAGGCGCTGGCCGGCCTGCGCCTGGGCGATGACGTCACCGACCACCCGGCCCGGCTCGGTGCCGCCCTCGAGGTCCTGCAGCGGGCGCTCAACGCGCCCGCCGAGCAGCAGTGAGCCCCAGGCTCGACACCGAGATCCTCCGGCGCGGACTGGCCCGCTCCCGCACCGCCGCGCAGGCCGCCATCGCGCGCGGCGATGTCCGGGTGAACGGCGCCACCGCCAGCCGTCCCGCCCAGCCGGTCAGTGCCACGGACGACATCGCGCTGACCGTCGACCCCTGGGTGTCGCGCGCGGCCCACAAGCTGCTCGGCGCGCTGGACGACTCGGGCACCCGCGTCCCGGCCCGGGTGCTGGACGCCGGCGCCTCCACCGGAGGCTTCACCCAGGTCTGCCTGGCCCGCGGCGCCGAACGGGTCTACGCCGTCGACGTCGGCCACGGCCAGCTCGCCGCCGAACTCCGCGACGACCCGCGCGTGGTGGTGTGGGAGCGGACGAACCTGCGTGACCTGTCCGGTGAGCAGGTCGAGGGCGAACCGGTCGGCCTGGTGGTCGCCGACGTGTCCTTCATCTCGCTGCGGCTGCTGCTGCGGCCGCTGCTGGCGGTGCTGGCCCCGGACGGGGAGGCGCTGCTGCTGGTCAAGCCGCAGTTCGAAGTCGGCCGCTCCGGCCTGGACAGCCACGGCGTCGTCCGGGACGAACGGTTGCGGCAACGGGCCGTGGCCGACGTGGTCGCCGAGGCGGCGGCGCTGGGCCGTCCGGCGGCGTGGACCGGGCCCAGCCGGCTGGCGGGGGAGAACGGCAACCAGGAGTTCTTCGTCAAGCTGGGACCGGTCCGTCCGACACCAGCGTGAGGTCAGCGGCCTCCCCTAGGCTGTCAGCGTGAACTCCGAGCAGCGCCGCGTCACGGTCACCGTCCACCCCGGGCGGCCGGCCGCGCTGGAGGCTGCGGCCGCCTTCGTCAGCGGGGTCTGGGAGCACGGCATCCACAGCCTGCTCGCTCCCGGCGACCTCGACCTGGTGAGCCCGAACGTCCCCGAGGGAGCCGCCGGCGCCCTGCCGGACGGGCCGGGGGACGCCGGGAGCGAACTGGTCGTGGTCTTCGGGGGCGACGGCAACATCCTGCGCGCGGCCGAGTGGGCGCTGCCGCGCGAGGTCCCGGTGCTGGGGGTGAACCTGGGCCACGTCGGCTTCCTGGCCGAACTGGAATCCTCCGAGGTGCACAACCTGGTGCATCGGGTGGTGGCCCGCGACTACCAGGTCGAGGAGCGCACCACCATCGACACTCTCGTGCGTGACCCTGCCGGCCAGCAGGTCTGGCAGTCCTTCGCCATCAACGAGTGCTCGGTGGAGAAGCTGGCCCGCGAGCGGATGCTGGAGGTGCTGGTCCGCATCGACGGTCGCGCCCTGTCGCGCTGGGCCACCGACGGGGTCCTGGTCGCCACCCCGACCGGCTCCACCGCCTACGCCTTCTCCGCCCACGGCCCGGTGATCTGGCCCGACCTGTCGGCGCTGCTGCTGGTGCCGCTGTCGGCCCACGCGCTGTTCAACCGTCCGCTGGTCCTCGGCGAGCAGTCGGTGGTCACCATCGAGGTGCTGCCGGGCACCCCCGACGGGGTGATCTGGTGCGACGGCCGGCGCAGTTTCGACCTGCAGGCCGGGTCGCGGATCGAGGTCCGCACCGGTTCCCACCGGCTGCGACTGGCCCGCACCTCCGAACAGCCCTTCGTCACCCGGCTGGTGCGCAAGTTCTCGCTCCCGGTCGACGGCTGGAGGGGAGCCGCGGAACGGAGTCGGACCCATGCTGGCTGAACTGCGGATCGTCGACCTCGGTGTCATCGGGGACGCCAGCATCGAACTGAGCCCGGGCTTCACCGCGGTCACCGGTGAGACCGGGGCCGGCAAGACGATGATCGTCACCGGGCTGGCACTGCTCACCGGCGCGAAGGCCGAGCCCCGGCTGATCCGGGTCGGCGCCGGCAGGGCCCTGGTCGAGGGCCGCTGGCAGGTCGACGCCGACACCCTCGCCGCGGTGGCCGAACTCGGCGGAGTGGACGAGGACGGCGACGTCCTGGTGGTTCGCCAATTGGCGGCCGCCCGATCGCGGATGACCGTCGGCGGTGCGCAGGTCCCGGCCGGGGTGGGCCAGCAACTGGTGGGGGAGTGGGTCACCATCCACGGCCAGTCCGAGCAGCTCCGGCTGGGCACCCAGGAGCGGCAGCGCGAAGTGCTCGACGCCGCTGCCGGCGAGGCACTGGCGGCCGAGCTGGGGCCCTACCGGGCGCAGTACGAGCGCCGTCGCCGGCTCGCCGCCGAACTCGCCGAGCTGACCGGCCAGGCGCAGGAGCGGTTGCGTGAACTCGACCTGCTGCGCTTCGGGCTGGACGAGATCGCCCGGGTCGACCCGCAACCCGGAGAGGACGAGGCGCTCGCCCTGGAGGCCACCCGGCTGCAGTCGGTGGACGACCTGCGGCTGGCCGTCCACACTGCCCAGCTCGCCCTGGCCGGCGATGAGGACAGCTTCGGCGAGGTGGCCGATGCGCTGAGCCTGGTCGCTGCGGCCCGCAAGTCCCTGGCGCCGGCGGTCGCGACCGACCCCGAACTGGCCGCCCTGGCCGGTGAACTCGAGGGGGCCGCCGCGGCGCTGGCCGACGTCGCCTCCGGCCTGGCCGGCTACGAGGCCGGCCTGGACGCCGACCCGCTGCGGCTGGAGTGGATCGCGGGCCGGCGCGCCGAGCTGCAGCACCTCACCCGCAAGTACGGGGCGAGCATCGACGAGGTGATCGCCTACGCGCAGACCGCGGCCGAGCGCGTCCTGGTGCTCGATTCGGCCGACTCCCGGATCACCGACCTGACCGCCGAGCTCGCCGCGCTGGACGCCGACCTGGTCGCTGCCGCAGCCAGGATCACCGCCCTGCGGCGTGCCGCGGCAGCCGAGCTGGCCACCGCGGTGAGCGCCGAGCTGGCCGCGCTGGCGATGCCGCGGGCCCGGCTCGAGTTCGAGGTCAGCCCGCTCGGGGAACCCGGCCCGCATGGCGCCGACCAGGTGACCCTGCTGTTCTCGGCCAATCCGGGCTCGGAACCCGCCCCGCTGGCGAAGGTGGCCTCCGGCGGCGAACTCTCCCGGGTCCGGCTCGCCCTCGAGGTGGTGCTGGCCAGCGCCACCAGCGGCCAGACCTTCGTCTTCGATGAGGTCGACGCCGGGGTGGGTGGCGCGGTCGCCCTCGAGATCGGACGCCGGCTCGCCGCGCTCGCCGAGCACTCCCAGGTGATCGTCGTCACCCACCTGGCCCAGGTCGCCGCCTTCGCCGACCGGCACTACGTCGTCTCCAAGTCCGACGACGGCCAGGTCACCACCAGCGGGGTGCGCCAGGTCACCGCCGAGGACCGGCTGGCGACCCTGGCCCGGATGATGGGTGGCCTGGAGTCCAGCGAGTCGGCGCTGGCCCACGCCAGGGAGTTGCTGGAGCAGGCGAGCTGATGCCCGCCCCGCGGCGCGTGCTGGGTTCCCTCGCGGCGGCCGCGCTGCTCACCGGGTGCATGCTGACGCCTCCCGCGCCGCCCGCCCCGGCCGGGGCGAGCGAGACAGCCTCGCCGGCGGTGAGCCGGTCCTCGGCGACCCCGCCCCCCACGGCGGCCGAGGCTCCCACGGCGACCCCGGCCCCCACCGCGGCCGAGGCTCCGCTGCGGCTGACGGTGATGACCTACAACATCCTGACCGGCCGCAATGACTGCGCCGGGTGCCGCGCACTGAAGGCCGCCGGTCGCGGCGACGAGCTGGCGCTGGAGACCCGGCTGCCGGTCGCGGCCCGCAAGATCGAACTCGCCGCCCCCGACCTCCTCGGCCTGCAGGAGAACGAGGGGCCGGGCCGGCTGCCCCAACAGCACCTGGCCGACCTGCTCGACGGCTACGAGTGGGCCGAGCCGCAGTCGTCCGTCCCGATCGCCGTCCGCAGCGACCGCTTCGGGATCGCCGAGTCCGGGGTCACCGAACTGGAGGAGGGCGGGAAGTCCTGCCGGTCCGGCGACCGGACCGACGGCCGGTTCGTGGTCTGGGCCCGGCTCACCGAGGCTGCGACCGGACGTGGCCTGTGGGTCTTCAACACGCACCTGCACCCCTACGACACCGCCGCCTGCGCCCGGGCACGGGCGGAGAACCTCGACCGGCTGGTCTCGGTCATCGAGCAGCGCAACCCCGGAGGCCGGCTGCCGCAGCTGGTGACCGGCGACTTCAACGCCTTCGGTGACGAGCGGCGGCGCGGTTTCGACCAGCACCTGACGGCGATGGCCGGGCTCGGCCTGGTCGACTCCCACCAGGTGGCCGAGGTGGACACCTCCGACATTGCGGGCGCGGCCTCCGCCGGCTGGATGACCGGCGAGGTGGCCGGACGGCAGCGGCTGGGCGTCGTCCGCCGCGGCGGGCGCTACCTCGACTACGTCTGGGTGCCCCAGGGCTCCCGGGTCGAGAGCTGGCAGGTGCTCTCCGGCCCGGGGGTGGCCTACCGCCGGATCAGTGGCGAGCGGGTGCCGGTCTGGACCGGGGTGATGGCCTCCGACCACTCCCCGGTGGTCGCCACCCTCGTGCTGCCTGCCGCTGGCGACTGAGCCGGATGCCGTCGTCGGTTGTGAGCGCTGACATGGGCGATCCTGGAGGAGCCCGTGTCCAGCCCGCCGCGTTGCGTTGGTCCGGGCACCCCATCTGCCTATAGGCTGGAGGCCCGTGAACAGCTCGCGAACCACCAAGCACGTTTTCGTCACCGGAGGCGTCGTCTCCTCGCTCGGCAAGGGCCTCACGGCCTCAAGCCTCGGCAGCCTCCTGGTAGCCCGCGGGCTCCGGGTCACCATGCAGAAGCTGGATCCGTACCTGAACGTCGATCCCGGCACCATGAACCCGTTCCAGCACGGCGAGGTGTTCGTCACCGAGGACGGCGCCGAGACGGACCTCGACATCGGCCACTACGAGCGCTTCCTCGACACCGACCTCGAGGGCATCGCGAACGTCACGACCGGCCAGGTCTACTCGCACGTGATCGCGAAGGAGCGGCGCGGCGAGTACCTCGGCGACACCGTCCAGGTCATCCCGCACATCACCGACGAGATCAAGGCGCGGATGCGGTCGCAGGCCGCCGACGACGTCGACATCATCATCACCGAGATCGGCGGCACCGTCGGCGACATCGAGTCGCAGCCGTTCCTCGAGGCGGCCCGCCAGGTCCGCCACGAGCTGGGCCGGGACAACGTGTTCTTCCTGCACGTGTCGCTGGTGCCGTACATCGGCCCGTCCGGCGAGCTCAAGACCAAGCCGACCCAGCACTCGGTCGCCGCGCTGCGCAGCATCGGCATCCAGCCGGACGCGATCGTGCTGCGCTCCGACCGGGAGATCCCTCAGTCGATCAAGGCGAAGATCGCCCTGATGTGCGATGTCGACACCCAGGGCGTCATCTCCTGCGTGGACGCGCCGAGCATCTACGACATCCCGCGGGTCATCCACGCCGAGGGCCTGGACGCCTACGTCGTGCAGCGGCTGGGCATGCAGTTCCGCGACGTCGACTGGAGCGGCTGGGACGAGCTGCTGCAGCGCGTGCACTCCCCGGCGCACCGCGTCGAAGTCGCCCTGGTCGGCAAGTACATCGACCTGCCGGACGCCTACCTGTCGGTGACCGAGGCCCTGCGCGCCGGCGGCTTCCACAACGACGCCAAGGTGACGATCCGCTGGGTGCCGTCCGACGAGTGCCAGACCCCCGAGGGCGCCCAGCGCGCGCTCGGCGGCGTGGACGCCGTCCTGGTCCCGGGCGGCTTCGGCGTGCGCGGCATCGAGGGCAAGCTCGGCGCGCTGCGCTGGGCCCGCGAGACGAAGGTGCCGACGCTCGGCATCTGCCTCGGCCTGCAGACGATGGTCATCGAGTACGCCCGCAACGTGCTCGGCCTGGCCGGCGCCTCGTCGTCCGAGTTCGACGCCGACCCGGCGCACCCCGTCGTGGCGACCATGGCGGAGCAGCTCGCGATCGTGGGCGGCGAGGGCGACCTCGGCGGCACGATGCGGCTCGGCTCGTACGAGGCCGTGCTCGCCGAGGGCTCGGTCGCGGCGGAGGCGTACGGCTCGACGCGGGTCACCGAGCGGCACCGGCACCGGTACGAGGTGAACAACGCGTACCGCGACAAGCTCGAGGAGGCCGGCCTGGTCATCTCCGGCGTGTCCCCGGACTCGTCGCTGGTCGAGTTCGTCGAGCTGCCGCGCGAGGTGCACCCGTACTACGTCTCGACGCAGGCGCACCCGGAGTTCAAGTCGCGCCCGACCCGGTCGCACCCGCTGTTCGCCGGCCTGATCCGGGCCGCGCTGGAGGCCCGGGGCGCGTCGGTCTCGCCGAAGGCGAAGGCGCGCGCGTGACGACCGCGGAGA
>JAEZHJ010000051.1 GCA_023436925.1 Actinomycetes bacterium
CCCACCGTAGAGTTGAGTCGGCCACCGCTGGGTGGCCGTTCCCCGGTTGGTCTGTCGGCAGGGCCCGCCTGACTTTGAATCAGGACTAGCGACGCAGGTTCGACTCCTGCCCGGGGAGCCGCGGCGGCGTTGACGGCTAACTGACCAGAGGCAGGGTCCAGTTCCCAGCAGTCCAGCTGGCCTCTGTCCTCACCCACGGCCACCGTCTGGCGAGAGCCGTGGACATTGATCGACTGGGCCAAACACACACGAGGCCCCGCCTTCTCGGTGCTCGAACGCGAGGTCCAGCCAACCCACGTCCTTGGAATCGCGTGGGGTGCTCGCAGTGATGTCGCTCGACGCCTGAGGAAGCCTGGCGACGAGATGGCCGCGGACGCGAGCATGGACTTGGCCAGCGCACACACCGAGCCACCTCAGCCTGCCGGAGCGGGAGGGCTCGGGGACGGACTGCGCACATGGCGATGGGGCATGCGCCAGCGACGGACAAGAGTCCAGCCCTACGGCCGGCATCGAGGAGATTCGCCATACTGCCAGCGAGCGACGCGCACGCCTGCAATCCTCGTCTTCAGCGGTGCCGGTGCGCACCTAACGAAGGAGTCAGGCGTGCTCGGGTTCGCCATTGTTGACCGTCGGGCGAGTGACAAGATCGCGGTGTGGCTCACAAGCCGTGTGGCGCCCCTCGCTGTGGATCACACCAACGCAGTTCTGGTGGACCCGCAGCGGGACAGCGACGGTTTGGAAACGGTACGTAACCTCACCCGGGACCGGGTCGTGCTTCTGACTGAGGGCTCAACACCCGTCGGTCTGCCTATCGACGGTGAGCCGCTCAGCGTGACCGCCGCAGCTGAAGACCTCGCCGCCGAGGTTCAGCGCCACCAGACGCGAGTGCTAGATGCGCTGAACGACTATTCGCTCCGGCCGAACCCGAAGACCGGGCGAGCGCCAAAGTCGCCCCGCAAGGTCATTCCGCCCGAGTTCGGAGCTTGCCCGTCTGCTGCGGACTTCCACCCCGTGGAGAACACACCCGTCGGGCGCGCGCTTGCTTCCGCCAACTACTTGCGCGCCATGTGGTCGTGGTGGCTCCGGACCGACCACGAGCGGGCGCGGCGCGCGAGTCGTCGCGACGGCGAGCCATGGATGATGCCGGAGGATCTCGCCGGATCTGAGGTCGCGGATCTTCCAGACGGTTTCGCGCGCCGCGTCCACGTGCAACCTGAGGTGTGACGATGCTGGATTTCGTTGCTCTGGACTTCGAGACTGCGAACTCCTACCGCGGCTCACCCTGCGCCGTCGGGCTAGTTCGCGTCCGCGGCGGCGCCATCGTCGACGAGGGGCGCCTACTCATACGCCCACCCGAGTCCGTTGACTTCTTCGACCCGTACAACGCGAGGGTTCACGGCATCACTCCGGCGGACGTTGCCGACTCACCTCGTTGGTGCGAGGTTCTGCCAGCGCTTGTCGACGACATCGGGGACGATGTCGTCGTCGCACACAATGCCGGCTTCGACATTGGGGTCATTCGATACGCCTGCGCCGCGGATGGCATCGAGTGGCCCACGATGCGGTTCCTGTGCACTCTGGTGCTGACCCGCCGGGCGCTTAGCCTCCCCTCCTATCGTCTCCCCTTCGTCGCTGAGGCCCTCGGTTTCCGCATGGGTGACCACCATGATCCATTAGCTGACGCGCGAGCCGTTGTGGGGATCATCAAAGCGCTAGCGGAGCGACATCGTGTAGACGACCTCGAATCACTCGCAGCAGCGTTCAATGTCGGTATCGGGCGCATGAGCGGCGGCTTGTACAGAGGAAGCGCCGCTAATCCCAGTGGCCCCGGCAAGGGCGGGCTCGGCCTTGGCAACGGTCGCCCAGTGCGGCCAGACAGCCACCCCGATGCCGACCCCGACGGCTATCTGTACGGTCGGGTCGTGGTGTTCACCGGGTCGCTTTCCTCCATGACGCGGCAGATGGCGTGGGAGGAGTGTGCCCGGGTCGGCGCCATACCAGAGGCGAACACCACCAGGCGCACGAACGTTCTCGTCATCGGCGACGTCAACCCCGCTGCTCTGCGCCCGGGTGCCGACCTCACCGGCAAGGCCGAAAAGGCATTCAGATTGCAGGCCGGAGGTCAGGACATCGAGGTGATGACTGAGGACGACCTCCTTCGGTGCCTTGAGGGCAAGTCATTGGCGCGGGTGTAGAAGGACCCACACCGCCGGAGTTGAACGGCGCCAGGGGTCGGCCTCACCGCGTGGCGCTTCTCGGTTGCGATTGGGTCGGCCTGTTCCACGCCCGGCCCATTTCGGCGGCAGCGCGACGGCATTGCCAGAAACCGATCGGTCGGCTGCGCCTCAACCGCGGGCAGATGTACCTCGGTGCCTTCAACGAGGAGGAGGAAGCCGTACGGCCGAGACATCGGCCTGAAGGCCCAACGGCGCTCAACGCAGGACTGTCAGACCCGCCTCCTAGAATAGAACACAAGTTCGAGACTGGGTTTGGGGGGAGCCATGGTAGCGCAGCCGATCGAGCAGCCGGCCGGGTTGGCCGAGCGGCTTGAGGCCGTGCGCCGGGAGCTGGCCGCGATCTCGCTCGAGAGCTATGCCGCCCAGACTCCGGCGGAGGCACGGCGGACGGCTGCGGCGCTGCGCGTCCTGGAGTCGATAGTGCGGACTCACGTCGGGGTGGCGGTCCGGGCGGTCGAGCGGCTGGTGCCGGTGCGCGACCCGCGGCAGCTGCTCGCCGGTGACTTCGGGCTCGATCCGGCCGCCGCCCACCGGGAACTGCGCGCCTCCCACGCCGCAGCTGCCGCCCAGGCTGCCGAGCAGGCGGCCGCGACGGGCCGCATCTCGCACGCCCATGCGACGGTGATCGGGCAGGCGCTACGACGCCTGCCCGAGGCGACGACCAGCGAGCAGCGGCGGCGGGCCGAGCAGGTCCTGATCGAGGCCGCCCAGCGCCTCTCGCCCAGGGATCTTGAAGCGCGCGCCCGACGGATCACCGAACTTCACGACCCACCCGAGGCCGTCGACGCCCACGAGGACGCCCTGCTCGCCCAACGTGAAGCACACGCTCGTCAGCGGGCGTCGCTGACGATGTGGGACAACCGCGACGGCACCTGGTCGGGCCGGTTCCTGCTGCCTGAGCTGCAGGCCCGAATGCTCAAGACGGTGGTGGACGCCTTCGCCGCGCCGCGCCGCGGCCG
>JAEZHJ010000078.1 GCA_023436925.1 Actinomycetes bacterium
CCGAGCACGAACCCGAAGACGAGCGTGACCACCATTGCCATCGTGAGTCCCAACAGAATCAGGCCGGCCTTCGCCATCCGGTCGCCCGCCATGACGAGGACGTCCTTGGCGTGCCGCCGGAAGAGCAGCCGGTGGGCGGTCACCGGTGCGACGATCACCCCGGTGGTGAGGGTGCCGAGAACCACCGCCGTCAGGAAGATCGCCACCAGCCAGGGGCTCAGGTCGTCGAACCGGGACTGGAAGGGCAGGGTCAACAGGAAACCGGAAAGGATCTGGATGCCGGTCTGGGTGACCCTGAGTTCCTGTAGCAGTTCGGACCAGTTGCGGTCGAGCCGCTCCGCAGGGGACTCGTCGCGTTCCCCCGACGGCAGGTCGGTCGGATCCTCGCTCATGATCTCCTCCCTCGCCTTCGCTGGGGTGACACTAGCGCGCCGTTGCGCCCCGGCACAGGGGCTCGGGGCCGGGCCTTCCCTTGGTTTGATGCGGGGGCGTGGGAGCCGTCACGACCGGGTAGGGGACGGACAAGGGTTGGGCGGCGGGCCCGCCGCCCAGAACTCAAGGTGCGCCGGTTCAACAGCCGAGCCGGCGCACCGCCTTCTATCGCCCCTTGTCAGGTCTCTGAAATCCGTTTCGGTCGCCAGTTGCCGGGGCGAAGGATTGCGTAGGAGGGGGTCTTGCGGGCCTCGAAGAGCCGTGGCAAAGTGACGGGAGTCAGAGCGGTTCAACCACGTGCCGACTCGGACAGACGCTCCGAAAGGAGACCGCCATGGCACGTGGATCTGCTTCGGCAACCACTGTCACCGAGCGCGAGCAGCGCACCCGCCACCTCTTCAGCGAGCTGGAGCTGGCGACCCACCCCGAACGCCGGCAGGAGATCGTCGACGAACTCGTTGAGCTGAACCTCCCGCTGTGCGATGCCCTTGCCGGTCGTTACATCGGCCGCGGCGCGGAGCGCGACGACCTGGTTCAGGTCGCCCGCACCGCGCTCTTCCTGGCGATCGAGCGTTACCAGACTGCCGCTGGTCGCTCGTTCGCGTCCTTCGCCGTCCCGACCATCACCGGAGAGCTGAAGCGGTACTTCCGCGACCGGTGCTGGGTCGTCCGGCCTCCCCGCCAGGTGCAGGAGCAGCGGGCCCGGGTGGTCCGGGCCAGGGCGCACCTGGAGCAGGAGGCAGGACGGGAGGTCACGGTGGCCGACCTCGGTGAGTATCTGGACGTCGATGAACATCGCGTGAGCGAGTGCATCGGCGTCACGACCAGCTATCGGCCGCTCTCCCTGGAGGCGCCGATCCACCAGGGCTCGTCGACGAGCCTGGGGGCGTCCCTGCCCGGTGAGGGCGACGCGGTCGGCGACGCCATCGACCTGATCGATCTCCGCAGGGCGCTGGCGACCCTGTCCGAGCGGGATCGCCAGGTGCTGAAGTGGCGCTTCGAGGAGGAGTGCACGCAGAGCGAGATCGCCCGTCGGTTGGGCGTCTCCCAGATGCAGGTCTCCCGAATCATCCGGCGCCTGCTCGACCGTACCCGCGAGCTGCTGGAGCCGGCGGAGGCGCTGGCCAGTTGATCGCGACCGGGGCGGGTGGTGGTTTGGCCGCCCCCGCCCCGGGTACCGGAAGACGAGAACCACCGAAGTGAGGAGTTCGAAATGGGTATCGGAGACAAGGCCCGTCACGCGATGGAAGAGGCTGGCGGCAAGGTCAAGGAAGGTGTCGGCAAGCTGACCGACAACGAGCGCCTCGAAGCCGAGGGCAAGGTCGACCAGGCCAAGGCCGACGTGAAGCAGGCCGGCGAGAACATCAAGGACGGCGTCAACGACGCCTTCCGCGACGACCGCTGAGCGAGGAGGAGGGTTCAAATGGCCACGCTCTTGTGGATCCTCGCCGTCATCCTGGTGGTGGCGGGCATCTTCGCGATCGTCCGCAAGCAGATGCTGTGGGGCGTCGTACTCATCGTCGTCGGGCTGCTGGTCGGTCCGGGTGGAGTGAGCGTCTTCACCTGATCAGTCGTTCGACCTGATCCGGGCAGCTGTGCCCCGCGCCGTCCCCCGGGCGCGGGGCACAGCGCTGTCCGGGCACCGGTCTGGCTTGGCATCCCCAACGGGATTCGAACCCGCGCTGCCGCCTTGAAAGGGCGGTGTCCTAGGCCGCTAGACGATGGGGACCTGACCTGCTGAACTATACGGCCCAGCGCGAGGCCACCTCAAAACGCGCGGGCAGCACAGAAGCCCGACCGGGGGGATGGTCGGGCTTCTGCTGGGGGGAAGGGTCTGACGAAGCTTGGGGGGACGTCAGCCCGTGAAAGACACGTGTACGTGGTCGTAGTGGTTGGCGGTGTCGCCGCCGCGGTCGGCCATGTGGACCCACTTGCCACGTGTGATGGTGTAGTTGCGCTGTCGCCAGATGACGTACTTGACCTTGAGCGACTTGTGGTTGTCGATGAAGTAGTCGGCGATCTTGTCACCGAGGGCCTTGTTCGACTTGTACGACGGGATCATGATGTCGATCGCGCGGCCATTGGGGTGGTCGGAGGAGTACGCGCTGGAGGCCCGCCAGCCGTGGATCGTCTTGATCTGGGGGAACTTGTCCCGCACCACCAGGACGGCGGCCTTGCCGGCTGCGTTCAGCTTGTCAAGGCTGGACGAGCCCAGCGTCGGGGCCGGCTTTGTGGCGCTGAGGTACTCCGAGGCCACCCAGGCGAGTCCGCCGTTGAAGATCACCTGGGTGTACTTGTTCTTGGCCGGGCCGGTGATCTGCAGCAGGGTGCCGTGGGCGAGGGTGGCGAGCTTGGTCGACTCCACGTCCGAGTTCTTGCGGACGTTGACGTCGGTCGCGTTGATGTAGCGCTGCGCGAGGGCGGTCGGGAGGGTGACGGTCGGGCCGGTCGCGGCGGGCTTGAGGTAGCCGGTCAGGACCCAGCCGATCTGGCCGGCCGCGGTCACCTGGGTGTAGCTGCCGGAGTGCTTTCCGGTCACCCCGACGGTGGTGTTCGCTGGGATGTTGGCGATCAGCTTCCCGGACTCACTGGCGGAGCCGCGCAGCGAGAGCAGCGTGGTGGTCACGACGCTGGCGAGCGAAGGATCAGGGTCCTGGCTGCCGGTGTCGCCGCCGCCGGAACCGGCCGGCGCGGAGACGTAGTCGGTGAACAGCCAGCGCGCGGTTCCGTCCACCGTGACCTCGGTGAAGTCGCCCGAGGCGCGACCGGTGGCGGAGACCTTTCCGCCCTTCTTGACCACCTTGAGGATCTCGGAGGTCAGGGTCGGCTCGGTGCGCAGGTTGACGTTGGCGGTCGTGGTGCGCTGACCGGGCCGCGCGACGGTGGCGGGCACCTTGGGGGAGGAGGTGGAGCTGACGTAGTCGGCGAACAGCCAGGCGGTGCCGCCGTCGAAGGAGATCGGCCGCCAGTCGCCCGAGGTGCTGCCGGCGCCGATCACGACGGCGCCCTTCTGGAGGGTGGTGAGGACCTCGGTGGAGGTGCTGGGGCCCTTGCGGACGTTGACCTCAGCGATGGTGGCGAAGTAGGCCGGTGCGGCACCGGCCACCACCGCGGTGGTGATACCGGACACGCCCAGCAGCGCCGTTGTCACGATCCACACGATCGCGATCCGTGCCTTGCTCATCCGTGCCCTTCCTTCGGGGAAGTCAGTCGGGGTCAGGGGGGTGAGGATCAGGGAGAGGTCTTCCCCGTGACGCCGGAGCAACATGTGACCCATCCGTCACACCTGTCCCTGATGCCTCAGTGGTCGAGACTCTAGGGACGGACTGCGGGCCGGGTCATCGGCTTTGGTGAAGGTCGCCTCGTGGGCAGCTGGAACTACACGGGTGTGATTCCCCGGTTGCGGGGCGCCTTAAGGTGGGGTGCATGGCAGTGGAGATGGACGCGGCCCGGTTCGAGGAATTGGTCGCCCGGGCGATCGAACAGATCCCTGCCCGCTTCCGCGAGCTGGTCGAGAATTGTGTGGTCCTGATCGAGGACGAGCCCGATCCGTCCGATCCCGAGTTATTCGGCTATTACGATGGAATCCCCTTGTCAGAAAGGGATTCGCAGTACGGCGCCGTGCTGCCGGACCGGATCTTGATCTTTCGTGGACCGCTGCTTCGGTACTGCCTCGACGAGGCCGAGGTGGTCGAGGAAGTGCGGATCACGGTGTGGCACGAGGTGGCCCATTTCTTCGGCATCGACGACCACGAACTGGACGAACTGGGGTACGCCTGACCGCGTCCGATCGGCCCCGATTCCGGGGCCCGAAGTCACCTCCAGCGCTGGTTGAGACTGCGGGCCCGAAGCCTCCAGCGCTACTTGAGACCCTGGGAGGGTGTCAGGACGACCCAGGAGGTGTCGGCATCGCTGACCCAGGTCTCGCAGTGGCCCAGGGAGGTGGCGGGCACATAGCCGGCCCGGAGGTCCGAGGCCGCGGCCGGTTGCGCGCCGGTCAGCGAGCACAGCGAACGCCGCTGGCCGGCATCACCCAGTCGCACGGGAAGGCTGCGGAAGGTGCCCTGGATCAGGTTGGCCCGCAGCGTCGCCTGGACCTCGGCGGAGAGCCGGGGCGCGACCACGACGAGCGGCTGGTCGGACGCCTTCGCCCGCCGGACGGCGGGCAGCAACTCGCGCATGGTGGTGACCTCGTCGTCGCACACCAGCACCAGGGGTGAGTGCAGCACGCACCAGCCACTGCCGGGGTCGGTGACGAAGCCGCGGTCGGGCCACCCGGCCGGGAAGCTCGGGGAGGTGCGCAGCTGGTCCGTGATCCGGTGGCGGACGTCGGCGGCCAGGGCGGTCTCGGGGGCCTCGCTGGGTCGCGTCACCGCCTCGAGTTCGCTGAGGTAGTGGGGCCGGGCGGTGTCGGGCTGGAAGCGCGGGATCTCCCGCTCGGGCGGGCGGTGGAGCTCCTCGGCCGCCCGCCGCGCGGCGGCCCGATCCGAGAGCCAGCCGTAGACGACGACGGCGGTGCCGATCACCAGGACCGCGACGATCCCCCACACTCCGGCGTCCATGCCCCAAGTGTGCATGCCGTCCGGCGGCCCCGGTAACATCGGCGGGCGGGGCCTATAGCTCAATCGGCAGAGCAGCGGACTTTTAATCCGCGGGTTCTGGGTTCGATTCCCAGTGGGCCCACGGGCGTGTTCCAGGAGGCGGCCAGCAAGCCGGACCTGGACAACACCCGAGCGCAGTCGCCACGTCCGCCCGCAGGCTAGGCGGTCACCGCCTCGACCGCGCTCAGGGTGAGGGCGCCGGCAGCGGGGAGCGTTCCGAGGTCCTCGACCGGTACGCCCAGGTCGCGGTAAGCATGCTTGAGCCCCTCCGCCACCGCCCCGGCGGCGCCGGAGAAGTCTCCGAGCCGGGCACCGACGATCTGGGGTGCCATCCGCAGGGTGGCGCGCAGGCCGTCTCGGTAGCGGTCGATGTCGGCGATGAGGGACTGCCCGACCCGGCCGCCGAGGATGATGCACTGCGGCTCGCAGGAGACCGTCGCCGCGGTCAGGACGATGAGCATCGCCTGGTCGAACTGCGCCCGTAGCTGGGCGATCCTGGGCAACGGGTCCAGTTGGAACAGCTCGGCGGGGTCGGCGAGCTCGACCCCGGCCTCCTCGGCCCGGCGAAGGATCCCGGGACCGGTCACCATGTGCTCGAGCCGCGCGCCGAGCGGGCCGACCGGGAGTTGGCCAAACTCCCCGACCAACCCGTGTTCACCCCGAAGCACCTGCCGGTCGATCGCGAGGCCGACGCCGAGGCCGGTGCCGATCGTGAGCATCGCTGCTGTCGACGAGCCGTGCGCGGCACCGAAGTGCAGTTCCCCGAGGAGCGCGTAGTTGGCGTCGTTGTCGAGGGAGAGGGGTTTGGCGAGCCGGTCGCGCAGGCACGCCAGGAAGACGGGGTCCTCGACCTGCGGGAGGTTGGGGGCGTTGGAGATGACCGCGTCCGCGGTGCGGACGGCACCGGGGACGCCCAGGCAGACCCGCGACACGCTCGGCCACACCGACCGTGCGGCGGTCTCGATCCCGTGCGCCAGCCAGTCCGCGAGCTCCTCGGCGCTCGCCTCGCGCCTGGTCGGGAACCGGGTGGCGACCAGCGGCCGTCCAGAGAGGTCGGCGACGACGATCCGGGTGTTGGTGGCGCCGAGGTCCACCCCAGCGACGTGGGTTCGCCCCGCGACCACATCGAGCAGCACCGGTCGCCGGCCCCTCGTCTCGACTCGAAGTTCGCGGTCCTCTCGGACGATCCCGTCCAGGATCAGCTGTTCGACGACCCGGCTGACGGTGGCGGGCGAGATTCCGGTGCCGGTCGCGATGTCGCGTCGGCTCACCGGACGGCGGCGTAGCAGGTCGCTCAGGATGGCACTGCGGTGGAGCTCCTTCATGCCGCTGACCATCCCTGCAACCTCCGATTTTGATTGCGGTTCGGTAACAAAGATAAGGCATCGGCGCTGATCAGGCTAGATGTCGGCTTGCTCTGCGCTCCCGACCAGGCGCTTCCTCTTGTATTTGGTTGCGGGCTGAAACTAGAGTCTCCTCGACATCGACCACCAGAGGACCCTGCATGACCCACCCGCACGACCTTGTCGCCGGAATCGACCTTGGGGGCACCAAGTGCCTCGGCGTGTTGGCCACACCGGCCGGGCAGGTCATCGCTGAGCGGCAGTTCCCGGTCGCCGAGGCGGGCGGTGCCGCGCAGGCCCTGACCCGGGCCACCCGAGAGCTGGTCGCGCTGGCGGAGGCGGATCGCGCCTCGATCGCAGGGTTCGGGATCGGCGTCCCGGCTGTGATCGACCCGACCAGTGGGCACGCGGTCCGCGCACCCCACGCCGGCTGGGACGGCTTCGACCTCCAGGACCACCTGAAGGGCCTGCCGGCTCCGCACTGGATTGAGAATGACGTCAACCTGGCTGCCCTCGGGGAGGGCATGAGCGGTCGAGCGCGCGGTGTCGCCGACTATGCCGTCATCGCCGTCGGGACCGGACTGGGTGGCGCGATCGTCAGTGGCGGTCGGCTGCTGCGGGGGAGCCACGGCGCCGCCGGAGAACTGGGCGGCCTGCCCGGCCTCGACCCACAGCTGCCCGGCTCCGACCTTGAGCAGACCCTTTCCGGCGCCGCGATCGCGACCCGGGTGGCCACCTACCTGGCCGATCACCCGGCGGCCACCGCCGAACTGGCCTCCGCCGATGCCCGGGCAGTCTTTGAGGCCGCCGCGAACGGATCGGCTGCCGGGGCTGACCTGCTCGCCCCCGTCCTGCAGGCACTCGCCGCCAGTATCAGCGCGCTGAGCGCCGTGGTCGACCCCGCCCTGGTCATCCTGGACGGCTCGGTCGGTCGCGGACTGGCACCCTTCCTGCCGCGCGTCCTCGACCTGGTCGGACGGATCACCCCCTGCCCGCCGGAGGTCGTGGTCTCCGACCTCGAGCCCAGCGCCACCGCGATCGGTGCGGTTCGCCTCGCGCTCCAGAACCTCCCCCTCAGCCCGAACCGTGAAGAAGGAGCTCACTGATGGCGGCTGCTGCCACGTCCTCGCCGTCGACGACGACCCGACTGCTGCACTGGGCCTCCCGGCGGGCCCTGCTGCTCATCTTCGTCGCGCTCGTGGCCGTCCTCTCCATCGCCTCACCGGGCTTCCGCTCGCCGGCGAACCTGGTCAACATCATCGAGCAGCAGTCGATCATCGGGATCGTCGCGTGCGGCATGCTGCTGATGATCCTGCTTGGCGGGTTCGACCTGTCGGTGGGCGCCGTGGGAGCCGCCAGTTCGGTGTTCGCCGCCTGGACGATGGGTCAGTTCGGGATCGTGCCGGGCATCCTCGCCGCCCTGGCGGTGGGCCTGGTGGTCGGCCTCGGCAACGGCTCCCTGATCGCCGGCATCGGCATCAACCCGTTCGTGGTGACGCTCGGCACACAGGTGCTCGTCACCGGCATCCTCTACGTGATGACCGACGCCGCGCCGGTGTACGGGGTGCCGGACGAGTTCACCGTCGTCGGGCTCGGGCGGCTCGGCCCGATCCCGGTGGCCGCCCTCATCTACGCGGTCGTCGTCGCGGCGGTGGCCCTCATGCTCAACACCTCGGTCTTCGGCCGGCACATCTACGCCGTCGGTGGCAACCTCGAGGCGTCCCGACTCGCCGGGATCAAGGTGAAGCGGGTCACGGTCATCGTCTACACCCTCGGCGCCCTCACCGCGTCGATCGGCGGCCTGATCCTGCTCGGCCAGACCTCCATCGGCCAGCCGGCATCCGCGACGGGCTGGCCGCTGTCGGCGATCGCCGCTGTCGCGATCGCCGGCGTGCCGCTCACCGGCGGGGTCGGCGGCGTCGGCAACGTCGTCGTCGGCACCCTGCTGCTCGGCGTCGTCTCCAATGCCCTCAACCAGTTCGGCATCTCGCCCTACTGGCAGCCCGCGATCACGGGCGCCGTCATCATCGGCGCCGTCGCGATCGACACCCTGCAGCGGCGCCGCCGCGCAACCTGATTTCCCGCCCCAGCCACAACAAACCCAACGGAGGAACCCATGAGGCACCGCACCCGACGAGCCCTGGTGGCCGCAACCCTCGCGGCCGGCCTTTTGCTGACGGCGTGTTCGCCGTCCGCGCCAGCTGCACCTGAGCCGACCGACTCAGCTGCACCGGCTGCCGAGATCACCATCGGCTCGATGATCTGGAACACCTCGGTCCCGTTCTACTCCAACTTCATCAAGGGCCAGCAGGAGACCGCCGAGGCGCTGGGCGTGAAGCTGACCATCGTCGACGGCAAGGGCGACATCGGCACCGAGGTCGCCGGCATCCAGCAGCTCATCGCCCAGGGCGTCGACGCCATCCTGGTGACGCCGTCGGATGCCAAGGGCATCGTGCCGGCGGTCAAGAAGGCCAACGAGGCCGGGATCCCGGTGTTCGCCGTGAACAACCGTGCTGACGACGAGGCCGCCGAGATCGTCACCTTCATCGGTGCCGACGATGTGGAGTTCGGACGCCAGCAGGCGAAGCTGGTCGCCGAGACCCTCACCGACGGCGGCAAGATCGCCTACATGATGGGTGCGCTGGGCACGTCCGCCCAGCTGCTGCGCAAGCAGGGCTTCGACGAGGTCATGGCCGGCTACCCGAACATCGAGGTGGTCGCCGAGCAGACCGCGAACTGGGACGCCGCCAAGGCGCTGGCCCTGACGCAGGACTGGCTGGGCAAGTACGGTCCGGGTTCGCTGGACATGATCGTTGCGCAGGGCCCCGAAGCCGCCAACTCCGCCAAGTACGCGCGCGAGTCCGGCCGTGACGACGTCCTGTTCGTGGTGGGCGACTACCCCGCAGAGGTGCGCCAGGGGATCCTGGACGGCTACATCTACGGCACGGTCAACCAGGATCCGCGTCCCCAGGGCGAGCGCTCGGTTGAGGCCGCGGTCCAGTGGGTGAAGGGTGAGAAGGACAAGGTCAGCCAGCCGAACGAGTTCCTCGAGCTGCCGATCGTGACCAAGGACAACGTCGCCGACCACCCCGCCGCCTGGGGCGCATAGGTAGCGATGATGGCAGGTGTGACAGTCACCACCACACCGTTGGTGGCGATGCGAGGGATCTCGAAGTCCTTCTTCGGCAACGAGGTGCTGCACGGCGTCGATTTCGCGATCCGTGCCGGACGGGTTCATGGACTGGTGGGCCACAACGGTGCCGGCAAGTCCACGTTGATGAAGACCCTCGCCGGGCTGTACACCGACTACGCGGGGGAGGTGGAGCTGGACGGTCGCCCCGTCCAGCTCACCTCCCCGGCCGCCAGCCTCGACGCGGGGATCGCGGTGATCTACCAGGAGTTCGCGCTGGTCCCCGAGTTCACCGTCGCGGCCAACCTGGCCCTCGGCCGGGAGAGCCACACCTCGCTACGCACGATTCGCAATTCGGTGATTCGGCGAGACGCCGAGGAGTTGCTCGCCGAGCTCGGCTTCGACCTGCCGATGGACGTCCCGGTCAGGCAACTGTCGGTGGCGCACCAGCAGCTCACCGAGATCGCCAAGGCGCTGGGCCGGGACGCCCGCGTGCTGGTCATGGACGAGCCGACCGCCCGGCTGGCGCCGGCGGAGCGGCAGGCACTGTTCGCGGTGACCCGGAAGCTCGCGGCGCGGGGCGTGGGGATCGTCTACATCTCCCACTTCCTCGATGAGGTGCTGGAGATCGCCGACGAGATCACCGTGCTGCGCGACGGCGACGTCGTCACCCATGCGCCGGCGGAGGAGTTCACGCTGACGGCACTGTCGCGCGCCATCGTGGGCGAGGCCGGCGGTGACACGAGCCGGGTCGAGCGGGAGTCCGCATCCCGCGCGGACACGGCCGTCGTGGTCAGGCTCGACGAGTTCGCGGCGCTCGGTCGGCCGGCGTCCTCACTCGAACTCCGCGCCGGTGAGATCGTCGGCCTGGCCGGCCTGGTCGGCTCCGGCCGGACCAGCCTCGTCGAGGCAGTCTGTGGGGCGCGGCCGCATCAGGGCACGCTCGAGGTCGAGGGTCGCCGGGTTGCCTTCGGCTCGCCCGCGCAGGCCGCCGACGCCGGAGTCGTACTCGTGCCGGAGGACCGCAAGAACCGCGGGTTGGTCCTCACCAGCCCGGTCTCGGAGAACATCACGCTGACCGCGCTCGCCAGGCTGCTCGCCCGGCTGGGGTTCGTCCGGGCCGGGGAGCAACGACGGACGGTGGACGAGGCGGTGACCCGCTTCAACATCCGGGGCACCGACCGCGGCAGGGCCGCCGCCCACTCCTTGTCGGGCGGCAACCAGCAGAAGGTGCTGATCGCACGGGTCGCCGCTGCGCGTCCGCGCGTGCTCATCCTCGACCAGCCGACCGCGGGGGTCGACATCGGCGCCAAGGCCGACATCTACCGCCACATCTTCGCCCTGGCAGCCGAGGGAGTCGCGTGCATCGTGGTCTCCGATGAGCTGGAGGAGCTCCTCACCCTGGCCGACCGGATCGCGGTGGTGCGCGGGGGCAGGATCACGAGCACCGAGGTGGCGGCGGCGTTGACGCCGAGTCGCCTGCTGGAGTTGATGAGTCAGAGTTGAGCGGGCCACGCGGCCTGCGCTGAGCCGGGAAAGGCAAGGACATGAGCCCGATCGTTGGAGTGAAGGCGTACGGCTGGCAGTGGGCCGACGAGCATGGTCTGAGCATGACGCAGGCCGCCGCCCGGATGGCTTCCCACGGCGTGGACTGGGCGCTCGTGCAGAACCTCATCGACCCCCTTCCGGGCAGCGCAGTGGCCCAGGTGCCGCCCGGGGGACGCTATGACGACGCCGCGTGGGTTGCCGAACTCCAGTCCCACGGTGTCCGCACCTACCAGTCGACAGCCGCCACCTTCTCTCCTGACGACTTCGCCGCGCACCCCGACCTGCGGCCGGTGTCGGCGACGGGCGAGGTGTTCACCCCGTTCACCTGGTACTACGGGATCTGCCCGTCCTCGCCGGCCTATCTCGAGCGCAAGGCGGAACGGTTCGCCGAAGCCGTCGCTCGCACCCAGCCGGACGGTGTCTTCCTGTCCTTCCTGCGGTTCCCGGCCTTCTGGGAGATGTGGCTGCCGGAGACCCGGCGCAGCGAGATCGAGGAGTACTGCTTCTGCGACCGTTGCACCGGCTTGTTCGAGGAGCAGACCGGTCACCAGTTGCCTTCGGGGGTGGCGGCGCGGGCCGCGGTTCTCACTCACGAACTGAGGTCGGCCTGGACCGACTTCAAGTGCGGACTGGTCGCCGGGATCGCCGGCCGGTTGCGCGCGGTCGCCCAGGAGGCGCGACCCGGCGTGGACGTCATCCTGAACAGCTTCGGGCTCGGACGACCCGATTTCGGCAACGCCGTGGAGGAGGTCCTCGCGCAGCGCTTCTCCGACCTCGACCCGGTGATCGACCACTACGAGTTGATGTTCTACTTCCAGATCCAGAAGCGGGATCCGTCCACCTGGATTCCGGCCCGGGTCAACGAGGTGCGCGAGCAGACCGCGCGGACGGTCCTCGCCTGCCTGCAGGGGGGTGCCGAGTACCTCGAGGACGTCTACCGTCCGGGCGGACGCAAGCGCGAGATCACGCCCCAGGACTGGCGGGATGCGCTCACCGCGGTGGCGACCAGCCAGGCCGACGGCGTGATGATCTACTCCTGGCGGGACCTCCTCGCAGACGAAGCCCAGGGGGGAGCCCGGGTCCGCGATCTCCTCGCCTACAAGGCCGGGGAACTCGACTAGGGCACCAGATCCTCGACGAGCTGGATCACGAGGTCGGCGGGTGCGCTGTTGGCCTTGATCCGGCGGGCGTTGGGTTCGTCGACGGTGGCGACCCAGTCGGCGGCGGACTGCGGTGATCTGCCGAAGCGGACGTGGCGCGCGAGCAGGCGGGCTCTGCGCAGCTCCGGATCAACCTCGATCGACCAGGCCTCGTCCAGACGGGTGCGCGTCCCACGCCATTCGCCCTGGTCCAGCAGCAGGTAGTTGCCCTCGACCACGACGATGTCCTGGTTCGGCTGCACACCGCCACCGGCGGCGATGGGTTCCTCAAGGCTGCGGTCGAACACCGGGAAGTAGACCACCTGGTCGGTCTCGTTGTGCACTCGGTCGAGCAGCTGGTTCAGGCCCGCGGCATCGAAGGTCTCGGGCGCGCCCTTGCGGTCGCTCAGTCCCAGCTCGTCGAGCACCCGCTGGGACAGGTGGTAGCCGTCCATCGGGATCAGCACCGCGCGGGCTCCCAGAGCCGCGACGAGAGCCTCGGCGAGGGTCGACTTTCCGGCGCCCGGGGCACCGACGATGCCGATCACGACTCGGCGTCCGAGCCGATCGGCCAGCCCCCGGGCCCGCTCGCACAACAGGTTCAGGTCCACGAGTCCTCCGGGTCGAAGC
>JAEZHJ010000079.1 GCA_023436925.1 Actinomycetes bacterium
CCGTTCGGCGTCACCCAGTAGATCGTCACCTGGTCGCCGGGCTCCAGGGCGCGGATCACCGAGGCCAGATTCGTGTTGCCCCCGATCCGGGTGTCGCCGACCCGGGTGAGGGTGGAGCCGGCCACCATCCCGATCTGCTCGGCCGGGCCGTCCGGTACGACCTCGCTGATCAGGGCGCCGTTGCGTCCCACCTCGCCGACCAGGATGCCGAGCCAGCCGGCCGGGCCGACCCGGACGGTGCCATCGTCGCGGCCCTGCTCGATCGTGGCGACCACGTCCAGGGCGTCCTGGATCGGGACGGCGTAGCTGCGCTCGGCCTTGCTGGAGCCGGCCGTGGTGATGCCGATCACCTCGGCCTCGTCGTCGAACATCGGCCCGCCGGAATGGCCGGGCACGGCTCCCGCGGTGGTACCGATCAGGCCGCGCAGGTCCTCCTGGGCCCCCCAGGGGGACTCGGAACTGACCGTCAGGTCCTCCTGCAGGTCGGTCACCTCGCCCTCGGCGGTGACCAGCTTGCCCTCACCGCCGGCATTGCCGACCGCCGCGACCGGGTCGCCGATCTGGACCCCGTCGTCGTCGATGGTGATGGTGGGCAGGTCGCTGGCGCCGTCCAGTTGCAGCAGGGCGACGTCGCGGGACTGGTCGAAGCCGAGCACCTTCGCGGGGAAGGACTCGCCGGTGTCGGCGATGGTCACCTGGACCTCTTCTGCTCCGGCGACGACGTGGTAGTTGGTCAGGACGCGGCCCTCGGGGGTGAGCACCATGCCGGTGCCGGCGGAGATGCCGTTACTGGCCTGGCCCTCAATGAAGACCACCCCCGCCGAGCGGTTGCCAGTGTTCTGGCGGGGACGGGTGGTCGGGCTTGAGCCGGGGTCGGTGGACGGCTGGGTCCGGCCGGGCTCGGTGGGGCCGGCGCTGGGCTGGCGGCCAGGGTTGAGGGCCGACTGCAGCATCGACTGCGAGCCCCACGCGAACCCGCCGAGCAGCACGACGACCGCCAGCACGACGGCGAGGATGGCGCGGCGACGCTTCGGCGGTGGCCCGGGGGGAGTCCACTGCGGCTGGCCGTACGGCGGCTGACCGTAGCCGCCCGGACGGCCGTACTGCTGGCCGGGGTAGCCGTAGGGCGAGCCGTAGGAGTAGGGGTTCTGCCCGGGGTACTGGCCGTAGCCGTACTGCTGGCCGCCCGCGGCGTAGGGCTGGCCGTAGCCGGACTGGTGTCCATAGGGCTGGCCGTAGCCGGGCTGCTGGCCGTAGCCGGGCTGCTGCCCGTAACCGGGTTGCTGCCCGTAACCGGGCTGGCCGTAGGGCTGGCCATATCCCGGTTGCTGGCCGTAACCGTAGGGCTGGGAACCGGCGCGCTGGTCGGGGTAGTAGCGGCCGTAGCCGCCGTAGGGTGCGTCCTGACCGGGCCGGGCGGGTCCGGCGGCATAGGACGGCGGCTGCTGGCCGGGCTGCGGCGCCCGCCAGACGGAGTCGGCCGGGTTCGGCTGGTGCCCGTACGGCGCGGCGGACTGGGACTGGCTCGAGTAGGGCGACTGCGGCGCCTGGCCGTCTGGCCAGCGCTGGGACAACGGTGGCGGCGCCCACACCGAGGACGGCCGCTGACCTGCCTCCGGCGGGGCCGGCGGCTGGGCGGCCTGGATCGGCTCGACGCGGGTGTGCTCGGGCCCCGCGGCGAAGACCCGGGTGGGCTCCTGCCCGTGCGGGTCGATCGGCTGCGTCGGCTCGTCGGGTTCAGCCATCGTCACTCCTTCGGTCGCCCTCCAGTCTCTTCGGGGAACCAAGTGATTGGCTGTCAGATTCCTGTGAGTAGCTGTGAACGTCTACCAGCAGACCGTCGGCGATCAGCGGCCGCACCTGCCCCAGGATCTCGGCGGCGAGCGGTTCGGGTTCTACCTCAAGCAGGCCGGCGACCGCGTCCACCAGGACGCCGAGCGGAAGTTCGCCGTCGCAGGCACCGACCACGGCGGCGAGCGCGGTGTCGACGGCCACCGCCCGTCCCAGGCCGCTGGTCTGGCGCAGCACTATGTGCTCCGGATCGGCGGCGCCCGGCTCCCCGATCGTCTCCTGCACCACACCGTCCCCACGGGTGAGGGTTGCGGCCAGCAGGGCCTCGTCGGAGGCCTGCGCAACCGGGATCGCGGCGAAGTGGGCGCTGATCGCGTCCGCCACCGGCTGGTGGACGGCGTGCGGCCACTCCTCGAGCCTGACGTCGGGCCGGGCCGAGTCGGAGCGGGTGAGGAACATCCACCCCATCCCGACTCCGGTGATCTGCTGGGCGTCGAAGTAGTCCAGCCAGCGCCGGTACGCGGGCAGGTACTCGGGGGTACCGGCGAGTCCGGCGTCGGCCAGCCACAGCTCGATGTACTCGTACGGGTCGAGGGCCTCGCGCTGCAGGACGAGCGCGTCGCAGCCGGGCGGGATCCACTCCACGACCCGCTCCTGCCAGGGCCGGCTGCGGGTCGAGGCCCAGTTCCCGAGCACGACCAGCCGGCCGCCGTGGTTGAGCGGGGCGCCCCGCACCACCTGCCGCATCAGGTCGTCGCCGGCGAAGTCGCCCTCCCGGTAGACCAGACCTCCCCCCGGCGGGGACATCACGTAGGGCGGATTGGTGACGACCAGGTCGAAGCCCTCACCGGTGACCGGCTCGTACAGCGAGCCGAGCCTCAGGTCGGCCTCCAGCCGGCTCAGCCCGAGCGTGATCCGGGCCAGGTCGAGGGCCCGCGGGTTGAGGTCGGTGGCGGTCACCCGGTCGCAGTGGCGGGCCAGGTGGAGGGTCTGGATGCCGCAGCCGGTGCCGAGGTCGAGGGCGGAGGAGACAGGTTCCCGCGGGATCAGCTGGGCGAGCGTGGTGGACGCCGGCGACGCACCGAGCACGAAGTCCGGCCGCGGCCGGGCGTCGCGGTGGTCGAGCGGGGTCTGGTCGGAGCAGATCCAGCCGGTCTCGTGGTCGGAGCCGTACGGCTTGAGTTCGATGGTCGCCCGCCGGGCATCGGCGCCGGCGAGCAGTCCCGCGGCGGTGAGCTCCTCCAGCGCCAGCCAGCCCAGCCGGGCGACGGGAACCGGCTGCTGCAGCAGCCACAGCCGGATGGCGTCGGCCTGCGGGTCGTCGGCGTCCGCCAGCACATCCAGCGCCGCAACCACACTGTTGCGTCCGAGCGCCGCCAGCGCGGTCTCACCGAGCCGCCGCTGCACCGCGTCCAGGGTGAACCCGGCACCGAGCAGGTCCTCGCGCAACCTGTCGATCGACTGGGGACTGAGCATGGCCCAAGCCTTTCACACGGTCCTCCGGCACACGGGGACGGTTCTCCCGCACACGGGGACGGTTCTCCCGCACACGGGGACGGTTCTCCCGCACACGGGGACGGTCCTCCCGCACACGGGGACGGTCCTTCCGGAGAGTTCCCGGCGGCCGGACCGCAGCGTCACACAGCACTGTCCGCGGGCCGTGGCAGGCTGGTGGGCATGGCGGTACCGGGCTGGATGAGCGGGGACGGGCGGCTGCGCCACGTCCACCACCGCCCGGCCGCCGAGGGCGTCACGGAGCCCTTCCCGGACTGGCTCGGCGAGCCGATTCGCGAGGCCTTCGGCCGGATCGGCGTCACCGCGCCCTGGCGGCACCAGGTCGAAGCCGCCGAGGCGGCCTTCCGGGGCGAGCACGTCGCGCTGTCAACGCCGACCGCGTCCGGCAAGACCCTGGCCTACCTGATGCCCACCCTGGCCGCCCTGGTCGAGGGGCGCCTGGGCCGGCCGCTGCCGCCGGAACGGCTGCTCGCCCCCCGCCATACCGTGCTGTACCTCGCCCCGACCAAGGCGCTGGCGCACGACCAGTGGCGCACCTGTCGCTCCCTCGACCTGCCGGGCTTCCGCTTCACCACGCTCGACGGTGATTCCGACGACGGCGAGCGGCGCTACGCCCGCGACTTCGCCGGCCTCGTGCTGAGCAACCCCGACATGCTGCACCGCTCGGTGCTGCCCAACCACGCGCGGTGGACGCGGCTGCTGGGGAGCCTTCGCTACGTGGTGGTCGACGAGGCCCACCGCTACCGGGGCGTGTTCGGCGCCCAGGTCGCCGCGGTGCTGCGCAGGCTGCGCCGACTCGCCGCCCGGTACGGCGCCGACCCGGTGTTCATCTCCTGCTCGGCGACGATCTCGTCCGCCGACGAGCACCTCGAGGCGCTCGCCGGTGTCGCCCGGGCCCGCGCCGTCACGACCGACGGTTCGCGCCGCCCGGCGCTCGACTTCTGCCTGTGGCAACCGGAGGAGGACCCGCACGCCGAGGCCGCGGAGTTGATGACCAGGCTGGTCGGCGAGGGCCGCCAGACACTCACCTTCACCACCTCCCGGGTGCAGGCCGAACTGGTCGCACTGCGCACCGAGCGCAGCCTCGCCGGGTCGGGAGCGGTTTCGTCCTATCGCGCCGGGTACCTGGCCGACGACCGGCGCAGCATCGAGCGTGGCCTGCAGAGTGGGGAGTTGCAGGCGGTCGCGTCGACGAACGCCCTCGAGCTGGGCGTTGACATCTCGGGGCTGGACGCCGTCATCTGCTGCGGCTACCCGGGCACGCTGGCGGCGCTGTGGCAACAGGCAGGGCGGGCCGGGCGGGCCGGGCGGGATGCGCTCGCCGTCCTGGTCGCCAAGCCGGAGCCGCTGGACGCGTACCTGTGCGAGCACCCCGAGCTGATCTTCGACAAGGCCGTCGAGCAGCCAGTGCTGCACGCGGAGCTGCCGATCGTCCTGAAGCCCCACCTGGCGGCCGCCGCCCAGGAACTCCCGCTCACCGAGGCCGACAGCGAGTGGTTCGGTCCGGCGACCGTCGCGCTCGCCGACGACCTGGCCAGGGACGGGCTGCTGCGCCGTCGCGCGAATGGCTGGTTCTGGACCCGGCCGGAGCGGGCGGTGGATGCGATCGACCTGCGCAGCGCCGCCGGCTCCCAGGTGGAGATCGTCGACGCGGCGACCGGACGGGTTATCGGCCAGGTCGATCCGGGCGCCGCCGACCGGACGGTGCACGAGGGTGCGGTCTACCTGCACCTGGGTGAGCAATGGCAGATCATCGACTACGACCCGGCGGAGCGGACCGCCCTGGCCCGGCCGAACACCGGCAACTGGTTCACCCAGGCGGTCGGGATCTTCGACCTGCGGGTGGTCACCGACGAGCAATCCGTCGACCTGCCGGGCGCCCGGGCCCACCTCGGCGCGGTCGAGCTGAGCTCCCAGGTCACCGGCTACCTGCGGCGCGACGAGGTCACCGGCACGGTGTGGGACAGCGCCCCGCTCGACCTGCCGGCTCGCCGGTTCCCCACCCGGGCCGCGTGGTGGACGGTCGATGCCGACGTCCTGGCTGCCACCGGGTTGCCCGACAGTGCGCTGCCGGGTGCGGCCCACGCGGCCGAGCACGCCGCGATCGGGCTGCTGCCGGCGTTCGCACCGTGCGACCGCTGGGACATCGGAGGGCTGTCGACCGCCCTCCACCCGGACACCGGAATGCTGACGGTCTTCGTGCACGACGGGCACGCCGGCGGCGCCGGGTTCGCCGACCGGGCCTTCGAGGTGCTGCCGGCCTGGCTGACGGCCACCCTCGACCTGTTGCGCGAGTGCCCCTGCGAGGCGGGCTGTCCCCGGTGCGTGGTGTCGCCGAAGTGCGGCAATGGCAACCACCCGTTGGACAAGGACGCCGCCGCGGTGCTGCTGGCGGCCGTCCTGGGCGTGACCTCGGCGCCGGCCGGCTCGGACCCCCGGCTGCTCACCAGGGCCTGACCCTCGCCAGGACAAGACCGATCACCGGGCCGGTGCTGACGCGCGCCTCACCCGCACTGACCTCACTCCGGATGCGGGGATACCGGTCTCGCTGCGGCATCGCCGGATCACGGTCTCCTGCGCTCGGCTTGCCCTGCGCTGGCTCTGCCTCAACCGCCGGCCGGCTGCTGCCCCCGGTCGACGACCCGTCCGGCGTGGGAGGTGGCGGTCGGCTCGGGCAGCCACGCCGCCGGTGCCTGCCCCGTGACTTCCACAGTGACCGCGAAGTCGACCAGGTCGCCCCGCAGCACGCACCGGCGCAGCACCACCTGGTTCGCGGCGGCGATCCGGGCTGCGGTCCGGCACGCCGGGCCGCCGATCCCGTACTCCGCGGCGGCCGAGACCGCGACCAGGTCGGCCACCGCCCGCACCCGGTGGCTGGCCGCGAGGAAGACGACCAGAACCACCACTGCCGTGATCGCGACCCCCGCGAGCAGGGCGGCGGCAGCGACCAACAAGGTGCCCGAGCCACGCTCGGGTGAGTTCCCCGCGGCGACCTGCCCGGTCATGGCAGCTCCGGTTCGGCGTGCACCACCGCCGCCGCCCGCAGCGGAACCGGGGGCAGCCAGCCGACCCACGGGCGAGC
>JAEZHJ010000098.1 GCA_023436925.1 Actinomycetes bacterium
CGGGCCTGGTCTTCGCGCTCGAGGACCGGCTGTGGACCACCCCGTCCGGCAGCACCGGGATCCTGCCGTCGGTGACCGTGGCAGAGATCTTCGCCGTCGCCGAGCGCAACGGAGTGGACACCGGGGAGGCCCTGTTCACCGTCGAGGACGCCGCCAGCTGCGACGGCATGTGGCTGGTCTCGGCGATCCGCGGCGTGCTGCCCGTGCTGCAACTCGACGGCCGCACCCTGCACCACGACCCCGCCGTGACCAGCGTCTTGTCGATCGCCGGCGGCTTCCCGCCCATCGACTGACCGCGGACAGCAAGAGGCCCGCCTGTCTCGAACCCCTCTTCGAGTCGGGCGGGCCTAAAGCTTGGTCCTAACTTGCCTGCGGCCGCCTGCACCCCCCTGCAGTGGCAGCCGACAAACGGTTCAGATCATGCGGCACTCAAGATGCGCACGGTATTCCCCCACGGATCCAGAAGTTCGAGAATCTTCCCGGACGAATCCGGGCCCCCCTCTCGAACGTCAACATTGTTTCGTGCCACTCGTTCAGCGGCCATTCGCAAGTCTGCGTACGTCGGCACTTTGACAGTGAGCAGTCCCAGTCCGCGAGACGGCGCGCGCAGCCCGACACCCTCGCTCTCCCAGGTGTTCATGGCCATGTGATGGTGGTAGCCACCGGCCGAGACGAAGAGGGCTCCGGGGAACTCGGCGGTCACGTCGAAGCCGAGGGTGTCGACGTAGAAGTCCTTGGCCTGAGCGGTATTCCCCACCCTGAGGTGGACGTGGCCGACCACCTGCGCACCCACGCCGGCCAACGCCCCGCGGTTGCCTGGAGCGGTCTCGAGCAGGTCGCGACCGGCGTCGCTGAGGTGCTGGCCCAGGAAGGCCTGGGGATCGAGGTAGCGGCTGCCCATCTGGATCTGGTCGCCGTCCCAGTTCCACTGGTCACGCGGCCGGTCGATGTACAACTCGACTCCGTTGCCCTCGGGGTCGTCGAGGTAGAAGGCCTGGGAGACCAGGTGGTCGGCCGAGCCGGTGTAGAGCTGCGGCGCGTTGATCGCCACCGAGGCGACCACCGTGGCCAGCCCGGCCGCGTCCGGGTGCAGCAGGGCGGTGTGGTAGAGCCCTGCGCTGCGGCGCTCGCCCCGGGGCAGGCCCGGACGGTGGCGCAGCGTGACCAGGGTCTGGCCGTCGCGCCCGAGCTCGGTGAAGTCAGTGCCCTGCCCGACCTGGTCCAGCAAGAGCACGTCGCGGTAGAAGGCGGTCATCAGGTCGAGGTCACCCACGTCGAGGGCCACCTGCCCCATCGAGGTGGCGTCCGGCAGCCGCAGCTCGGCCGGCCTGCCCGTCGTGGCCTTGTTTAGCATTCAACTATCCTAAGGGCTGCCGCCCGGTTCGCCAAGCCCCGACCCGGGGAGGCTAAGGTGCCGCCATGCGCCTCGTCCTGCTCGGCACCGGTTCCGCCGACGGGGTGCCGAACCCCTGGTGCGAGTGCGAGACCTGTGCCGACCAGCGCCCGCGGGGGCGGCGCTCCCCCACCTCGGTCCTGGTGGACGGCACCCTGCTGCTGGACTGCGGGCCCGAGGCCCCCGGCAATGCGACCCGGTTCGGGCAGACGCTGGCCCGGGTGCGGGCCGTCGTGATCGGCCACGCCCACCACGACCACCTCGACCCTGCCTTCCTGCTGCACCGCTCATGGGTGAGCGAACAGCCGCTGCAGGTGCTCGGACCGGCACCGGTGATCACTGCAGTTCGGGACTGGCTCGCGCCCGGCCAGACCGCCGTCCGGCTGCGCGAACTGACGGCCGGTGACGTGGTCGACCTGGACGGCCATCGACTGACCGCGCTGGCGGCCAACCACGAGGCCTTCGGGGAGGCGCTGGTCTACCTGGTGGAGGACGGGTCCCGGCGGCTGCTGTACGCCACCGACACCGGGCTGCTGCCCAGCGCCACCCTGGCCGCGCTGCGGGGAGTGGCACTGGACGCCCTGCTGTTGGAGGAGACCTTCGGGACCCGCACCGACCTCGGCCAGGACCACCTCGACCTGACCCGGTTCGCGGCCACGCTCGCCGCGCTGCGTGAGGCCGGCACCGTCCATGCGGGCACCCAGGTGGTCGCCGTCCACCTCAGCCACCACAACCCGCCCCTCGCGGAGCTCGCCGAGGAGCTCGCCCGGCACGGTGCAAGCGTCCACCCGGACGGGGCCGAGCTCGAGGTGTAGCCGATCGGGGTCTGTCCCCCGTGTGCCGGAGAACCGTCCCCGTGTGCCACAGAACCGTCCCCGTGTGCCGGAGGACGGTCCCCGTCCGCTCAGATGGGCAGCTGGCGCAGGATCGCCTTGGGCAGGTGGCGCAGCACCATCATCACCGGCCGGAAGAAGGCCGGCACCCAGATGAGGCTGCGGCCGTCCCTGGCGGCGTCGACCACGGTACGGGCCAGCACGTCCGGGCTGATCGCGCCCGGCGCCTGCTTCGCCGTGGCGAGCATCTTGGTGCGGACCTGGCCGGGCCGAACCACCAGCACCTTCGGCCCGAAGGGCTCCAGGGCGTCGCCCAGCAGCCGGTAGAAGCCGTCGAAACCGGCCTTGGTCGAGCCGTAGACGAAATTGGAGCGTCGCACCAGTTCGCCGGCGACGCTGGACAGCGCGATGATCTGGCCGTAGCCCTGGTCCTTCATCCGCTGGCCGAGCAGCACGCCGACGCTCACCGCGCCGGTGTAGTTCACCTGGGCGATCTCGACCGCGGCCGCCTGGTCCTGCCAGAGCTGCTCGGCGTCCCCGAGCAGGCCGAAGGCGACGATGGCGAGGTCGACGTCGGCCAGCGCCCAGGCGGCGTCGATCACCGCCGGGTGGGTGTCGAAGGCGGTCGCGTCGAAGTCGAGCAGGTCGACCTCGGTGGCACCCTCCGACAGCAGCGCCTCGGCGGCCGCCTCCCGGGCACCGCTGGGCCGGGCGGCGAGTACCACCCGTAGCGGCTGCTTGGCCAGGTACTCCCGGACGATCGCCAGCCCGATGTCGGACGTGCCGCCCAGCAGCAGGATGGTCTGGGGGTTCCCGGTGGCATCGATCACAGCAGCTCCAGTCGTCGGGCGAGGTCGGAGGCGAACACCTGGTGGGGATCGATCCGCCGGCGGGTGGCGATCCAGGCGTCGACCTGGGGGTACATGGCGTGGAAGGTGGCGGCCGTGGTCCGGGAGTCCTTGGCGGTGTAGAGCCGGCCGCCGAACTCGAGGACACGGGCGTCCAGACCGGTCAAGAACTCGTGCAGGCCGGCCTTGATCGGGAAGTCGACACAGACGTTCCAGCCCGCCATCGGATAGCTCAGCGGGGCCCGGTTGCCTTCGCCGAAGAGCTTGAAGACGTTGAGGAAGGAGTAGTGGCCCGAGGCCTGGATGTCGCGGATCAGCTGCTTGAACTCGGCGACCGCGGTCGGCGGCACCACGAACTGGTACTGCAGGAACCCGTGCGAGCCGTAGGCCCGGTTCCACTCCGAGAACAGGTCGAGCGGGTGGTAGAAGCCGGTCAGCGACTGGATCTTGCCGCGGTAGTTGCCGCTCTTGGCGTACCACAGGCCGCCCAGCACGCTGAACGTGTACTTGTTCGCCAGTCCGTTGGGGAAGACGTCCGGCAGCTCGAACAGCGGCTTGGCGTTGAAGGCGAGCGGGTCGGCGGCCAGCTTGGGCGCCTTGTCCCGCAACTGGTCGAGGGTGGCCAGGGAACCGCGCGAGAGGGCCGCCCGGCCCAGCTTCGGCGCCGGCGAGATGGCGTCGAACCAGGCGCTGGAGTAGTCGTAGCGCGCCTCCGACCCGTCGGAGTGCACGGCGATCGTCTCGTCCAGGCTGTGGGTGACGACGCCGTCGGCGATGAAGTAGGCGGTCTCGGTGCGGGTCATCCTCAGCACCGCGCGCAGGATGATCCCGGTCAGCCCGACGCCGCCCACGGTCGCCCAGAACAGGCTGCCGTCCGGGTCGTCGTCAGACCCCTCCGGGGTGAGGGTGAGGACGCGCCCGTCAGCGACCAGCAGCTGCAGCGACGCGACGTGGTTGCCGAAGGAGCCGGCCGAGTGGTGGTTCTTGCCGTGGACGTCGGCGCCGATCGCCCCGCCGATGGTGACCTGGCGGGTGCCGGGCAGCACGGGGACCCACAGGCCGTACGGCAGGGCGGCCCGCATCAGTTCGTCGAGGCTGACGCCGGCGTCGAGGTCGACGGTGGCGGTGTCCGGGTCGATCGAGTGGATCCGGTTCAGCGCGGTCATGTCGACGACCAGGCCGCCGGCGTTCTGGGCGACGTCGCCGTAGCTGCGGCCCAGGCCGCGGGCGAGGATGCCGCGGCGCAGGTGGGCCGGAGAATCGGCGTTGTGGCCGGCGACGGCGGCGACCGCCCGGGCGATCAGGTCGACGTCCGGCGTGGCGAGCACCTGCGAGGTGGTGGCGGCGGTCCGTCCCCACCCCGAGAGTCGCTGCGTGGTGGTGGGGAGGTCCGGCAAGGGTGAGGTGGTCATCGCCCCTCACTCTAGTGGGGGCGGGCGCGCCGCAGGGCCGACCCGTGGTTCGCTGTCAAGACCCGGGCCAGGCCGGACGCCTCAGTCGTCGGCTCCCCAGAACAGCCGGTCCATCACCTGGCGGGCGAGCCGGGCGCGGCGGCGGTAGTCCTCCACCAGCATCGAGGACTCCCCCTTGTTGTAGCCGAGGATCTGCGCGACGGCCGACAGGTCGCGGATGTCGGTCGGGATGGTGTCGGAGGCGCGGCCGCGCAGCAGCATCACCGCGTTGCGGATCCGGGAGGCGAACTCCCACGCCTCGCGCAGCGAGCGGGCGTCGTCCGCCCCGATCAGGCCGGCCTCGTGGGCGCCGGCAAGGGCTTCCATGGTGCGCGAGGTGCGCAGGCCGAGGCAGGTCCAGGCGTGCTCGAGCTGGACGAGCTGCACCACCCACTCCACGTCGGACAGGCCGCCCGGGCCGAGCTTGGTGTTGCGCGCCGGGTCGGAGCCGCGCGGCAGCCGCTCGCTCTCCATCCGGGCCTTCAGCCGGCGGATCTCCAGCAACTGGCTGCGGGTGAGGCCGTCGGCGGGGTAGCGGATCGGGTCGATCAGCTCTTCGAAGCGGCGGCCGAGCTCCGGGTCACCGGCTCCGGCGCGGGCGCGCAGCAGCGCCTGCGCCTCCCAGGTGGACGACCAGCGCTGGTAGTAGGCGGCGTAGGAGGCCAGGCTGCGGACCATCGGGCCGCCCTTGCCCTCGGGCCGCAGGTCGAGGTCGATCTGCAGCGCCGGGTCGGGCCCGGGCTGGGCCAAGAGGGTGCGCACCCGACCGACCAGCGTGGTCGCGACCTGGGTCGCCTCGGGCGAGTCGGCGTCGACGACGATCATCGCGTCGGCGTCCGAGGCGTACGACAGCTCGGCCCCGCCCCAGCGGCCCATCGCGATCACCGCCAGCGGCGGGACGCCGGCCAGGCCGCGTCCGGCCACCGCCAGCGCGGCGTCGATGGTGGCCCCGGCCAGGTCGGAGAGCGCCTCGCCGAGGTCGGCCAGGTCGATCTGGCCCAGCAGGTCGGCCATCGCCAGCCGCAGCAACTCGCTGCGCCGCACCGCGCGCAGCGCCGCCACCGCCTCGGTGTCCTTGTCGTAGCGCCGGGTGGCAGCGGCCATCTCGGCCTGCACCACCTCGCGGGGGCGCGGCGTGAGGCCGTCCGGCTCGCTGAGCCAGGCGGCGCTCTGCGGGTTGCGCAGCAGCAGGTCGACCGCGTAGCGACTGGACGCCAGCACCTTGGCGAAGTGCTCCGCGGTGGCGCCCTCGTCCCGCAGCGCCCGCAGGTACCACGGTGTCGTCCCGAGTGCGTCGGAGACCTGCCGGAAGGCGAGCAGGCCGTGGTCGGGGTTGGGGCCGGCGGTGAACCAGCCCAGCATGGCCGGCAGCAGTTGCCGCTGGATCTCGGCGCGGCGGCTCAGGCCACCGGTCAGCGCCTCGATGTGGCGCAGCGCCGCCTTCGGGTCGCCGTAGCCGAGCGCCCGCAGCCGCTCCTCCGCGCCCTCGGAGGTGAGCCGTACCTCGCTGGACGGGATCCGCGCCACCGCCTCCAGCAGCGGGGAGTAGAACAGCCGGTGGTGCAGCGCGAGCACCCGCCGGGTCGAGCTGCGCCACAGGTGCACGAGCTCCTTGCCGTCGGGCAGGCCGACCGAACGCGCCAGCCAGCGCTGGTTCGCCTCGTCGGTCGGCATCAGGTGGGTGCGCCGCAGCCGGTAGAGCTGCAGCCGATGTTCGAGCAACCGCTGCAGCCGGTAGGCGGTGTTCAGGTCGTGTCCGTCCGCCCGTCCGACATAGCCGTGGGCGATCAGGGCGTCGAGCGCCTCGAAGGTGCCCCGCAGCCGCAGCCGCTCGTCACCGCGGCCGTGGACGAGCTGCAGCAGCTGGACGCTGAACTCCACGTCCCGCAGCCCGCCGGCGCCGAGCTTGATCTCCACCTCGGCCTGGCCCGGCGGCAACAGCGAGACCACCCGGCGGCGCATCGCCTGGGTCTCGGCCACGAACTGGTCGTCGTCGGCCACCCGCCACACCATCGGCCACACGATGTCGACGAAGTCCTGGGCCAGGGCGAGGTCGCCGGCCATCGGGCGAGCCTTGAGCATCGCCTGGAACTCCCAGTTCTTCGCCCACTTCTCGTAGTAGGCGCGATGCGAGGCGAGGGTGCGCACCAGCGGGCCCGCCTTGCCCTCGGGACGCAGCGCCGAATCGACCTGCCAGATGGTGCCGGCGGGAGTGTGGGCGGAACAGACCCGCACCATCGCACCCACCAGCCGGGTGGCGACCTCGACGGCCCGGTCGGTGGCGCAGACCGGTTCACCAGCATCATCCAGGGCGGGCTCGGCGATGTAGAGCAGGTCGACGTCGCTGACGTAGTTCAGCTCTCGGGCCCCCGTCTTGCCGAGCGCGATCACGCCGAGCCGGGCGCACTCCCACCCGGGTACCTCGCCACGGGCCAGCGCGAGCGCGGCGGCGATCGTCGCGTCGGCGAGGTCGGCCAGCTCGCCGGCGATCTCGGGCAGCACGGCGAGCCCGTCCGGGGCGGTGAGGTCGCGGCCGGCGATTCGCAGCAGGGCCCGGCGATAGGCGTACCGCAGTTCGTTGGACTGCGCGGGGTCGGCCACCGGGGCCTCGGCGGCCGGGTCGGCACCGATCGCGGTGAGCAGTTCGGCGCGCAACGCGGGAGCGGAGCGGCGGGCGATGTCGCCGGCCAGCACGTCCGCCTCCTGCGGGTGGGCGGCGAGGTGCTGGTTGAGGGCCACGCTCGTCCCCAACACGCGGGCCAGCCGCCGCGCCCACTGCCGGTCGTCAGCCAGCGCGGGCAGCAGGTCGGAGCGGGCCCGGACCAGCCGGGCCAGGCCGTTGAAGGCGAGGTCGGGGTCGGCGGCGGCGGCCAACTCCTCCAACAGCATCGTCCATTCGGCCTCGCCGAGTTCGCCGGCCCAGGCCTCGGCGACCGGCACGTGGCTGGACGGGTCGCCGAACCCCCACCGCGCCAGGCGGGCCGACAGGGTCTCGGTGCGGGCCATGGTGGCGATGGTAGTCCCCGGCAGGCTCCCGGCCGGCGTCAGCGGGCTAGGCTTCCGTTCGATGGCACGACGCGTCACCGCCGCCCAACTGGACTCCCTCACCGCGACCCTGGCCGGGATCGCGGCCGGTGCCGACCCCGCCGCGACGGACCTGGCGGGCACCGCCCGACTCGTCTGCCGGGTGCTCGCCGAACGGCACCCCGGCGGCACGCTGGAACTGCGGGTGCCCCCGTTCGCCGCCGTCCAACTGGGAATCGGGCAGCGCGGCGCGCACACCCGGGGCACCCCGCCCAACGTGGTGGAGACCGACGCGGCGACCCTGCTGAGCCTGGCGGCCGGGGTCCTGCCCTGGGAGAGCGCAGTCCGGCAACGGAAGGTGACCGCCAGCGGACCGCACGCCGACCTGGCGGAGGCCTTCCCGCTGTAGCCGGGCCTCACAGCTTGCACACAGGTTTGTCCGACATCTGCCACAGCCGATTGGCGAAGGCTGAGCGAGGACACATTTGAAAGGAATCACCGATGAGCCAGCGCGCGCCGGATACCACCACGTCAGAAGGGGCCCCGCGAAAGCGACGGTTCCCGATGACCAGGGCCCGGTGGATCGCGCTGATCGCCGTCGTCGCCGTCGTGGCGGTCGGCTGCGGAGCCTTCCTGTTGCTGCGTCCCCAGCCGACCGCGCAGGCTCAACCGCGCACCCGGACCTTCACCGTCGAGAAGGGCACCCAGGTGGTCTCGGTCGGTCTCAGCGGCAACCTGAGCCCGCAGACCCAGGTCAATCGCAACTTCCCGGTCTCCGGCACCGTCACCAAGGTGTACGTCGCCGCGGGTGACACGGTCACCAAGGGCCAGAAGCTCGCCCGGATCGATGACGACGACCTGCAGGATGCCCTGTCCCTGGCCAAGGCCAACCTCGACACCGCCGAGGCCAACCTCGACGACGTCAGCGAGTCCGGGACCTCCGCCGCAATCACCGCCGCGAAGGCCCAGGTGAAGTCCGCCAGGGCGGCGGTCGCCAGCGCCGAGGACGACCTCGACAACGCCGTGCTGCGCTCCACCATCGACGGAATCGTCGCCAGCGTCGACCTCGCCGTCGGCGACACCGTCTCCGGGTCCGGCTCCTCCGGCTCCTCCGGCTCGGGCGGAATGGGCATGGGCGGACTGCCGTCATCGTCGTCGTCGAGCTCCTCGTCGGCGCAGTTCGTCGTGATCTCCGCCGATGCCTGGAAGCTGGACGGAACCGTCGGTTCGGCCGATCTGGCCGACCTCAAGGCCGGACAGAGCGCGACCGTCCTGCCCGACGGGGCAGACGAGCCGATCGCCGGCACCGTTGCCTCCGTCGGCATCGTCGCGACGTCCAGCTCCGACGGCTCGGCGACCTTCCCGGTCGTCATCAACCTCGACGGCGAGCACCCCGAGCTCTTCTCCGGCACCACCGCCTCGGCCACCATCACGGTCGCCGAGTACGAGGACGTGCTGACGGTCCCGACGATGGCGATCACCACCCGGGACGGTGCCTCGACCGTGGCCAAGGTCGTCGGCGACGAGGTCACCCAGACCGAGGTCACCGTGGGGCGGGTGTTCGGGGAGGCCACCGAGATCACCGGCGGACTGGCCGAGGGCGACACCGTCCAGATCTCCTTCACGATGCCGGCGCCGTCCGGCGACCGTGACGACCAGGGCGGCGACTTCGGCGGCATGGGCGGCGGCTTCGGCGGGATGCCGCCCGGCGGGGGGATGCCCCCCGGCGGGGGAATGGCACCCGGCGGCGGCGCTCCCGGCGGCTTCCCGGGGGGCAACCGATGAGGCCGCTCCTGGCGATGACCGGGGTCCGCAAGGTCTATGACACCGGCGCCGTCCAGGTTGAGGCGCTGCGCGGGATCGACCTGACCGTCGAGCCCGGCGACTACCTGGCGATCATGGGCCCCTCGGGCTCGGGGAAGTCGACCCTGATGCACATCATCGGCTGCCTCGACGTCCCGACCGACGGTCGTTACGAGCTCGACGGCGAGGAGGTCGCGACGCTGTCGGAGAAGCAGCTCGCCGAGATCCGCAACCGTCGGCTCGGGTTCGTGTTCCAGAGCTTCAACCTGCTGCCGAGCCTGACCGCCCAGCGCAATGTCGAACTGCCCCTGGTCTACGCCGGCGTCGCTCCGGCTGAGAGGAGGGAGCGCGCCCGGGCCGCCCTGGAGCGCGTCGGGCTGGCAGACCGGGTCGACCACCGCCCCGGGGAGCTCTCCGGCGGCCAGCAGCAGCGGGTCTCGGTGGCACGCGCGCTGGTCACCGACCCGGCCCTGATCCTGGCCGACGAGCCGACCGGCGCGCTCGACTCGGTGTCGACCCGCGACATCCTCGACCTGTTCGACGAACTCAACGACAGCGGACGGACGATCGTCGTCATCACCCACGAGCGCGAGGTGGCCGACCGCGCCCGGCGGACCGTCCACATCTATGACGGCCGGCTCACCGACGCCGCGCTGCCCGCCGGAGGTACGGCCCGATGATGGACTGGCGCGAAACACTGCGCACCGCTGTGGACGCACTCGCCGCGCGCCGGATGCGGTCCGCGCTCACCATGCTGGGGATCCTGATCGGCATCACCGCCGTCATGCTGACGGTCGGCCTCGGCCTCGGCGCCCAGAAGTCGATCACCGACCAGATCAACTCGCTCGGGTCGAACCTGCTCATCGTGTCCCCCGCCCAGACCACCGGCTCGGGCGGCTTCCGGGGCGCCTCGCAGGCGACCACGCTCACCACGAGGGACGCGCAGATGCTGGCCGACCGGTCGGTGGCGCCGAGCGTCGCCGCAGTCGCGCCGGCCTCGACCACGCAGGCCTCGCTGCAGTCCTCGGAGACGACCTGGACCTCGTCCGTGGTCGGCACGGTTCCGGACTGGCTGACGGTAAGGACCCGCGAGGTCCAGACCGGACGCTTCTTCACCGCCGATGAGGTGACCGCCTCGGCGCCGGTCGCGGTGATCGGCTCCGAGACCGCGTCCGAACTGTTCACCACCGGTCAGGCCGTCGGCCAGGACATCAGCGTCAACGGCCAGCCCTTCACCGTCATCGGTGTGCTCGCCGAGGCCGGGTCCTCGCTGGGCTCCAACGAGGACGACCTCGTCGTCGTCCCGAGCACCACCTTCGGTGCCCGGCTGTCCACCTCGGGCAACGCGATCAGCGTCTCCTCGATCTACCTGCAGGCCGTCGACGGCGACTCGCTCTCGGCCGCCTACCAGGAGGTCAACGCCGCCCTGCTGACCGCTCACCAGGTCAGCGAGGATGACGCCGACTTCTCGGTGAGCACCCAGGCCGCGCTGGTCGACGCCGCGTCCTCGATCACGGGCGTGCTGACCCTGCTGCTCGGCGGGATCGCTGCGATCTCGCTGCTGGTCGGCGGCATCGGGGTGATGAACATCATGCTGGTGTCGGTGTCCGAGCGGGTTCGCGAGATCGGCCTGCGCAAGGCGCTGGGCGCGACCCCGTCCGTGATCCGGCGGCAGTTCCTGGTCGAGGCGGGGATTCTCGGCCTGCTCGGCGGGCTGGCCGGCGTCGCGCTCGGTTACGCCGCGGCGGCAGCCCTGTCGCCCGCCCTCGGCATGACCGTCGAGATCTCACTCGGGGTGACGGCGCTCGCCCTGGCGGTCTCGCTGGCGATCGGCCTGGTCGCCGGTGTCTACCCCGCCGGCCGAGCCGCGAAGCTGGCCCCGATCGAAGCCCTCAGGAGCGAATGATGATCCAGCCACGACTGCGTGCCGTCCTGGTGGGCGGGGTGAGCCTGCTCACCGTCGGTGCGATCGGTACCGTCTGGGCGACCAGTTCGGTCGCCGCCAACAACCGCTATGTGACGGCGATCGCCGCCACCGGGGATGTCTCGCAGAGCTTCCTGGCGACCGGGACGATCTCCCGCAGCAATGTCGTCGACGCCGCCTTCTCGGCGTCCGGCACCGTCAAGAAGGTGCTGGCGGCGGTGGGCGACACCGTCGCGGCCGGTGACGTGCTGGCGACCCTGGACACCACCTCGCTGAAGCTGGCGCTGCTCAACGCCCAGACCGACCTGGCCTCGGCCAAGGCGTCGCTCTACGCCGCCGAGCACCCCTCCGCGGGCAGCGTCTCGGGTGGGCGTCCCTCCGGCGACGGCTCGCTGCCGGGCGGGAGCCCGGGCACCGGGAACCAGAGCGGTGGCAGCGACGACAACCCGGTGCCGTCGGGGATCTCGGCCGCGGATGCCACCAAGCTCTACGAGGCGATCGCGGCTGTGAATGTCGCAACCTCGAAGTGGAGCAACCCCGACCAGCCGACCACCTGCGACCAGATCTACGCGGCCCTGCTGGCGGCCAACCCCGAGCAGCCCGAACCGACTCCGCAACCCACGACCGGACCGACCTCGGAGCCGACGCCGGAGCCGACGAGCGAGCCGACCCCGGAGCCGTCCGCGACGCCAACGAGCGAGCCGTCAGCGACGCCAACGAGCGAGCCGTCAGCGACGCCGACAAGCGAGCCGACTCCGGAGCCCTCCGCGACGCCGAGTCCCGAGCCCACCACGGGCGGGGACGACAGCGAGGACGCCGGGCAGCTCGCGTTGGTCGTCGACGACATCACGGTCGAGGACATCACCGCCTGTGGGCAGGCCCGGACCGAACTCCTGCTGGCCAACGCCGTGCTGGCCGACTACTACCAGCAGCTGATCACCACCGGAACCATCGCCTCCGACGACAAGCCGTCGACCGGCAAGCCCTCCACCGGCAAGCCGTCCACGCCGTCGGCCTCGTCGACCCCGAGCGGGTCCTCGTCGAAGGCCAAGTCCAGCTCCACCGGCTCGGGCAGCGCGAGCCCGACGGCTTCGGCCCGCTCGGTGGCCTCGGCAGAGGCCGGCGTCCTCAAGGCGGAGCAGGCCGTCGCCGCCGCCGAAGCGGCACTGGCGAATGCCGAACTGGTCGCCCCGATCTCCGGCACCGTCGGCACCGTCGGGCTGACCCCGGGTGACGCCTCGACCGCCGGCACCATCACGATCGTCGGCGAGGGCACCGCCACCGTCTCGATCGAGGTGCCGCTGGCCACCCGCCCGCTGCTCAGCCAGGGCATGGCGGCCACCGTCACGCCGGCCGGCTCGCTGGAGGGGCTGAGCGGGACGATCGGGACGATCTCGGTGCTGGAGACCTCGGGCACCGCGGGCGACTCCCCCACCTACACCACGTCCATCGTGGTGGAGGACCCGGACATGCTGCTCAATGAGGGCGCCCGGGCCGGGGTGGAGATCGTCACCAGGACGGCGGCCGGGGTGACCACGGTCCCGGTCTCGGCGGTGACCCCGACCGCGGCCGGCACCGGCACCGTCCAGGTCCTCGACAGCGCCTCGGACGAGACCGCTGAAACCGTCACGGTCACCACCGGCGCCGTCGGCGGCGGCCGGGTCGAGATCGTCGAGGGGATCAGCCCGGGCCAGGTCGTGGTGCTCTCCGACCGCACCGCGGCGCTGCCGTCCAGCGACAGTTCCTCGACCCGGAGGATGACCGGGGGCCGCCGGTAGCCACCGCGGCACACGGGGACAGTCCTCCGACACACGGGGACGGTTCTCCCGCACAGGGGGACGGTTCTCCCGCACAGGGGGACGGTTCTCCCGCACACGGGGACGGTTCTCTGGCACACGGGGACGGTCCTCCGCCACGCCGGGGACAGACCCCTTAGCGCGAGCCGCCCCCCCGCGACCAAGGTCGCCCGCGGGCGGCCCTCCCAGCGCTACAGGATCGGCAGGGT
>JAEZHJ010000152.1 GCA_023436925.1 Actinomycetes bacterium
GCTTGTCGAGTTCAAGACGGGCCCGCAGAACCCGGACTTTCGCCACGCGTTGGCGCAGGCGATCGACTACGGCTCGGATCTGTGGCGTCTCAGCGTCGAGGACTTTGACCGCGGGGTCGTCCAACGCTATCTGGCGAGTGGCCGCGTGGACCCGACCTACCGCGGGGCGAGAACACTGTCCGAGGCGATCGAGCGAACCTCTTGGCACCTGACCCACGACGACCGAACCGCGCTTCTCGAGCGGCTCGCCGAGGTGCTCCAAACAGGCGACTTCATCTTCGTCATCGCCGCACAGCGGTTCACCGAGTCGATGAAGAACAGCCTCGACTACCTCAACGCCACCATGCGACGCGGACGCTTCTTCCTCGTGGAGGTGATCCAGCTGACCGGCGCAGAACTTGTCGCACACGCCGCCCAGGTGGTCGCCGCGCCAGCTCGCGGGAACGCTGCCCGCTCGACGACCGAAGGTGCCCGGAAAGAGGTCGAGGAGGCCGAGTACCTCTCCAGCATCGAAGACGCCGCCTACCGTGAGGCCGTCCGCAGCTTGATCGCACGGTGCGAGGCTTTGGGCGTTGAGGTGAAATGGCGCTCAAGAGGTGCGGCGCTGCGAATCGACACGCCCGATCGACGCCAACCCCTGGCAATCGGATGGATGCTCCCCGAGGGCAGTCACTGGCAGGCCGCGCGTTACGTCACCCTTGGTGTCGACCCGACGTCGCTGGCGCAGACACCCTCGGTCTCGGACGCTGTCCTCACGTATGCCGATCAGGTTAAGTCAATCCGGGGCGGTGTCGCGCCAAAGAGTTCACTCAATGCAGCAACGTTCAGCCCCGCGGTCCTGCCGAACGTGCTGGCAGATGTGGACGCTGCACTCACTGCCCTCGTGGACCGGCTCGGAGCATAACGGCCCTTTCTCCGGCCGGGCTCACTTCGGCTACTTGTTTCATTGACCTCAGGGTCGGCCTGGCCGAGGCTCGGCCTTAGGTGCCTGGGGTTGTCGCTCTCATTTCGGCTGCTGCCCTCGGGTTGGCTCTCATTTGGCCTGCGCGACCCCGGGCTCCGCACCTGATGGGCGGGAGTGGCTCAAGAGGGGTTTGCCGAGCTCGAAGTAGCGTTGCCCTCCCTGCTCGAACAACTCGAGATGGGAGCAGGGCATGGACGAGTCCGTGGTTGTGATCGGGATGGATCCGCACAAGCGGTCGGCCACGATCGAGGTGATGGCTGGGGATGAACAGATCCTGGGCCGGGGTCGGTTCGACACCGACGCTGCCGGATACAAGGCGATGATGCGCCACGTCAAGCAGTGGCCGGCACGGACCTGGGCCGTGGAGGGCTGTCAGGGCATCGGTGGCCACATCGCGCGCCGGCTGGTGATGGCCGGAGAGACAGTGGTGGATGTGCCGCCGAAGTTGTCGGCCCGGGCCCGGGTGTTCGCCACCGGTCAGGGTCGCAAGACCGACGCCACCGACGCCCACTCGATCGCGCTGGTCGGGGTGCGGATGGCCGGGTTGCGGCCGGTCGCGAACAACGACCAGCTCGCCATCTTGCGGATGCTGGTCGACCGGCGCCGCTCGATCGGGGAGGATCACACCCGGATGACCTCCCAGCTCCACCAACTGCTGCTCGACCTGATCCCTGGTGGGGCGAAGAAGGACTTGTCCGCCGCCCAAGCCAAGGCCCTGCTCGCCGGGGTCCGGCCACGCGATGAGGTCGGCAAGATGCGCCGCCGGATCGCTGCCGAGCTCATCGCCGATCTCGAACGGCTGTATCAACGCAAGAAGGCCGCCAACAAGGAACTCCTCGCGCTCCTCAAAGCCACAGGCACCACCCTGACCCAGCTCACCGGGATCGGCCCCTCGTCCGCGGCCCGGCTCCTGGTCGAGGTCGGCGACATCACCAGGTTTGAACCGCCCCGGCGTGTCCGGAGACTCCAAGCCTTGGGAAGGTTGGAGTCAGGTCCTCCTGATCACCTGCCACGTCGGTGCGCCCCACTCCATAGGTGTCACCGGTTGGACCCGGAGCAACTTGTCGTCAGGGATTCGCCGCCGCCAGGAACTCCAGCCAGAACGAGCGACTACGTCAGGCCATCGGGTCCCCACCACTTGTCAGACTGGAGGGTCACCGCACTAGGCTCTGCTTGAGCCGTTCGTTGGGGGTGCCGTGGCAGCCAGGTCAATCTGGGGGAGCATTACAGCCGTTGTTTTGGGCGGGATGACGGCGTGGGCTGCGTCCCTTCTGGTTCAGGGGGTACCCGCGACGGCCGCCGAATGGGACGCACTCGCCGCGCCGGTTCAGGCTGCGGCGTACTACGGACTTGATCTCTACACCGCGCACCACATGTGTGAGATCGACGATCCCGAGGGATATGGAAGGAGTCTGGCGGACTTCGGCGCACTCACGGGTACAGCGATCACCCACAAAATACACGGAGACATAGTCGTCGTTACTGCGACCAAGAACGTTCGGCTGGGCATCATGGAGGGACCTTTCGAGTCCTCGGTATCGACCGATCTCTCCTCGGCGCAGTCCCAGTACGAATATGAGCGGTCCGAAGTCTGTGCTCTTCTCGCAGCGGCGCTGAGGTAGGCGATGCTCGAGCCCGGGTCTAGAGCGAACACTGGCCAGCCCATTGCCCAGCCGAAGCCTCGGGGCATGGTAATGCGCGGGCTTGTAGCCGTCTTCGCGCCGGTCGGCCGACGCACGACCATTCTCGGGCTCCTCAGCGCTCTGGCGTTCACGGCCTTCTTCCTACGACCGGCTTGGCTGGGCCTATTGGACGGCAGCGGTGGCATTTACTGGCCCGCCCTGCTTCCCGGCCTTATTGGGGCACACCTTCTGGTCGTGCACACGGCGGCTCTCATAAGGTACGTCCTTCGGCGTACTCGCGGCTGGCTCAACCGATATGGGGAGCAACTCTTCACCGCCATCGTTGGTGCGGCCATCGCGCTGTACGGCCTCTCCCTCCTCTCTTTGCCGGCAGGAAGTGGAGCGTCAGCAACTGGCGGAGTCGCCGTGGTCACCGCGGGCGTCGACTCCTTGACCCTCAACGCTCTCAACGCCGGACGCATCGGAACTCCAGGCGAGTATCTAAAGCTTGAGCTGACTGGCGTGGCAAACTCCGATCGCCCCTACCTTGCCTTGATCTCAAGTGGCGATGTCCGGATCGATAGGCTCGGTTCAAGCAACGGATTCACCGTCGTGGCAGATGCTGAAGGATCCGTTCCTTACATCGACCGATTGATTGCTGCCGAGCCTGGAGCAGTGCCTTTCACCGTTGGGGTTGGAGGCATAGAGCTATCGCCTGGTCGAGTCAGTCTGACCGCTTCCGCGCCATGGTTTGAGCCCACAGACGTCGCCGTTCATGTGGTGCCATTGGCCGACCACGCCGGTCCTTTCACGACGAGGCTCGTCGCGCACATGGACTCGTTCTACGCCAGGCAGACCGATCCGACCCAAGGGGACCTTCTTCAACTCGGCTGCGCATCGGACCTGTTCAGCAGGAGCTACAACTACAACGAGGGCGTTGGGCTCCGGAATCTAGTTAGCATCGCCTCCCGAAGCGATATCACCTGGTCGGTGCCGCGCCGGTGCGACGCGCATTTGTTTATCGGTCGTGTTGACACTGACGGAGAGTTGACGATCGCCGGCAAATCCATCGAGGGTCGGCTGCGTGACATCCGAATGGACGGAGAGTCATTCTTCCCCTCAGAGCCGGCGTTCGCGTCTGGCTCAACAAGTCTGACCCTGCCAGACACCACGTGGCGCTTCGTTTCATCGGACGCGGGGGAGCGGATCAGGAGGGGCGACTACTGGGCGGCCATCTGGATTGCGCTAGGGCTTGGATGGTTGGGATCGGCCGCCTTCGGCTTCTACGGGATATGGACGGCGCCCAAGCCGAGACGAACGTTTGGCGACGCGTCGGACCCCGCCTCAGGCGCTAGCGCGGGGCCCTGAGTTTCCCCAACGGCACGGGTGCCTCCGCCTTGATGGTGCGATGAGTTGCCTCTCACGGCGGCTCAGCGATGGTTCCGGATTGTTCTGTGAGCCAGACGTCCTCGACACACATGGGCCGCCGAACCCGTACCCCCAACTTGTAGGGTCGGCGCCAACGAACGCGCGGTGTGGCCAATTCTGGCTCAAGTCGCTCATCGGCAGATACGTATGTTGTTGACGGCTTGAGGCGCGAGTGCTGCATGAGGCTGGCGTCGTAGACAACCGTCCCGCGTAAGCCCAGTCGGCTGGCATCGAAATGGCGCACGGACCGTCGAGGCCGCAATCTCAAAGGTGGCCGGGGCGTGGCGACCGGTCCGGTCCGGCCTGCTTTAGTGCAGGGCGCGTGGCGTCAACCGCAGTCGACTCGGAGTTCGGCAGACGAGTGGACCGAGCATCCTGCTCAGGCGGCCGTCGTACATGCTGGTCGAGTCCTGCATCGAGGCCGAGCTGGGTGACCAGCGCCATTTCAAGCTCGGCGATTGGCCGCCCGGTCGCTTCAGCAAGCTCGCTGATGGCCGTGGGCCAGCTGTTCGGGTCGGCCGCGGCGACGATCCGGATTGGGTTGGTGATCCCGTCGTCTCTTGCGTGCTGGGTGATCGCTCGATCGAGCAGGACGCGGCTCAGTGGGATCGATGCCCGCAGCGCGGTGGCCAGGTCCTGCGGGCGGCCTTGAGCAGCAAGGTCTGCGGGGTCGGTGCCTTCGGGCAGGGTGGCGTGGAGGGGGTCGAGCCCGAGGCCTGTGAGCATCCAGTAGGCCCGTTCGGCGGCTGCCTGTCCGGCCTTGTCGTTGTCGGTGGCCACGATGGGGAGGGCGGTGTGGCGGCGTAGGTGGCGGGCTTGCTCGCGGGTGAGGGCGGTGCCGAGGGCGGCGACGCCGACGTATTCGCCTGCGGTGGCGAGGGTGACGGCGATGGCGTCCAGGGGGCCTTCGACGAGGACGGGACGTCCGCCTCGCAGCAGACTCGGGGCGTGCCCGTAGAGCTGGGCGCCCTTGTGAAAGAGCGGGGTCTCGGGGGTGTTGAGGTACTTCGGTCCGGCGGTGTCGTCGGCGTCGGGGTGGCGGCGGGCGATGAAGCCGAGGATCTGGCCGTCGTGGGCGATGGGCAAGACGAGGCGGTTGCGGAAGCGATCGATGAGGTTGCCGGTGGAGGCTTGCTTGGCGACGCCGGCGAGGATCATCTCGCGGTCGGTGACGCCCTGACGGCGGAGGTGGCTGACCAGCGACGTCCAGCTGTCGGGGGCGTAGCCGGGGCGGTAGCCGGGGTCTCCGGTGATGTCGGTGTCGAGCCGGTCGACGAGGTAGTCGTGTGCCCAGGAGTCGGGCAGTTGGGCCTCGTAGAACTGGGCGGCGAGTTCGTTGATGTGGGCGAGGCGTTCGGGGGTGGTGCCGGCTTCGTGCCAGGCGTCGCGGCGGCTGAGCAGGTCGTTGATCTCGGCCTGGGTGAGTTCGGGTTCACC
>JAEZHJ010000129.1 GCA_023436925.1 Actinomycetes bacterium
GCCGGCCGCCGGCCGACCCGCCCGAGGGCGCCGGTGCCCCGCGTCCGCTCCACCCAGGCCAGCTAGGCTGGCGCCGTCACCAAGGCTGAGGATCCACCGTGCCGCTTCCCCTACTCGTCCCCGGGCCCTCGCTACTGCCGCAGAACATCCCGCTGGCCCTGGTGGTCATGGTGATCTCGTCGGTGCTGTTCGCCAGCGCCGCGACGATCCAGCACCTGGCTGTCGGACGCGAGGTGGACGCGTCGGCCGAGAACCGCCACATGGACCTGCGCCAGGTGCTCGGGCTGCTGCGCAACCCGCGCTGGCTGCTCGGCCTGGCCACCGCCGGGGTCGGCGCGACGCTGCACATCACGGCGCTGATGATGGCGCCGGTCACGGTCGTCCAGCCGGTCGGCATCCTCGCCGTACCGTGGTCTGTGCTGCTCGCCGCGAGGATCCACAACTTCCGTCCCACCCGCGCGATCTGGACGGCGGTCGCGGTCACGATCGTCGGCATCGTCGCCTTCACCCTGATCTCCTCGCGCACCGCGGTCTCCGAGGTCAGCCTGACCACGACGGGCGTCATCATCGGCGCCTCGGTCGTCCTGCTCGGCGGGACGGCACTGGGCCTGGGTGGACGCTTCGGCAAGCCGGCGGCGCGCTGCCTGCTGTGGGCCTCGGCCGGATCCTTCCTCTACGGCCTGTCCTCGGCGCTGATCAAGGTCGCCAGCCACCTGGTCGTGGCGGAGCGCTGGTGGGAGACGCCGCTGGTCTGGATCGTCGCGGTCATCCTGATGATCTGCTACCTCGGCGGCGGCTGGATGATCCAGCAGGCCTACGCCAACGGACCGGCCGAGATCGTGGTGGGCTCGATGACGACCACCGACCCGATCGTCGCGGTCAGCTTCGGCCTCATCGTGCTCGGCGAGGGTGCTCTGGTCGGACGGCTGGACGCCATCGGCATGTTCGTGGCGGGTGCGGTGGCCGTCGCCGGCGTTGCCTTCCTGTCCCGGTTCCACCCCGAATCGCTGGCCTCGCGCCCGGTGGCCGAGCAGACCCCCGCCTAGCGGTCAGCCAGCGATCGCGGCGCGGTAGACGTCGACGTAGGCCTGCGCCATCGCGTCCCCGCTGAGTCCGGGCGCCAGCCGGCGGGAGGCCTCCGACATCCGCCTGCGGCGGTCTGCGTCCTGGGCCAGTTCCGCCATCCCGACGGCCAGGTCGGCCTCCTGCGGCCCGACCAGCAGGGCGTTGTCCGGACCCACCCCGACATGCAGCCGCTCGTCGCAGTACAGGATCGGGGCGCCCGCGGCCGCCGCCTCACCCAGCACCATGCCCTGGGTGTCGAAGTGGTAGGACGCCAGCACGAAGACGTCGGCGTCGGCGAGGTGCTGGGCGACCTCGGCGGTGTCGTCCAGCCTGCCCAGGAAGCGGACCCGGCCATGGCGGACGGACGCGGCCAGCCGGCGCAGCGTCCGCTCCTCGGGGCCGGAGCCGATCACCAGCAATTCGGCGTCGTCGTGGCCGAGCAGAGCGAAGGCGCGCACCACCGCGTCCACCCGCTTCTCGGGGCCGAGCCGGCTGCAGGTGACGAACCGCACCACGCCGTCGTCACCGCGCCGCCGCCGGGCCTGCGCGAAAGCGGCGTCCACCCCGCTGGGCACGACGTGACCGCGCCCGGCCAGCTCGGGTGCGGCGTCCACGATGCAGGAGACCATGTAGCCGGCCGGGGAGGTGAAGGCGTCGGTGCGGACGGCCAGCCTGGCCAGGCTGCGCCAGTCCCGTCGGGCGTGCACCGAGTCCTCGGCGGCTTCGGGGGAGGCCGGCAGCCGCAGCGGCGGAACCTTGCGGTCACCCGCGGCCAGCCGGAGCAGGCCGCCGGACAGCGGCAGGTAGGTGAGCGAGTTGAGCCCGGCCGAGGTGGGGTTGGTCAGGTGGGTGCCGACGTAGTTGGAGTGGAAGGTGTGGACGTGCGGGACGCCTGCCCGGCGCGCGGCCAGCGCGCCCAGGTAGAGCGAGCCGCGTTCGTTCTGGGAGTGGATCACGTCCAGCCCGGCGTCGGCGACCTGGCCGATCGTGCGCCTGGTCACCGCCAGGGAGCACAGGTAGCTCGGGGTGCCGGGCACGCGCCACTGCGGCAGGGCCTCCCACTCACAGTTCTCGGGCGGGACGAAGTCCCACTGCGGCGCGAACAACCTCACCTGGTGCCCGAGCGCCACCAGGTGGTTGATCTGCTGCTCGATCGAGCGCGACACGCCTCCGGAGTGCGGATAGCAGTCGTCGCTGAGGATGCCGATGCGCAACCCGTCCACCACCCGGCCCACCCTAGCGGGAGTCGCTTCGTCAGCGCGCACCCGGTCAGGCGTCCACGACGAGCGCGGAGATCTGGCGGCCGACCTCCGTGGTGAGGATCAGCGTGAGCTGGGTCCTCGGGGTGCTGAAGTACAGCCACCCCTCGCGTTGCTCGCCGGCAGGCAGCGGCGTCAGCCCGAAGTCGGGCTGGTCGCCTCCGCCCGGGGACGGGTAGAGCACCTCGACGGCGTCGTTGGCGAAGGCGAGGAAGGAGAACTGCAGCGTGCCGCGGTCGACGGCCACCCGCGCCAGCACACGGACGCCGGCCTCGTCCCAGTGGTGCTCGACGATCTCCCAGCGTCCGTCCACCCGTCCGTCGGTGGTGGTGAACGGCTGCCCGGGCAGCGTCGGCGTCGGCGTCGGGCTGGGCGAGGCTGACCCTGCCGCCCCCGGCGTGCCGGAGGGCAGGGTCGCGGTCAGGATGATGATGACAGCGATCAGCAGAGAGCCGAGGCCGATCAGCCACGGCGCGCGCGACCGCGGCGGGGCGAACTCGGAGATGCTGGTGTGCGCCGGCGCCTGCGGCCCGAGCGGTCGGGTCGGGTCGTAGCCGTAGGGCGGCTGCCCACCCGGCGGTGTTCCGGGCTGCCATCCCGGTGGGGGCGGCTGGTCGGGTCGCGGGGGGTACGGTGGCTGGCTCATCGCGACAAGGCTACCCGCCGCCGGGGAGCGCCAACCCGGCCGGTCCGGCCGGATTCCGCAGCCGGGGCTGTGGACAGGCTGCGAGCCGGGTCGCGCGCTGTGGACAACTGACCGGTTCGGCGCCGGCGCCCAAGGCTTCCGGCATGACAGAGCCAGACGACCCGCCGCTGCTGCGGCTGCGCACTATCGACGATGCGCTGGGCCTGATCCCGCACCTGCTCGGCTTCCACCCGCACGAGTCCCTGGTCGTGCTGGTGGTCGACGACGGGGTGCTGGCGGTGACCGCCCGACTCGACCTGCAGGACGCCTGCTCGCCCGGCGGCGCCGAGGCCGTCCTGGAGCGGATCTGGCGGCGGTTCCCCGCCGCGGATGCCTGGTTCGTCGCCTACACCAGCGAGCACGGCGCAGGCTGGGACGTGCTGCGTCGCTGCGAGGACTTCCTGCGCCCGCCGGCCCGGCGGCGGCTCACCCTGGTCGACGGCCCGACCTGGTGGGCCGACGGGCCGCACGGGCCCACCGGCCGGCACGACCCCGGCAGCAGCGCGGCGGCCGCCGAGG